>JBBKVT010000328.1:0-22660 GCA_037968535.1 Paracoccaceae bacterium
TGTCCATTAGCGAAGTTCCTTTGAGTCGTTGATTAGTGCTGCCCCCAGATAATTCTCTACCGGACAGATCCAAAAAAAAGCAAACGGAAGCAATGCCTTAGCAAGCAATTTCGCGCCAATGACTAGGCAATAATCTGCTGGTGGACCGCTCAGATTCATAAACCCACATCAACCAGAGTTGTATTGGCAAAAAGTTTATGGCGAATAGTCGCTGCTAACGGCGCTGAACTGCTGAAACGGCGGCAGAACGTATGCGGGCCAAGCGCGGGTCAAAAGACCTGCCGCTGCGTCCAGGTCTTTTCTTCGATCCGTACATCCGGAGTGATCGCAGCTCCGATTCGGGCCTTTGTTCCGATGCGTGTCACTCTCCGGGCTCGCAGTCACATCACCGGACCGGGTCGGGCTTTTCGTCCTGTCGCGATCAAGGTTTAATTCGCTCAAGCGTCGGAATTCCTTCCTGATCAAATCCCCCAATTGAAACCCCACGCAAGTCCGGCAGAGCCATTGAGCCCGAATGGGGTTGAGGCACCCCGCCCGTAACGTGCCCGGTGGCGGAGTGCCTTCTTCTCAGGCGGCCATCGGCTTGCCAGCCTGTACCGCAACCTCACCCTCGCGCCGCTTCCTTAACGAAAAATGAACGGCGGGCTTCTTTTCAGGAAAAGTATCCGCGGCGGTGAATTCGCCGCATCGCGAAGCGGGTGCCGCAGCCCCGGATCGCGGCTAGGCATCCGGATCGCCGTCCACCGCTGGCTCGATCTGGCCGCGACGCGCCAGCCACCGGGCAACGCCGAGGCAGAGCAAGGCCCAGGCCGCCCCGGCCGCCCATCCCGCCAATACATCGCTGGGCCAGTGCACCCCCAGATAGACCCGGCTGACCCCGACACCGATCGTCAAAGCCACCGCCACCGTCAGCAGGTACAGCTTGACCACCCGTCTCGGCTCTATCCGTGCCAGAAGGGCGGCAAGGGTCAGATAGGTGACCGCAGCCATCATCGAATGCCCGCTGGGAAAGCTTGCCGTGAAAACGATGCTGTCATGCGGAACCAGATCCGGGCGCGGACGCTCGAAGAATCGTTTGGCAAGGCTCGAAACGACAAGCCCGCCCGCCACCGATGCAAGCAGGAATCCCATTGTCCGGATGTGGTCCTGCAGCGCAAGGTAACCCGCCACGATCAGCGTGATCAGGCCCAGCACCGCGACGCCGCCCAGCGCCGAGAAATCCCGACCCATCTCTTCCAGCCAGGGCGGGCCGACCGGATTGCCGGTCTCGCCCGGCGTGCGCATCGCCAGAAGGATTGCTTCGTCGATCGCGCTGGTGTCGCCTTCGAGCACCGCGTCAGCGACACCGAAAAACAGCCAGAGCGCGGCCACCAGGGCCAATAGAAACAGGATCGACCCCGCTTCCAGGTTGTTCCGGATCCAGCGCAGGGCAGCGCCGATCATCGGTGCCCGCCTTGATCGCCAGACGGGTCAGGTCTGCCTGATCCGAACGGAAGCTCAAAACCGGGAAATTTGCGCATCGGGAACTCGTTCATCGCGGCAAACATGGCTCGTCGCGACCATAATCGCAACCATATCAAAGCGGAAGCGACTGCAAGCCGTTCCCGGCGATTTCCGAAGTCACAAGACCGATCAGATCTCAGTCGCCCAACTTGGCATGCACCTCGGCCAGATCGACGTCACCGATCGGCAGCTTATTGCCCGGATTGTCGATGTCGTAGCGGAACAGATCGAAGTCTTTCTTGTACATCTCGCGGACCAGATGCATCGACAGGTCATCGAAGTAATCCTCGATCGGATGGGCGCGGGTCGGACCGTGGCCTTCGGATTCGTTGAACCGGGGCATCGCGGCCAGATCGACAGGATGCGCGACCTCCAGCTTGTCGAGAACCTGCTGCATCCCCTCATTGAACTTTTCCGTGAAAAAGATGCTGTCGTAGCTGCCGCCATTGACGATGTAGGTCGAGATATGGCCCGACATCGCCGACCAGTGGATGTCCGGATCCATCGGGCGGCGCCATTTGATGGTGTCGCGGGCAAACAGCAGGAACCGGCGGAATGACGCGATCTGGTCGAAATCGCCTTCGATCTCGATCCCGTATTTCTGCATCAGAAGCGGCACTAGGTTGCCGCGATACCGTTTGCCGTTGCGCTGGATGCCGCAGATCTTGTCAAAGAACGACGACAGGATGCGCCCGTAAGGATTGCGGACCGATGTAAACGCGTAGCTGGTGTGCTTTTTCACCGCAGCGGCGATCAGCGGCTGGCTTTCGGGCAGCGCCCATTTGTGCAGGCCGCCGGTCGCGTCATGGATGTCGCCATCGAAGAACGCGCCATGATCCGAGTAATACATGACCTGACCGATCGTCGAGCAGGCGCATTTCGGCACCACGCGGTACAGCATGCTTTCGCTCGTCGTCATCCAGGTTCCCGGAAACCCCATATCCGCCCATCCTCGTTATAACCCGGCCTTCATCGCACGCGCCGGGGGCACAATTACGCCGAAAAAGCAAAGAAACTCTGTTTTTTCAATGGTTCTTTACGTTAACTATGTCAACAATTCCGCTGGTTGAAAGGATTTGGTTCAGGATATGGCAAAAATTGCGTTCATTTTGCTGTGTCACAAGGATCCCGACGCGATCATCGACCAGGCCGAGCGGTTAACCGCCGCCGGCGACTGCATGGCGATCCATTTCGACGCCCGCGCCCGGACCGAGCATTTCGATCGGATCAGGACCGCGCTCAAGGACAATCCCAATGTCGCCTTCGCCCGCAAGCGGATCAAATGTGGCTGGGGCGAGTGGTCGCTGGTTCATGCAACCCTTCTGGCGATCGAGGCGGCGGAACAGGCATTTCCCCGCGCCACCCATTTCTACATGCTGTCGGGCGATTGCATGGCGATCAAATCCGCCGAATATGTCCATCAGTTCCTCGATGACAATGACGCGGATTTCATCGAAAGCTTCGATTTCCTCGAAAGCGACTGGATCAAGACCGGGATCAAGGAAGAACGGCTGATCTACCGGCATTATTTCAACGAACGCGGTCGCAAGCGGCTGTTCTACGCGTCGATGAACCTGCAAAAGCGGCTCGGCCTCGCCCGCCCGGTTCCCGCCGATCTGCAGATCATGATCGGCAGCCAGTGGTGGTGCCTGCGCCGCCAGACGATTGAACGGCTGCTCGACTTCACCCGCGACCGTCCCGATGTGATGCGCTTCTTCCGCACCACCTGGATCCCGGACGAGACCTTCTTCCAGACCGTCGTGCGCCACCTGATCCCGGAACGCGAAATTCGTACCCGCACCCTGACATTCCTGATGTTTTCCGATTACGGGATGCCGGTGACGTTTTACGACGATCACTACGATCTGCTGCTGGCGCAGGATTTCCTGTTCGCGCGCAAGATCTCGGCCGGGGC
Source organism: Paracoccaceae bacterium (assembly GCA_037968535.1). Taxonomy (GTDB): domain Bacteria; phylum Pseudomonadota; class Alphaproteobacteria; order Rhodobacterales; family Rhodobacteraceae; genus JAHEAO01. The sequence continues at coordinate 3,419 of JBBKVT010000328.1, forward strand.
GAGCGCGTTGAAACGCCGGTTGGGCGATCTTTTCGCGTCCGAAGGCGTCACCTTCCAGATCTCGAACGAAGGCCAGAGCCTGTTCAAATACCTGACCGGCCGCGGTCGCGAAGGCCGCCGGTTCGCGCCGCGCTTCTGGGAAACTGAATCGACCCTGGGCCGGGAACGCGAATTGATGATCATCTGCTGCAAGAAATGGCATGTCGCCAAGCGGCTTCTGGGTCGGATCCGTCAGGTCACCAACGTGCCGGCGATCGAGTATCTGTTTGACGAGGATGCCACAGCACTGCCCGATCTGGGCGGCATCCAGGTCAACCTGGCCAAGCGCACCCGGCACCGTCGGGCATTGATGCGGATGCTCTTTGATTATTACGACACCGATCGGCTGATCATCTGCCTCGATCCCAACAACATGGACCTGTTGCAGGACTTCTACACCGACCGCTCGAAAACCAGCCTGCTGGAAATCGAATGCAAGTTCACCGACAATTATCTGGTCGGCCACGCCCGCCGCGTCGGTCTGGCAGGCGAGCGTTCAAGCCGCGAAACGGTGGAAAAGCTGTTGCCGACGATCCGCGCCGACGTGTTTTTTGAATCCGACCGGCTCCGCGATGCCGGATTTCCGAATTTCCACCGGATCCGAGAGACCGCCGAGCCCGAGGAAAACGTCTTGCCCCTGTCGCAGTTTCTGGACATCACTCCGGACAAGGCCCGCGAAATCGTGGCCGCCGATCATCTTTACGCCGATTGAGGACTGCGATGGCCTATCCCTATGACGACCAGAACATCTTCGCGAAGATCCTGCGCCGCGAGATTCCGAACGACACGGTTCTTGAAACCGAGCACAGCCTGGCGTTCCGCGACATCGCCCCGCAAGCGCCCGAACACGTGCTGGTGATCCCGAAGGGTGCCTACCTGACCTACGATCACTTCGCGGCGCAGGCGAGCGATGCCGAGATCCTCGATTTCAGCCGGACTGTCGGCAAGATCTGCGACATGCTGGGCGTCAGCCCCGGCGAGGGCGGCGCTGGCTACCGGATGATCGCCAACACGGGGCGGAACGGCGTGCAGGACGTGCCGCATCTGCACGTGCATATTCTGGGCGGCAAGCGGCTTGGCCGGATGCTGCCGAACCCGGGGTAAGTTCTGTGCATCTGTCCGGCCACAGCTTCGCCCAAATCCGAACCTGATTCGGCATTATAATGAGGACTTCGACATCAGGGGTTCCGTATGACAACGCTCAGTTTTTACGCACGCGGTGACGGTTCGTCGGCGAACAATGCCGATCTGAACGTCGAGAACAAGAACCAGCAGCCGACGGTCCAGATTACCTTCGACAGCGGTCCGACGGGCGACCTTGTGCTCGAATATAATGGCGGCGCCAATGATCCCGATACGACGGTTATCATCAACGGCACCAGTTACAACTTCAAGGTCGAGTTGACGGGCGGACTTCCCCTGAACAACAACAAGACGCCAGACCCGCTGGAGGGCAAGCAGGTCACGGTGATTTCCGTCGTGATGAACGGGTCGACCGAACGCTTTTTCTTCGTCAACGACGGCAGTGGCACGCTGTCGCTGATGGATCAGTTCGGCAACGGGGCGATTGCTCTCACGAATGCAAATTTCGCACCGCCACCGGTCTACATTTGCTTTTGCAGCGGCACCCAGATTTCAACGCCGACAGGGTATCGAAAGATCGAGACGCTCGCGATTGGCGATCTTGTCCTGAACGATCAGGCAGAAGCGAAACCGATCGTCTGGATCGGCTGCTCCGAGGTGTCGTTCACCGAAATGCTGCGTGCGCCAGAACGCCGACCAGTCCGCATCGCCGCGCATGCGATCGAACCGGGCGTCCCGTTTGAAGACCTCTATCTGTCCGCACAACACCGTGTCATCGTCGAAGGCGCCACCACCGCGTTGCTGTTCGGCGAACCCAGGGTGCTGGTGGCTGCCCGGCATCTTGTCGGGTCCATTGCGGATTGTGTTATGCCCGTTGCGGCGGTGACCTATCACCACCTTCTGCTCGAGGATCATGATATGGTAATTTCAAATGGTCTGGCGTCTGAAAGCCTTCAGCTTTCTTCGAAAGCCGTCGCCGGAATGTCCCCGCATGCGCAAGCGTCGCTTTCCGAAGCGGTGCCAGATGGGAACATGCCAAAATTCCTCGAGCGCTCCGATGCGCTGCTAAGTTCAAAAGCGCACGAGGCAAAAGTGCTGACCGAGCGTTATTTCCAGAGCAAAGCCACAAACATCCAGCATCCCGTGCCTGCCCCGTCGAGGCAAAGAAGTTTCTGACGGTGCGACAGGAACGGGCGGTCGCTTGGCGAGTCGGGCATGTACCTCGCAAAGACCCCGGCCGCGTCGAAATATAACGACCCGTCGCAGCACAGCAAGGTCACCTTGGAGACAGAGCCATCTGACGACATGGTCAGACTGACCGTCACTCAGGATGGGCTGGAGCCAGGCAGCAGCATGGACAAAGGTCGGGATGTCGGATTGATCCGATCTCCGCAAATCCGCATATCGGACCCTCCAGAAGGTCTTTGGTTTTCCAAACCCCACAGAAACCGTCAGATGATGGCTTGAGCCCAACGCCGACCGGCAAATCTATGCCGTACATCCAAGTTCTTGCTGTCTTGAGCCTGCCGACACGGCCTATGGCTCCGCCGATATGTTGGGTTGGCTCGTCGCAGACGAGGGCATCGAACCGCACATTCCCGTCGTCGATAAATCCGAGCGCAAGGACGGCGCGTATCCGGCCACCGACTTCACCTATGATCACGAGGCCGACGAATACCGATGCCTGGCGGGCAGGCGCTGAGGCCGTACTGGCGGAACATCGCGAAAGAGGCCGGCCGGACTTCGGCATGGACGGCTCCAAGCGTTACTTCCCGCGGAAGGAAGACTGCGCACGGTGCCCGCTGAAGACCCAATGCACGCCCAACCAAGCAACACGGAAGATCTTCAGGTCGCGGCATGAGGGTGCTCGTCAACTGGCGAGCGACATTGCAACGACCGACGCCTACGTCGCATCGAGCTACGCCCGAAAGAAGGTCGAGATGTTGTTTGCGCACCTCAAGCGCATTCTTCGCCTCGATCGGCTCCGCCTCCGGGGCCCAAACGGCGCAAGAGACGAGTTCCACCCGGCCGCAACCGCTCAGAACCTCCGCTAGCTCGCGAAACTGATCTTGGCAGCGCCCGTTCCGGGGTGAGAGCCGAGCTGGGCTGCGCTCGGCCAGAACATTCTCGCGATCTGCAGGCCAACTTCTTCAACAGTATCTCCGCAGTGCCGACGTCGAAACTGAAGAGCTGCCGCCACTTTCGCCGTATTTGCATCGTTCCTGACCGCGTGGCACACAGGCCGAAAACGGGTGGCGCATGAAACTTGCCGAGACGGTTACTTTTGGCGGCTGCGGTTTGGACCGGGCGGCGCAGGTGCGCGGCGATCCGGCCGCCGTGGCGGGGCTTCTTGCCGATACCGCGACCCGGGCGCTGGCGATCTGGCGGGGCAAGCCGCTGTTTGGTGATGGCGGCGCGGCTGCCGGGTGGCTTGGCGTGCAGCATCCGATATTTCGGCTGGCCGATGAAGCGCCGACGTTTCTGGGGTTGAGCGACGCCGGCGCACATTTCGCCTATGACATTTCAGGCTGGGAACCGCAGGAGATGCCCGACACGCTGGGTGCGTTCTTCGACCCCAGTGAACAGCGTCATCCCGATTTGCCCGACGATTTCGGGTTCGCCGAGTTGCGCGGCGCGATGACGCGGCTGACCCCGCGCGACGCGGAACTGGTGGCCACGGCACGCGCCATTTTGGGCTGGCATGAAAGCCATGGGTTCTGCGCGAGATGCGGCGAAAAAACCGTGGTGGCGCAGGCGGGCTGGCAGCGTGATTGCCCGGTCTGCGGCGCGCATCATTTCCCGCGCACCGATCCGGTGGTGATCATGCTGATCACCCATGGCAACAGCGTGCTGATGGGGCGATCGCCCGGATGGCCGGAGGGGATGTATTCGCTGCTGGCGGGCTTTGTCGAGCCGGGCGAGACCATTGAGGCCGCGGTGCGGCGCGAAGTTTTCGAGGAAGCCGGGATCAGCGTCGGTGCGGTGGGATATCTGGCGTCGCAGCCGTGGCCGTTTCCATCATCGCTGATGCTGGGGTGCCACGGACAGGCGACCAGCACCCAGATCACCATTGATCCCACGGAAATTGAACAAGCGCTGTGGGTCAATCGCGAAGAGATGATGCTGGTGTTTGCCGGCGAGCACAGCGTGATCAAACCGGCACGCAAGGGGGCGATTGCGCATTTTCTGTTGCGAAACTGGCTTGCAGACCGGCTTGATTGACCGCAGAAGCTAAAGGCGCCAAAGGAACGGACCCGAGCCGATGAAGTTTTCGACCCGACAGGACATCGACGCGCCGGTTGACTTCGTGTTCACCAGCGCGACGGATTTTCCTGGGTTCGAGAAGCAGGCCCTGCGGCGCGGCATCGAGGTGGCTCGGGCCGACAACCTGATCCAGATCGGGCCGGGGATGTGCTGGAATGCCAGTTTTCCGTTTCGCGGCAAGCCGCGCCGGATCGAGGCGGAACTGGTGAAATTCGATCAACTGCTGGGTTACACGGTGCAGTCGGTTTCAGGCGGAATCGAGGCCGATCTGACGGTCGATTTCATGGCGCTGTCGCGGGTTCGGACACGGGTCCTGGTCGGTTTAGACATGCGGCCCAAGACATTGTCGGCGCGGTTGCTAATTCAGTCGCTGAAGTTCGCCAAGTCCAATCTTTACAGTCGGTTCGAAGCGCGCGTCGGGCGATTTTCCAAGGATATCGAGGACCAGTACAACCGCTCGATGGGGATTCGCGTCTGAGCGACTGACGCTGGTCTAATGCCGGCGCGGATCGGCCGGATATACCCCCAGCAGCGTCATGTGAGTGGTGAAGAACTTCAGTTCTTCCAGCGCGAGTTGCACGTTTCGGTCATCGGGATGACCTTCGATATCGGCATAGAACTGGGTGGCGGAAAACACCCCGTCGACCATGTAGCTTTCCAGCTTGGTCATGTTCACGCCATTGGTCGCGAAACCGCCCATCGCCTTGAAGAGTGCTGCCGGAATATTGCGGACCCGGAAGACGAAAGAGGTGATCATCCCCGCCTTGCCGCGCCGTTTGAAATCGGGTTCGCGTGCCATGATCAGGAACCGGGTGGTGTTGTTGTCGTGATCCTCGATATGGCGGGCCAGAAGGCTGAGGCCGTAGATCTCTCCGGCCAGTTCGGACGCTAGGGCGGCCTGTCTGGGATCGCCAAGTTCGGCGATATGCTGCGCCGATCCGGCAGTGTCGGCCCCGATCACAGAGCGGATCCCCTTGGAGCGCAGAAAATCCCGGCACTGGCCGAGAAGGACAGTATGGCTCATCGCGCTTTCGACATCTTCCAGTCGCGCGCCGGGGACGCCCAGCAGGTTGATATGCACCCGCACGAAAGCCTCGTCGACGATGTTCAGGCCCGAGGACGGCAACAGGTGATGGATGTCGGCGACCCTGCCGTAGGTCGAGTTCTCCACCGGCAGCATCGCCAGATCGGCCTCGCCCTTGCGCACGGTCTCAATGGTGTCTTCGAAGGTCGCGCAGGGCACGGCTTCCATTCCTGGCCGGGCCTCGCGGCAGGCCTGATGCGAATAGGCGCCAAGCTCGCCCTGGAATGTAATGCGTCCTGTCATTGTATTTTGGTCTCTGTTTTTCGGGCGGCGCGTTTGGTCGCGGGTCTTATACCTTGAAACTTGTCCGGGGAAACGGATAGATAGCGCCAAATTCAGGACAAGACGGAACGCGACATGTTCGACACAATGACTATGACCAAGATCATCGGCGGCCTTTGCGGGACGTTTCTGGTCTTTCTGCTGGGCAACATGGCGGCCGAAAGCCTGTATCACGTCGGCATCGAGGCGCATGGCGATGAAGAGATCGCGATGGCCTACCCGATCGAGGTTGAGGGCGGCGACGGCGGTGGGGGCGCGGAAGTGGCCACCGTCGATTTCGCGACGTTGCTCGCTTCGGCCGACGCGGCCAAGGGCGAGAAGGTTTTTGGCAAGTGCAAGGCATGTCACAAGGTGGACGGCACCAACGGCACCGGCCCGCACCTGGACGGCGTCGTAGGGCGCGACATCGCCTCGATCGGCGATTTCAGCTATTCCGAGGCGCTGACCACGCTGGACGGCCAATGGACGCCGGAACATCTGGACGGGTTTGTCGAGAACCCCAAGGGTTACGCGCCCGGCACGAAGATGACCTTCGCCGGTCTTCCCAAGGCCGAGGATCGCGCCAACCTGGTCGCCTATCTGGAGTCGCTGGGCGGCTAAGGATCGGTTTGAGCTATCGAATGACAAAGGCCGCCTTGGTTGGGCGGCCTTTTCATTGACCGGTCGCGTCAGAGTGCAAGCCAGGCCTGGAACAGAAGGCCGCTGGCGAGCGCGCCGGTCAGCGATAGTGCGATGTAGAGCGCAAACACCCGAGGCTTGGCCAGCGCCCAGACGGCAATTGCGGCGGGCAGCGAGGTCACGCCGCCTGCCACGAGGAACGCAAGGCCTGCGCCGGGCGCCATGCCTTGTTCGATGAGTCCGCCGACAAGCGGCAGCGCCGCGTAGCCGTTGAGATAGGCGGGAACGCCTACGAGGGCTGCTAGCGCGACCGGGCCGAACCCAGTGCCGCCAAGAACCGAGGTGATGGTTTCGGCGGGCACCAGAACCAGCATCAGGCTTTCGAGCAGGAAGGCCAGTGTCAGCCATTGCGCGAGGAACATCGCCGATTTCCAAGCCTCGCGGCCGAATTTCGCGCGCCGGTCGGGCGAGGTCCAGAACCGCCAGACGACTGGCTGCGGAGCGCGCAGCTTGGCCCCGCCGCAGCCGCCATTGCCGATGCCGTCACGCAGCGGATCGGCCAGCGCGCCGCCCCTGGCAAGCGTCAGGACAGTCAGGCCGCCGAGTATGCCCAGTCCGATTGCCGCCGCGGTCTTGGCCAATGCGAATTCCAACCCCAGAACGCCGGTGGTCAGCACGAACATCGACGGGTCCATGATCGGCGACGCCAGCCAGAACGCCATCACCGCCGAAAGTGGTACTCCCATCGCCAGCAGGGCGGCGATCAGCGGGATCACACCGCAGGAACAGAATGGCGACAGACCACCGGCAAGCGCCGCGAGGACGATCATCGGCAGGGGTGCGCCGGTGAAGGCGCGGGCGATCAGGTTGTCGGCCCCGGTTGCACCGGCCCAGGCGGCGATCCCGACCGAAAGCGCCAGAAACGGTGCGGTGTGCCACAGCGAAGCAGCGGCGAAGCGGGCGCTGTCGACCGCCTGACCCGCCGAGACAGCCGCAACGAGCGCGAGGATAAGCGCCGAGGCAAGCCAGACCTTCTGTTTCCGGACGGCTTGCCAGATCGGGTTTGGTTGATGAGAGAGGGGGATATCCGTCATGTCAAATCACCGGTTAATTGGTTTGTTCTGGGTCCGAAAAAGCCGCGCGCGTCATGCGGCGCTGTCTTCACGCACAAGGGTGACTCCGGTACAGCATTCCGAGGTCAGGAAATCGACGGTGCGGCGCATCGCCTCATAGTTGATCCGGTTGATCACTTCGCGTCCGCGCTTTTCCTGCTCGACCAGTCCGGCCTCGACCAGTGTGCGCAGGTGATGGGCCAGGGTCGAGGCGGCAAGACCGGTGTGCTGGCCGATCTCGCCCACGGTCAGGCCGGCGTTGCCCGCTTTTACCAGAAGGCGAAATACGGTCAGGCGCGCGTCATGGCCGAGGGCGGCGAGGGCTTTGGCTGTGGGGGTCGCTGTGCTCATAAAATCATCATACAACCAGTTTTGTGGTTATGTAAAGCCGCGAAGTCTTGGCGCCCGTCGGATCCACCACTCTCGTCGCGATCACCTTTGGTTCACGGAGTTTCAACTTGATTGTTCACGGGCCCGCCCATTAGCGTTGCCGAAGCATCGGGACCGTTCTGGGCAGCCCATGGCAAGGAGAAGATGATGACGCGTGCACGGCTGACCGCAACAGACCTGAACAACTCGCAGGCGGATTGGCTGGGAACGGGTCGCATCCTGTGGATCGGGCTGATCGTCCTGACGGTTTTGGCCGCAGGCCAGCTTCGCGCCGAGGAGACCATCAAATCCTACGGCTTCTCGACTTTTGGAGAGTTCAAATACGGCCCCGATTTCGAGCATCTCGACTATGTGAACCCCGATGCGCCCAAAGGCGGCGAAATCTCGATCTGGGCGCAGGGGACGTACGACACGTTCAACCCCTATTCGTCCAAGGGACGGGCCGCGGTGCTGTCGACGATCGGCTACGAGTCTCTGATGACCGGCACGGCGGATGAAATCAGCGCCGAGTACTGCCTGCTTTGTGAAAGTCTGGAATATCCCGAAAGTCAGGATTGGGTGATCTTTCACATGCGCAAGGACGCGCGTTTCTCGGACGGCACACCTGTGACCGCGCCCGACGTGGTGTTCAGCCACTACCTGCTGCTGGAACAGGGTCTGCCGTCCTATGCCTCTGCGATCAAGGCGCTGATCCCGACTGCCGAGGCGCTGGACGATTACACGGTGAAATTCACCTTCGCGCCGGATGTGCCGCGTAAGAACCTGATCAATCAGGCGGGCGGCGTGCCGGTCTGGTCGAAGGCCTGGTATGAAAAGACCGGGACACGGCTGGACGAAAGCTCGCTTGCGATCTCGCCGGGGTCGGGGCCCTACATGCTGGACAGCTACGACATCAACCGGCGCATCGTCTACAAGCGCAATCCGGATTATTGGGGCAAGGATTTGCCGATCAATGTCGGGCGCAACAACTTCGACACCATTCGGGTCGAGTATTTCGCCGATAGCCAGGCGGCTATGGAAGCGTTCAAGGCGGGCGAATACACCTTCCGTCAGGAAACCAGCAGTCTGAGCTGGGCCACGGCCTATGATTTTCCGGGAGTCGACAATGGCTGGGTGAAGCTGGAAACGCTGGATGATGGCACGTTGCCGGGCGCTACCGGCTTTGTCTTCAACCTGCGGCGCGAGAAGTTTCAGGACATCCGCGTGCGTGAAGCGATCGGGCTGATGTTCAACTTCACCTGGACCAACGATTCCCTGCAATATGGTCTGTTCCAGCAGCGCGACAGCTTCTGGCAGGGCAGCCCGCTGGAGGCCAAGGCCGTTCCCGAGGGCGAGGAACTGGCGTTGCTTGAATCGGTGAAGGACCTGATCGACCCGGCGATCCTGACCGATCCTGTGGTGATGCCGCACGCATCGGGCGAGCGGCAGATGGACCGCAAGAACCTTCGCCAAGCCTCGAAACTGCTGGAAGAGGCGGGATGGATCGTGGGCGATGACGGTGTGCGCCGCAAGGGCGGTGAAACGCTGACACTGGAATTCCTGTCGTCCACCCCGACGTTCGACCGGATCATCATGCCCTACATCGAGAACCTCAAGCAACTGGGCGTCAATGCGCGCTATACCCGCGTCGATCCTTCGCAATACACCACCCGCGAGCGCGCCTTCGACTGGGACATGATATTCGACGGCTACACCGTCGGGCTGGAGGAAGGTCTGGGCCTTGATCAACGCTTCGGCAAGGGTGGGGTCGGGGACGTGTTCAATCCGGCCGGCTATTCCTCGGAAGCCGTTGACAAGTTGATCGAGGGGGCGGTCGACGCCAAGTCCTATGACGAGATGGCCACCGCGGTGCGTGCAATCGACCGGATCATGCGGGCCGAGCGTTTCGTGGTGCCGGTCTGGTATCTGGGCAAGTTCTGGGTCGCCTATTTCGACATGTTCGAACACCCCGAAAACATGCCGCCCTATTCCTTGGGCAATCTCGATTTCTGGTGGTACAACGCCGACAAGGCCGCTGCCTTGAAAGCGGCGGGTGCGCTGCGCTGAAATCGCCGGACGGGAATAGTTGATGGGCGCTTACATCCTCCGGCGATTGCTGCTTGTGATCCCCACGCTGCTGGGGGTGATGATCATCAACTTCACGCTGACCCAGTTCGTGCCCGGTGGCCCGATCGAGCAGATCATCGCCAACATGCAGGGCCAGGGCGACGTATTCGCCACCATCGCTGGCGGCACGGGGGATGCGGAATTCGGCGCGCAGACCGCAGGCAATGACGAATACATCGGCGCGCGCGGCCTGCCGCCCGAGTTCATCGCGCGGCTGGAAAAGCAGTTCGGCTTCGACAAGCCGCCGCTGGAACGGTTCCTATCGATGATGTGGGACTACATGCGGTTCGATTTCGGAGAGAGCTATTTCCGGTCTATCGGGGTGCTTGATCTGGTGTGGGAAAAGCTGCCAGTCTCGATCACGCTGGGACTTTGGTCCACGATCATTGCCTATGCGGTGTCGATCCCGCTGGGCATCCGCAAGGCGGTCAAGGACGGTTCAGGCTTCGACACGTGGACCTCTGGCATCATCATCGTCGCCTATGCGATCCCCGGTTTCCTGTTCGCGATCCTCTTGCTGGTGCTCTTTGCAGGCGGATCGTACTGGCAGATCTTTCCGCTTCGGGGCCTGACATCCGACAACTGGGAAAGCCTGTCGTGGTTTGGCAAGATCATCGACTATTTCTGGCATATCGCGCTGCCGGTGATTGCGTCGACAATCTCGGCCTTCGCGACGCTGACGCTTCTGACCAAGAACAGCTTTCTGGACGAGATCAAGAAGCAATATGTGATCACCGCCAAGGCCAAGGGGCTGGCTGAAAACCGGGTGCTTTACGGCCACGTGTTCCGCAATGCGATGCTGATCGTGATCGCCGGATTCCCGTCGGTGTTCATCGGCGTCTTCTTTGGCGGCTCGCTGATCATCGAGACGATCTTCTCGCTGGACGGTCTTGGCCGACTAGGTTTTGAGGCGGCCGTTGCGCGCGACTATCCGGTGATCTTCGGCACGCTCTTCTTCTTCGGCCTGATGGGCCTTGTAATCGGCATCCTGTCGGACCTGATGTATGTTTTCGTCGATCCGCGCATCGATTTCGAGGTGCGCGAGACATGAGGCTGTCACCGCTGAACCAGCGCCGCTGGCGCAACTTTACTCGCAACCGGCGGGCCTACTGGTCGCTGATCATCTTCTCGTTCCTTTTCGGCTTGTCGCTGTTTGCCGAGTTCATTGCCAATGACAAACCGATCCTGGTGAATTATCGCGGCGAATGGCGGATGCCGATCTTCCAGTTCTACCCCGAAACCGCCTATGGCGGCGATTTCAAGACCGAAGCGATCTACCGTGACATCGAGGTGAAGTGCCTGATCGAGTCGGGTGGGCTGGATGCCTGCTGGGACGACCCCGAAGGTGTCTATGAACAAGCGCAGACCGGCGTCGTGGACGGCGAGCCGATTGAGAAGGGCTGGATGCTGTGGCCGCCGATCCCGTATTCTTTCAACACGATTTCGGACGTGATCGGCGTGGCCCCGGCGCCGCCGAACTGGGACAATCACCTGCTGGGCACCGACGACACCAAGCGCGATGTGCTCGCGCGGGTCATCTACGGTTTCCGGCTGTCGATCTTCTTCACCATCATGGTCACGATCGCGACCTCGCTGCTGGGCATTCTGGCCGGGGCGGTGCAAGGTTATTTCGGCGGCTGGACCGACCTGCTGTTCCAGCGGTTCCTGGAAATATGGGGATCGACCCCGTCGCTTTACGTGATCATCATCCTCTTCGCGATCCTCGGGCGAAGTTTCTGGCTTCTGGTGTTCATCACCATTCTCTTTGGCTGGCCCGCCTTGGTGGGCGTCGTCCGCGCGGAATTCCTGCGGGCGCGAAACTTCGAATACGTGCGCGCCGCCCGCGCGCTAGGCGTGTCGAACCGGGTGATCATGTTCCGCCACATGCTGCCGAACGCGATGGTCGCCACCGTCACCATGCTGCCGTTCATCATCACCGGCACCATCGGGACACTGGCCTCGCTGGATTTCCTCGGCTTCGGCCTGCCATCCTCGGCACCCTCACTTGGGGAACTGACGCTGCAGGCCAAGCAGAACCTGCAAGCGCCGTGGCTCGGCTTCACCGCGTTCTTCACCTACGCCATCATGTTGTCGCTGCTGGTCTTCGTCTTCGAAGGCGTGCGCGACGCCTTTGATCCGCGGAAAACCTTTCAATGAGCGATATTCTGGCGGTCAAGGACCTGTCGGTCACTTTCCGGCAGGATGGCAGGGATCACCCTGCTGTGCGCAACGTGTCGTTCAGCATCGCCAAGGGCGAAACCGTGGCCTTGGTTGGCGAAAGCGGGTCCGGCAAATCGGTCACGGCGCTGTCCACGGTGTCGCTGCTGCCCGACAGCGCGACGATCAGCGGGTCGGTGACATATGCTGGCGAGGAAATGGTCGGCGCCAAGGAAGCGCGGCTCCGCAAGGTGCGGGGCAATGACATCAGCTTCATATTTCAGGAACCGATGACCTCGCTGAACCCGCTCCACTCGCTGGAAAAGCAACTGGCGGAATCGCTGGCGCTGCATCAGGGGCTGGCGGGGCAGGCGGCGCGGATCCGGATTCTCGAACTGCTGAACAAGGTCGGCATTCAGGACCCCGAATCCCGTCTTGGCGCCTATCCGCATCAATTGTCGGGCGGCCAGCGCCAGCGCGTGATGATTGCCATGGCGCTGGCCAACGGGCCAGAGTTGTTGATCGCCGATGAACCGACAACTGCGCTTGATGTGACGATCCAGGCGCAGATCCTGACCCTGCTGGCGGATCTGCGAAAGGCCGAGGGGATGTCGATGCTGTTCATCACCCACGACCTGACGATCGTGCGTCGGATCGCCGACCGGGTCTGCGTGATGAAGGACGGCGAGATTGTCGAACAGGGGGTGACGAGCGAGATTTTCGCGAACCCGCAACATCCCTACACGAAAAAGCTGCTGTCCGCGGAATCCACCGGACTTCCGGGTCCGGTTCCCGAAGATGCCGAAGAAATTGCCGAGACCCGCGACCTGCGGATATGGTTCCCGATCCAGCGTGGATTGCTGAAGCGTACGGTCGGTCACGTGAAAGCGGTCAACGCCGCGACCCTGTCGGTGCGCGAGGGCGAGACCCTGGGAATTGTCGGTGAAAGCGGGTCGGGCAAGACGACGCTGGCGCTGGCGATCATGCGGCTGATCTCGTCCGAGGGGCCGATTCTGTTCCTGGGCCAGGACATCCAGAAATGGAAATCGAAACAACTGCGGCCGCTTCGCCGTGACATGCAGATCGTATTTCAGGATCCATTCGGGTCGCTGTCGCCGCGGATGACGGCAGAAGAGATCATCGCCGAGGGTCTTGGCGTTCACGGTGTCCCGGCGGGAAGCAACAAGCATGACCTCGTGGCGGATATCATGACTGAGGTCGGGCTGGATCCCGCCACCATGCACCGCTATCCGCACGAATTCTCGGGTGGCCAGCGCCAGCGGATCGCCATCGCCCGCGCGATGATCCTGCGGCCGCGGCTGGTCGTGCTGGACGAACCGACCAGTGCGCTGGACATGACGGTGCAGGTGCAGATCGTGGACCTGCTGCGCGAATTGCAGCGGAAATACCGGCTGGCCTACTTGTTCATCAGTCACGATCTGAAGGTGGTCCGCGCCTTGTCGCACAAGGTTATCGTGATGAAAGACGGCGATATCGTCGAAGCGGGCGCTGCTGCCGATATCTTCAACGCACCGCAGACCGACTACACCCGCACCCTGATGGCCGCAGCATTCGAGGCGGTGACCCGCAGCGCCTGAACCGAACGTTGCCGGGGATAAATCCCGACACGGACGCGCAGCTTTCATCTGTTCCGAAATACTCCGGCCGGAGGCAACCCGAGCATCCGCAGGATGCGAGATCATGGGGGTGACACCGCAAGGCGTCTCAATTCGGCAAGCGTCAGCTGGGTCCGAGTGTTTCGCAGGGCAGGCTGCGTGCGGCAAGGCGACGGCAGGCGAGGGCGGCGGTTTCCTGGGTCATGCCGACGAAGTTAGCGTCGAACCCGCCGCCTTTCGCCACCACCTTGCGAAGCGCCTCGTCAAGCGTGCCCAGTTCGTGCAACGCAGTCTTCAGCAGCACGCCTTCGGCCTCGTAGCGCGAATTGTAGCGCCCGACGTTGATGCCCCAGAAGCGCCCGCCAGAGGTCGACAAACGGGTCACCACTTCGGGCTCGTTGGTCAGCGGCTCGGCGAGGGTCACCAGATCGGTGGCGCTTGCAGATGCCAGGATCAGCCCGTCGGGGCGAGGTTGTGGCGCGAGCTGAGGGCTGTCAGCGGTATCGACCGCCACGACCATCCGCTGCGGTGTCGATGCTGCCAGGGCGATGGGTTCGGGCAAGTCGACTTCGACTTCGACCTCGGCCATCGCGACAAGGTCTTCGGTCTCGGTGTCCTGCGGATCGGTCGCCTCGGCCACGGCAACTTCTGTTGTCAGCTCTGCTGCGGTGGTGTCGGCTGGGGCTGCGGCAGTGTCGGCGGGAAGCCCGGCATGAGCCTCTTGCAGGGCGGACTGGATGTCGCCGGCGATTGCCAGCAGCACCGCCTCCGGCGGCGCAGTCGGTGCGAGTCCCGGACGCGGCAGCGGTCGCGGGCTCTTGCTCGGCGCGCGAACCAGACGCAGCACTTTGCCGGCGGCGGGTGCCTGGGTGTTGGTAGTGGGCGGCCCTTCTGGATCGGCATTGGAATAGGCGGGCAGCGACGGCTTGTTAACCCGCGCACTGCTGGGGGCGCGACGGAACCCCATGTCCATCAGTTCGGCGACCTTCGCGTTGCGGTCGGCGGTGGACCGGCCGCCAAAGACGGTCGTGATAATCCGCTCGTTGCCGTGCTGGGCCGAGGCCACAAGATTGAACCCTGCCGCGCTGGTGTAGCCGGTCTTGATCCCGTCGGCGCCGGGATAGCTGTCAAGGAACCGCCGGTTGGTGTGCGACACCGTGCGCACGCCGGCATCGGTCGTGCGGCGCGAAAAGAGGTTGTAATACTCGGGATAGTCGAACAGCAGGTGCCGGCCCAGAATCGTCATGTCGCGCGCGGTCGAAAGGTGGCCCGACTCGGTCAGGCCATGCGCGTTCTTGAACGTGGTTCGGGTCATGCCGAGCGCCGTTGCTGTGCGGTTCATCCGCCGCGCGAAGGCGGCTTCCGAGCCTTCGATCGCCTCGCCGATCGCGGTAGCGGCGTCATTTGCGGATTTCACAGCCGCTGCCCGCACAAGGTAGCGAAGCGCGATCTTCTGGCCGGGCTTCATGCCCAGTTTGGACGGGGGCTCGTTTGACGCCTTCTGCGAGATCGACACCATCGTGTCCATCGAGATCTCGCCGCGGCGCACCGCCTCGAAAGTGATGTAGAGCGTCATCATCTTGGTCAGTGACGCTGGGTGAAGTTGGGTATCGGCGTTGCGGGAATGCAATATTTCGCCCGATCGCGCATCCATTACCAATGCTGCATAGGGCGCTGATCGCGCTTGCAGCGGTGGCAAAAGTGCCAACACGGTCAATGCCAATAAGAATAGCCCAAAACGGGCAACCTGCCCCAGACGTTTTTCCACGTCGCTTGCCTTCTACTGCCTCAAGATGCCGGGATCTTGTGTCCCTGACTTTCTTTATTGCAGAAACGCTAGCACAAGTTCGGCAATGGGAAAACACCCTATTTTCAATACCTTTGAAGCCGGTGCTCAGATAGGACATCGACATGTTGTGGTGATCGGCCACTCTGCCACCAGATGCTCAATCGTGACGGAAATGTGGCGTCAGCCCTTTTGAATATCGACGACCAGATCAGGCAGGCGACCGAGGTCGGCGATTTCGCGGAACCGACGGTGTCCAAGCGGTGGCTCGTGATGTTCCAGTTCCCAGGTCAGCTGATGCGGAATGTGAACGCCCCAGCCGCCGGCCTCAATCACCGGCACCACGTCGGACTTCAGCGAATTGCCAACCATCAGGGCGGTTTCCGCCCCGGCGCCGTGTTGGCTGAAAATGCGACCGTAGACTGCCGCCGTCTTGTCCGAGACGATCTCGACCCGGGCAAACAACTCGCCAAGTCCCGATTGCGCCAATTTGCGCTCCTGGTCCAGCAGGTCGCCTTTGGTGATCAGAATGATCCTGAACTCGCCCGCCAGGGTTTCAATGGTTTCGCGAGCATGGGGCATCAGCTCGATCGGGTGGCCCAGCATGTCCTGTCCGGCCTCGATCAGTTCACGGATCACTGCGGCGGGTACCCGGTCTTCCGTCACTTCGATCGCAGTTTCGATCATCGACAGCACAAACCCCTTTATGCCGAAGCCGTAATTCCCAAGATTGCGTCGTTCGGCGGCCAAAAGTCGTTCGGCCAGGTGATCGGCATCCGCATAGTCGATGAGCAATGCCGCGAATCGTTCCTGAGTCAGGCGGAAGAAGCGTTCGTTCTGCCAAAGCGTATCATCGGCATCGATACCTATTGTTGTCAGTTTCTCCGCCATGCTTGACAAAACCCCCTGCAATTCGGGTCGTCCGACCGGACCGCCCCTTTTCACTTTGACCACAGCGCTTATATAGTCCGCGCAAGTTCGTGCAAATTCAAACTCCTGGAGAATGCCTTTTGATGCCGCCGTTGCACATGATGTCTGACAAGATCGTCCAGACAGATGACGAGACCGGCGTTGTCACCAAGACAAAGCCCAAGACGCAGCGTCCGCCACTTTACAAAGTCATGCTTCTGAACGACGATTTCACGCCGATGGAGTTCGTGGTTCATGTGCTGGAGCGGTTCTTCGGTCTTAACCATGCGCAGGCATTCGAGATCATGCTGACGGTCCACAAGAAGGGGCTGGCGGTGGTCGGGGTGTTTTCCTACGAGATCGCTGAAACCAAGGTCAGCCAGGTGATGGATTTCGCGCGCCGTCACCAGCATCCGCTGCAATGCACGATGGAAAAGGAATAGGGGCGACAAGCCCTTTCGCCATGACAACCTCTCGTCTTTCAATCGCGATTCAGAATGGAACCCTGATTGTGCCCGATATCGGACGCATCGCGGTGTTCCGTCCGCGCGACGGCACTGATCTGTCGCTGTTGCCGAAAGATCGGGTTCAGGTGATCCAGGGATTCCGGCCAGATCACGATGCTTTCCTGCGGGCCGGTTTTGACACGGTCCCCGCCGCCGGGGAAGATTACCAGCTCGCCGTGGTTTTCCTGCCCCGCGCCAAGGCCGACGCCCGGTCTCTTGTCGCGCAGGCGATGAAGGTGACGGGCGGCGGGCCGGTGGTTGTCGACGGGCAAAAGACCGACGGCGTTGACAGCATTCTGAAGGATTGTCGAAAGCGCGGTGCCGATGTGGAGGCTGTTCAGTCAAAGGCGCATGGCAAGTTGTTCGTCGCGACGGGGGGCGATTTTGCCGACTGGAGTGCTGGGCAGAACGAGACCGTGCTGGAGGACGGATTCATGACCGTTCCCGGTGTGTTTTCGGCCGATGCGCCGGATCGAGGCTCGGCTGCGCTGGCTGCGGCACTGCCGCGAGAGTTGTCCGGGCGGGTCGCGGATCTGGGGGCGGGGTGGGGATATCTTGCGCGCGGGGTTCTGCAAAGCCCGAAGGTCACCGAATGCCATCTGATCGAGGCCGAGCATTCGGCACTGGAATGTGCGCGGCGCAACGTGGACGACCCGCGTGCCCGGTTCCACTGGGCCGACGCGACTTCTTTCCAGCCCGACACCCCGTTCGATGTCGTGGTGACGAACCCGCCGTTTCATACTCGTCGCATCGCCGATCCGGCGTTGGGTCAGGCTTTCATTCAGGCCGCCGCGCGAATCCTGAAGCCCTCGGGCACGGTTTGGCTGGTTGCGAACCGGCATTTGCCCTATGAAGCCAGCCTGCGTGACTGTTTTCACGAGGTGGCCGAGGTTGCCGGTGATCCATCGTTCAAGGTTTTTCGACTGTCAAAACCACGCCGCCGCCCGGTCTGATCCGGCGCGCGCGCACCAAACCCAGGACACATCCCATGAGTTTTGCCATCACTGGAAAGACTGCCATCGTTACCGGCGCTGCCAACGGCATCGGCCTTGCTATCGCCCGGCATTTCGTCGCCCAGGGCGCGAATGTGATGTTCGTCGATATGGACGAGGCGCGGTTGACCGAGGAATGCGGCGAGGCGGCCAGTGTCGAGGACAGTGGCCTGCGGCTGTTTTGCGGCGATCTGCGCAAGAAACTGACACAGGCGAACCTTTTGTCAGCGACCATCGACGCCTTCGATCGGGTCGACATCCTTGTCAACGCCAGCCGGCAGATCATCCGCACTGATCCGCTGGACCCAGACGACGATTCAGTCGACATGATGCTGCAGCAGAACCTGATGACCAGTTACCGGCTGAGCCAGACGGTTGCGCGCAAGATGATCGCACAGGCGGGGAAGCGTGATGACGGCGAAGGCCAGATCGGCTCGATCGTGAACCTGTCGTCGATCGCCGCCGGTCACAGCCATCCGGAACTACTGGCCTATTCGGTCAGCGTTGCCGCGTTGGAGCAGATGACCCGTTCGATGGCGCTGGTGCTGGCACCCAAGGGGATCCGGGTCAATGCGATCTCTTTCGGCAGCGTGATGAGCACTAGCTTGCAGAATGCACTGCGCGATGATGTCGATCTGCGCGACAAGTTGATCCGTCATACGCCGCTTGGACGGATCGCAGGGGCCAGCGAATTGGTGGACACCGCGCAATACCTGGCGTCGGACGCCTCGGGCTTTGTCACCGGGCAGGTCGTGACGGTGGACGGCGGGCGCGGCCTGCTGGACACGGTGGACGCACCGTCCCATTAGGTTACTGAGCGGGATAGGTGGCGTTGCAGGCCGCCAGATTCGGGCCGAGTTCCTTGGCAAGCTGATTGCGCTTGAAGACCATCGATTGCAGCCGTGACTGTTCCTGGGTCAGATCGACGGCGACCGGAACCTTGCGATAGTGGGCTTCGGGTTCGAAGCAATAGCGGAACGAACCGTTCCGGTTGCGACCGCAGATACCCCATTGCCAGCTGGTAAAGCGTTCGGTTCCGTATCCGTAGCCGCGTTCGATGGTGCCCTGGCTTTGCGCGATCAGACGGTCCAGCACCCGGATGTCCTGGGTGGCCCGCGAAATGCACTGTTCACGCGGGGTGGCGCAGGCGGCGAGCAAGAGCAGCGGAAGCATGGCGAATCGAGTCATTTTGGCACCTTTGACAACAACCTTCGGTGCAAGGATAAGGCTTGGGAAGGCATGAACAAAGTAACAAGCGAGACTTACCTCGGAATGAAACACAAATTGCGAATCCGGAC
>JBBKVT010000329.1:0-10969 GCA_037968535.1 Paracoccaceae bacterium
GATATGTTCCGGCGGATGCACGGCGTGAGATTGTAACCCTTTTGTTCCGTGCGATTTTTTGGTGCAGGTATGCTGCTTGACTACCTTGAAAAGCTGAACGAGACGATCTCGATAGAAGATCTTTGGATTTTGCACACGGAAACGATGGCAACGTTCGGCTTCGACCGACTGCTCTATGGCTTCACGCAGTTTCGCACCGCACAGTCCTTCGGCGACAAGAAGGACATGTTGGTTCTGACCAACCACGATGCAACATACACTGATACCTACATGAACGGTCTGTATTTCCATGCGCCAATGCTGCGTTGGGCCACCGAGAACGTCGGCGCCTGCAGTTGGCGCTGGATGAGCGAAAATGCCGACGACCTGACTGCCAGTGAACGCAAAGTCCTGGAATTCAATCGAAAGATGCATGTTACGGCCGGCTACACGATCAGTTTCCGCGAGGTTTCGGTGCGCTCCAAGGGTGCAATCGCACTCGCGGCGCGTCGAGGTTTGACCCAGGACGACATCGACTCTGTCTGGGCAGAACACGGGCGCATGATCGTACAGATGAACAACGTTGCACATCTGAAGATCACCAACCTGCCCTTTGTCACTGCGCGTAAATCACTGACGCCCCGACAGCGCGAAACGCTGGAATGGGTTGGCAACGGCAAGACCTCGCAAGATATAGCGCAAATCATGGGGCTGACACCCGCTACGGTTGAAAAACATCTTCGTTTGGCTCGGGAAGCACTTGATGTCGAAACCACGACTCAGGCTGTGCTGAAAGCATCCTTCCAAAACCAGATCTTTGTTCTCGAAACGTAAACAATCGCGACCGAACGCGTGCGCTGTTGTCTTGCTCGCAGGACCCTGCTGATCTGCACGCTGGATCCAGCTGTCTTCGTAAACTGCTGATTTATGTCAGTTTTACTATCTCATTTCCAGAAACAATCATTTGACCAAATGGTCAGGTAGGGAATCCATTACTTTCTTTCCCCTGCGTAAGGTAGCATTCTATAGAGGTTCCGTGAGTGGTGGCTTTAGTGCCAAGGGACAGCGGACCGGGCGCGTTGCGATTACAACGCAAGCGGTCCGCACCCGGGCAACCGGGCGCTGGGAAGCGGGTGAATAGTCCCGTCCGCAAATCAGCACGAAGGCCGCGCTCGTCCTCATCCCCAAATCAGATTGGGCGCGGAAATCGAGAACGGTGCAGATCAAGTGATCTGCACCGTTTTCGTTTTTTGTGAGCAGGCGCTGTCTAGCCGCGCGCGGTCTTGGCAACCTCGGCCGCGAAATCCTCGACCTTCTTCTCGATCCCCTCGCCCACTTCCATCCGGACGAACGACAAGATCTCGACGCCGGCCTCTTTGGCCGCATCCGCGACGGTGACATCGGGGTTGATGACGAATTGCTGACCCAGAAGCGTAACTTCGGCCATGAACTTCTTCATCCGGCCCTCGATCATCTTCCCGATAACGGCGTCCGGCTTGCCGGATTCGCGCGCCTGTTCGGTCAGCACCGATTTTTCACGCTCTACGACGGCAGGATCAAGGTCCTTTTCAGACAGCGAAGCCGGGTTCGCCGCCGCAACATGCATCGCGATCTGCTTGCCGATGCCATTGTCAGCACCTTTCAGCGCGACCAGCACGCCGATCTTGCCCATGCCTTCGGTTGCGGCATTGTGGACATAGGCCACAACTGTGTCGCCCTCGACCGCGGCCATCCGGCGCAGCGCCATGTTCTCGCCGATAATGGCAATGGCGTCGGTGACGGTGGTCTCGACGGTCTTGCCGCCCACTTCGGTGGCTTTCAGAGCGTCAAGATCCTTGGCGCCCAAGGCGGCATTGGCGATCAAGCCGACCATCTTCTGGAAATCCGCGTTCTTGGCGACGAAATCGGTTTCCGAGTTCAACTCGACTGCCACGCCGCGCCCACCCTTGACCGCGACTGCGACAAGGCCCTCGGCGGCGGTGCGACCCGATTTCTTGGCGGCTTTCGCCAGGCCCTTGGTGCGCAACCAGTCAACGGCAGCTTCCATGTCGCCATCGGTTTCGGTCAGCGCTTTTTTCGCGTCCATCATGCCTGCGCCGGTCGAGTCGCGCAGTTCCTTTACCATCGCGGCGGTGATAGCCATCTTGGTTCTCCTGAATTTGAATAGGTCCGGGCGGGACAGAGCCGCGCCCGGAGATCAGATTTTCACAATCAGATTGCTCAGGCTTCGGCCGGAGCGTCCGTGGTTGGCTTGTCGGTCGCTTCTGCAACTGGCTCGGCCGGAGCTTCTGCGGCAGGCTTGGCCAGCGCTTCTGCAGGAGCCTCTTCTTCCACCGCTTCCTCTGCCGGGGCGTCTTCCAATGCGCCGACGTCGATGCCAGCGGCACCCATCTGTGCGGACATGCCGTCAAGTGCTGCACGGCTGACCAGATCGCAGTAAAGCGTGATCGCACGGGCCGCGTCATCGTTGCCGGGGATGACGTAATCCACGCCATCGGGCGAGCAGTTGGTGTCGACAATAGCCACAACCGGGATACCCAGCTTCTTGGCTTCGAGAACCGCCAGATCTTCCTTGTTCACGTCAATCACGAAGATCAGGTCCGGACGACCGCCCATTTCGCGGATACCGCCAAGCGAGGCTTGCAGCTTGGACTGGTCGCGTTCCATGCCAAGACGTTCTTTCTTGGTCAGGCCCTCGGCGCCCTCTGCCAGCTTCTCATCAATCATCTTCAAACGTTTGATCGACTGCGACACGGTCTGCCAGTTGGTCAGCGTGCCACCAAGCCAGCGGTGGTTCATGTAGAACTGTGCACACTTTTCAGCGGCTTCCGCGATCGGGCGCTGTGCCTGACGCTTGGTGCCGACGAACAGGATGCTGCCGCCCTTGGCGACGGTTTCGCGGATGACGTTCAGCGCCGCGTCCAACATTGGAACGGTCTGCGTCAGGTCGAGAATGTGAATGCCGTTGCGGTCGCCGTAGATGTATTGACCCATCTTCGGGTTCCATCGAGCGGTCTGGTGACCAAAGTGAACGCCAGCTTCCAGAAGCTGACGCATAGAAAAATCAGGGAGCGCCATGTCCAATGTTCCTTTTCCGGTTTGCGCCTCGGCAGGGTCGTCAGAGCAGATGCTCAACCGGTGGACCAAACGGGATTTCTCCCCGCACGGCCCGGACCCCGCCTGTGAAGTGAGGCGGCTTTACGGGCGATTCGGTGGAAATGCAAGGGAATAGGGCGGATGCCTGCTAGGCTTTGCTCGCGTAAACAAGGAATCAGACATGCCCCTGCCCGACTTTATCATGAAATTCCCCGCACTCGACGTGCCGTTCCCCGAGGATGTGGTCAAGACCCGCGCGATCCGGTCCGATGCCGGACTCGTCGTGTTCTTCACCTTCCTGCAAGACATGGTCCTGCCGCCGCATTCGCACAAGGCACAATGGGGCACGCTGGTCGCCGGGGAGATCGAGTTCACCATTGGCGGCAAGACCCGCAACATCAGACCCGGCGACAGCTACGATATTCCCGAAGGCGTCGAACATGGCGCCGTGATCAAGGCCGGCACCATCGCGATCGATGTGTTCGAGGAACCCGATCGCTATCCGATCACGCAGTGAGCAAGATGACTTTCAGCCGAATCGGAATTCACCCATAGGTCGGGCGAGTTCCGATGTATGCTTTTCAGGGCAAAGTCGTCACGCCGCCAGCCAGCGGATGAACGGCAGATGCGCGCGCGTCAGCTCCATTATCTTCTCGGTGGCCTCGGGCGTCTTGATCCAGTCCGGGGATTTTATCCGTTTCTGGCTGCGCAGCACAAACCCCTTGCGCAGCAACAGATGCGCCCACTCGCCCTTGGCGCCCTCGTAGCCTTTCGGCAGGTTGACCAGATCAGGCTCGCCAAGCTCGCTGCCGACCGCTTGCGCGGCTGCTATCGCCTTGAGCAGCACCGCTCGGTCTTTCGGGTCGAGTATCCGCTTGCGCAACGCCTTCAGCGCAGCCGGTTCATAACCCCAGGCCCCCGCCCCATAACCGATGCCATCGGGATGCAGCACCAGATGCATGCCGGGCGACTTGTTGGGATGCTCGCCGGTCCAGAAGATCAGGTGCAAACGCGAATTATAGGGCGATTTGTCCTTGGAAAAACGCACATCGCGGTTGATCCGCCTTAAACTGCCGTTCAACCGGGGAACTGCCTTCAACGGCGGGTCCAGCCGTGACATCGGCCCCGACAAAGCCGCGATCAGATCCTGCGCCTCGCCCTTCCAGATCGCCTCGTAGCGTTCGCGGTTGGCGTCGAACCAGTCTTTCGTGTTGTTCGCCTGCAAATCGCGCAGAAACGCGAAGGTTTCGTCGCTAAAGCCCGTGAATTTGTGTTGCTCGTTCATTCTTGTCACCCAGACGGTTTGATCATCAGCACCCACTCGGTGCCGGGATTCTTCCAGCCTTCCTTCACCATCATTCTGCGCTGCACTTCGCGGTAACCGCTGCGTTCATACAAACGCCGTGCACCGGAATTGGCGCTTGAAACGATCAGGCTCATCCCGTTCGGACCGCTATAGCGTTCTGCAAAGGCAAGCAACCGCGCACCGACGCCGCGGCCCTGAAACTCGGGCGCCGTCGACACGATGAAGATATAGCCGGTACCAGTTGCGACATTTTCCAATTCCGCCAGCGGCACGAAAATAGGCACTTCGTCGGGCGCGATCGGTTCGGATGTATCGGGCTGCCGGTAGGCCACCAGACATCCCGCAGCGACGCCATCCAGTTCCGCGATCCAGCCATTGCGGTAAGAGATGCCGGCATCCTCGCTTCGTATCCGCGCGATGCCATGGTCCAGCGGCGTATGTCCGGGCCCGACCAACTTGGTCCAGAAATACAGCGGCAGACCTTCTCCGGCCTGATTGACCAGCGGCGCCATCACCTCTGCATCCGCCGGCGTCGCTGGTCGTATCAAGACCCTAGCTTCCATCTTCGCCGCCTCACCCGTTTCCAGCATCATCGATAGCATGTATCGGTGCGCCACCCAGCGTCGTTTTGCGGCGGGCTTGCAAGCCCACCCTGAAATCGCCAGAACGACACCATGACACAGCCCGACATCCTCTGCATCGGATCGGTCCTGTGGGACATCATCGGCCGGTCATCCAGCCATATGCGGCTTGGCGCCGATGTCCCCGGCCGCATCACCCGCCTGCCCGGCGGCGTTGCAATGAACATCGCGATGACACTGCGCCGGTTCGGGGTGACACCTGCAATCCTGACCGCCATCGGCACCGACCCCGAGGGGCAGGAACTGCTGACGGCCTGCCAGCGCATGGGCATCGTGACCGATCACGCCTATGTCTCGCAAGACTTGCCAACCGATCGCTACATGGCGATCGAAGGCGGCAACGGTCTGGTCGCGGCGGTCGCCGATGCGCATTCGCTAGAGGCTGCTGGCGACAAGATCCTTCGGCCCCTCGCTGACGGGCGGCTGGGCAGCAGCACGACACCCTATCCCGGCATCATCGCAATTGACGGCAACCTAACCGAGGCGCTGTTGTCCGAAATCGCGCAAAGCGACCTGTTTTCCCGCGCCGATCTGCGGATCGCTCCGGCCAGTCCGGGCAAGGCCGAACGCCTGATGCCGCTGTTGCGTCACCCCGGTGCGACGCTCTACCTCAACCTCGAAGAGGCCGGGCTGCTCTGCCATCACCGTTTCGAAACCTCAGCGGCTGCGGCCTCCGAACTTCGCAGCCTTGGCGCCCACCGCGCCCTTGTGACCGATGGCGGCCGTCTTGCCGCCGAGGCTTGCGACGCCGGTCTTTTCACCGCGGAACCGCCCGAGGTTCTGGTCACTCGGGTCACTGGTGCGGGCGACACTTTCATGGCCGCACACATCGCATCCGAAGCCCAAGGCGCCTCTCGCGACATCGCATTGACAGATGCGCTGCGGGCTGCCGCCGATTACATTGCCGGAGATACCAGCCTATGATCCCCCTGACCTTTGCACCCGAAGTGTCCGACGCCCGCGCGTCGGGCCAGCCGATTGTTGCGCTGGAATCCACAATCATTACCCACGGCATGCCTTTCCCGCAGAATGTGGAAACAGCCCGCGCGGTCGAGGCCGAAGTGCGCAAGGCCGGCGCAATCCCGGCCACCATCGCGGTTCTCGACGGCAAGATCTGCGTCGGCTTGACCGAGGCCGAGCTTGACGGGCTTGGCCGCGCCGAAGCCGTGGCCAAGCTGTCGCGCGCCGATCTCGCGGCCTGTGTTGCGCGCGGTGGCACCGGGGCCACGACGGTCGCCGCGACAATGATCATCGCGCATCTCGCCCGCATCGACGCCTTCGCAACCGGCGGCATTGGCGGTGTGCACCGTGGCGCGGAAACCTCATTCGACATTTCCGCCGACCTGCAAGAACTGGCGCAGACCCCGGTCACGGTGGTCGCCGCCGGGCCGAAAGCGATCCTCGACATCCCGAAAACGCTCGAAGTGCTGGAAACCCTCGGCGTTCCGGTCATCGCTTACGGTCAGGACGAAGTGCCCGCCTTCTGGTCCCGCTCGTCCGGACTTGCCGCGCCGCTGCGAATGGACAGTGCCGCCGAGATTGCGGCCGCTGGCCGGATGCGCGCCAGATTGAGCCTTCCCGGCGGTCAGCTGGTGGTCAATCCGATCCCGCCCGAGGCGGAGATTGCGCGTGACACCCTGGCCCCGGTGATTGAACAGGCGCTGGCCGAGGCCACAGCACAAGGCATCGCCGCCAAGGCCGTGACACCGTTCCTTTTGCAGAGGATATTCGAGTTGACAGAAGGCCGGTCTCTGACCGCGAACATCGCGCTTGTGCTCAATAATGCGCGTTTGGCCGCAGCAATCGCACGCGAATTTGTCAGTCAGAGCGAAAATTAACGCGTGGAACGCAGCTTGGTTATTGTGACGCGGCCCTGAACCCCCTAGATTCACTCGGCATTGAAGTACGGGCCCATGACCAACCCATTTGACGAAAAAAAAATTCCTCGGCACAAACGCGGACTTTTCGGAGGTCTGCGATCGAACTTCCTGACCGGGTTGGTTGTCGTGGCACCTGTCGCGCTGACGATCTACCTGATCTGGACCGTGGTCGGCTGGATCGACAGCTGGGTGCTGCCTTTCGTGCCCTACAAGTATCACCCCGACCAGTATATCGGCATCAACCTGCGCGGCCTGGGCGTGATCGTGTTCCTGATCTTCACGATTCTCGTCGGCTGGATCGCCAAGGGCTTCATCGGTCGATCGCTGATCCGATCCGGCGAAAGCCTGGTGTCGCGGATGCCAGTGGTTCGCTCTATTTACAATGGCCTGAAACAGATCGCCGAGACCGTCTTTGCCCAGTCGGAAACCTCGTTCGACAAGGCCTGTCTGGTGGAATATCCGCGCAAGGGGATCTGGGCGATCGCATTCATCTCGACCAATGCGAAGGGCGAAATCAGCGAGCGGGTTCCCGTCGACGAGCAAGTCGTTTCGGTATTCCTGCCCACAACCCCGAACCCGACATCCGGCTTTCTGTTGTTCGTGCCAAGATCCGGTGTCATCGAACTGTCGATGTCGGTCGAGGATGCCGCCAAGCTGGTGATCTCGGCGGGGCTGGTCTATCCCAACCCGAAAGACCCCAGCCAACCCGCAATTGCCGCAAGCTGACGCTTGCTTGCTGCAGCCGCCACCGGATTTGCGACCGCTTTCGCGCTGATCCTTGCAATCGGTGCGCAGAATGCCTTCGTGCTGCGCCAGGGGCTGATGCGCCAGCACGTGTTCTGGCTGTGTATCTTTTGCGCGGTCTCTGACGCCGTCCTGATCGTTGCCGGGGTTGCCGGGTTCGGCGCGCTGGTCACGCTCTATCCCGGATTTCCCCGCCTCATGGCGCTGGCGGGCGCAGGTTTTCTGCTGGTCTATGGCGGTTTGCGGTTTCGCGCCGCGTTCAAGGGCGATGACGCGCTCCGCCTGAATGGATCATCCGCAGGGCTTTGGCCGACACTCGCGACCGCCGCCGCCTTCACATGGCTGAACGCGCATGTCTATCTGGACACGCTCGGATTGATCGGTGCCATCTCGACCCAGTTTACAGGTCCGCACAAGATCGCCTTCGGTCTGGGCGCCACGACGTCCAGCTTCGTGTTTTTCTTCGGACTTGGCTACGGCGCGCGGATGCTGGCGCCTTTGATGCAATCAACCCGGTCATGGCGAATTCTTGACGTCTTCATCGGCGTCACGATGTGGGCGCTTGCCGCCGGGCTGCTGTTGTCGAACTAGCCGAAAATCTTCTGCAGATTGATCGTGTCACGCTCGTTCAGGTCCTTCTTGTGCTTGGTCAGGAACTTGTCCGCCGCAGCCCAACCTGCCTTGTGCAACCGCCACAGAAGCTCGGGCGTCGGCACCATCTTGGTCGCGACGCCCAGATCGTTCATCAGATCGTCGTCGGCAATCAGATGCACCCGAACGGCCTTCATCTGGCCCTTCGCCATCCGCCCCTCGGCAATCAGGTCGCGAACGAACTGCACCGCTCGCAATTCCTGCAACAACGACGCGTTAAAGCTGATCTCGTTCACCCGGTTCTCGATTTCATAGGGCGTCTTCGGAATCTGATCGCGCACCAGCGGATTGATATTCACGATCACGATGTCTTCGGGGAATTCTGGCTCGTAAAGCGGCCAGAGCGCCGGGTTGCCGGTATAGCCGCCATCCCAGAACGCCTCGATCTTGCCGGTCCGCGGATCCTTGAACTCGACAGCCTTGAACAGCGTCGGCAGACAGGTCGAGGCGAGAATCACATCGGTATGGATTTCCTTGCCGGTGAACACCCGGATCTTGCCGGTCCGCACATTGGTGGTCGAGATGAACAGCCGCGGCCCCTCGGCGGCACAAACCTTGTCGTAGTGGAACCGCCGCGCGATCCGATCCAGCGGGTTGCGATAGAACGGACCGTAGTCGTACGGGCTGACGAACCGCGACACCGCGTCCACTGCCAGAAATCCCGGCGACATCTCGAAAGCCTTGGTCATCGCGGCCGCAGCAGGCGAGAATCCGGCCATCCAATGGGCCAGCCGCAGGTCATTGAGCGCCCCGAACTGTGCCCAAAGCCAGGCGAGGTTATCCTGCGCCGTCTGTCGGTCGCCATGGATCATCCCGGCCTTCAGCGCGGCACCATTCAGCGCCCCTGCCGATGTGCCAGAAATCGCGACGATCTCGACGTCCTTCTCGTCCAGCAACCGATCAAGCACGCCCCAAGTAAACGCGCCATGCGCGCCACCGCCCTGCAAGGCAAGGCTGATCCGCTTGGTTGTCATCGTCAGGACGCCGTCCAACCGCCATCTGCGCTGATCGTCGTGCCGGTGATCTGATCCGCACTCGGGCCGCACAGAAACACTGCAATTCCCGCAATCTGTTCGATCGTGGCGAACTGCTTGGACGGCTGCTTGGCCAGAATGACCTCACGCATCACCGTTTCACGGTCCATGTTGTGGGTCTTCATCTGGTCAGGCAACTGCTTTTCGACAATCGGCGTCATCACGTAGCCAGGACAAATCGCGTTGCAGGTGATCCCCTGCCCCGCAGCTTCCAGCGCCACTGTTTTGCTCAGCCCGACGATGCCATGCTTGGCCGCCACATAGGCCGACTTGAACGGGCTTGCCCGCAGGCCATGCGCCGAGGCGATGTTGACCACCCGCCCCCAGCCTGCCTTGCGCATCATCGGCAGCGCCACGGCGGTGGTGTGAAACGCCGAACTCAGGTTGATCGCGATTATCGCGTTCCACATATCGACGGGAAAATCCTCGATCGGCGCGACGTGCTGAATGCCGGCGTTGTTGACCAGAATATCACAGCGTCCGGCCTGCGTGATCAGCGCGCGGCACTCTTCCGGTTTCGACATGTCGGCCTTGATGTAGGTCGCCGTGACGCCGTGCTCTTTGGCGATCTTGGCCGCCAGCGCATGATCGTCGTCGCTGTCGGTGAAGGAATTGAGGATCACATCCACGCCCTCGCGCGCCAGTCCTTCGACGATGCCCAGCCCGATGCCGGAATTCGATCCGGTGACGATCGCGGTCTTTCCCGAAAGTGTCATGATTTACTCCGCCCTATGCATTTGCAGCGAATATATGCTGCAACTGCATGATGCGCGAGGTGTAATCGGCGCGCCCTAGCGATGCTGCAGGACGGCTTCGCCAACCCGTCGTCGCACCTCTTCGGATTCGACCTCGACCGCCTGCAGGACGCGTCGCAATTCGCCGCGCACTGCATGCAGCTGGTCGATCAGAGAAATCACCACCGCCAGCGCATCCTCGGTCAGATCGAACTCCTGGTGAAGCTCGCATAACAGTTCCAGCCGAACGATATCGAGCTTGCGAAAGTAGACGCCGTCCTCGGTGCGCACCGGCATGATGATTTCAGCCTCGACGAATGTCGCCAGCAGCGGCTGGGTCAGTCGCGCGACAGCGGCGATGACTTCGGTTTCGGAATACCGGTCGATCATACCTTCATCCCCTTTCTCGGATCGTAGCCATGCGTCTGGCGCCAGCCTTCCATGAACTTTGCCAGCTCTTCGTCGATCTTCGCAGGTGCCACGATCTTCAGTTCCACCCGTTGATCGCCCCGTGCCTTGCTACCGCGCAGCTTTGTCCCGCGACCCTTCAGCCGCAATATCTGGCCACTGCTCGCACCTCTGGGGACCGTCAGTTTCACCGGCCCGTCGATGGTCGGCGCTTCGACCTTGCCGCCCAGCACCGCCTCGTCCAGCGTGATCGGCAGCACCACCACGATATCGTCGCCCTCGCGCCGGAAAACCGCGTGCTCGCGCACCGTCAGCGTCACCAGCGCGTCGCCCGGCGGCCCGTCGCCCAGCCCCGGACTGCCCTTGCCGCGCAGCCGGATCGTCTGTCCGTCCGCGGTGCCTTCGGGGATCTTCACATCCAGCGTCCCGCCGGTGGGCAGCGTGATTCGCGTGGTGCCGCCCTTGACGGCATCCATGAACGGCACTTCCAGTGCAT
>JBBKVT010000330.1:0-5707 GCA_037968535.1 Paracoccaceae bacterium
GCCGTCCATTCTGCCGCCGTCAGGTCTGATCCTGCGTCGGTCCCGCGTGCTGCCCGCCCAAGATAGACGAGCAGTTCGGCGATTTCTTCTGTGTCGGTCGTATTTTCAGTCATGAACAAATGATAGCGTTTCGAAACCATATTGACAAGCGAATCTCGTCAAGATTAGTATCGAAGCGAAACCAAATGTGAAAGATATGAACAAACCCTTTCCTCCGCCACGAATAGCCCGCAATCAGACGCCGCGCGCAGAATTTCTTGACGCGCACAACGAGGCACGGCTTGCCAGATGCTGGCGCGATGAAGGCGATGTTGCCGCCCGCAACCGTCTGGTCACATCGCACCAGGCTCTTGCGATAGCGGCGACCAAGCGAGCCGGGGGCAAAGGACGAGAGTTAGATAACGATATTCTGCAACATGCAAATATCGGGTTGTTGAAGGCGGCCGATCGCTTTGACCCCGACATGGGTTTTCGTTTTTCCACCTATGCCGCATGGTGGGTCAGGGCGGAAATCCAAGACTACAAGATCCGGAACTGGTCCCTGGTGAGGCTTCCAAATTCAGCGTTCGGCCGTAAGCTGTTTCATAATCTGAAACGTGTTGAAACCCGACTGGTCGCAGCAGGCGAGGTTCCACCTGAACGGCTTGTTGACCGGATAGCGACTGAGCTCGCGGTAACGCCCGAACTGGTTGTATTGATGCAACAAAGACTGGCCGCTCCGGATGGGTCCCTAAATCGTCCCGTCGGTGTCGATGGCGGCACAACGCAACTGCAAGACCTGCTTGAGGATCCGGATGCGGACGTCGAAAAGCAAGTCAGCGCACGATTGGATTCCCGTGCCTTCTGGACCACGATGTCCACCCATCTGAACCGGCTTTCCAAGCGGGAACAGGACATCATCATTGAAACCTATGTGTCCGACACCCCGAAAACGTTGCTCGTGTTAGGCGAACGGTTTGGAGTATCGCGCGAGCGTATTCGCCAGATCCGTGAATCTGCGCTTACCCGACTACGTGCGTCGTTTGCGGATACTGCGGCCGCCTAATGGAAGCATCGGCACAAACCACCGTTTGTCAGACAGACCTCAAAATGAAATTCAACCTCGGGTGGCAAATGCGACACTTGGCCAATTGCGGCTCCGAGCCCAACATCTTGATTTCCCGCGGTGCGGCGAAGGTCGGCTTTGGCGACTTGCAACAGTAAATGCGACAGCAGTTTTTGGGGCACAGAGATTCCCGTTTGGTTTGGAAACGCTGAACTCGCGCTGAACAAAAATTGATCTTTGAAGAAGTATTCGCATCAACTAGTCTGGCTGAATCGCACCTGAATGCCACCCACCATTTTCAAATGATCTTCAGTCTGAACGCAACAGGTAGTCATTTGTAAACCAAGTTGAAACATCGGGCATTGCATCGAGCGGCCTGCCATCTTCGCCCCGCATGATATCTGCCTCAAACAAGAAGCGCGCGATGTTGTTGAACATTTCGCTGTCGATCATGCCAACCGGTTCGCCGGGATCTTGCAGATATCCACCGTCGACCAACGCATCCATCGATGCGCGGACAAGATCAGGGTTGCTCATCATTCCCGCCGTTTGCGCAATAAGGATGTCTGCTGCGTCTGCTGGGTTATTGGCCGCAAAATCATAGCCACGCTGTGCCGCCTGTACAAACGCGCGCGCCGTGTCGGGGTTGGCGGTGAGCCATGTGCCATTCCCGCCCAGAAACGTCGTGTGCTGGTCTGGGACGCCGTAGTCGGCATAGCGAAATGCGCGCTGCGGACGGTCCAGCAGGACAGAATTCACACCTTCCCAAGTGCTAACCTCTAGCGTGAAATCAACGCTTCCGTTGGCCAGCGCCTCATAGGCGGAGGTGCCCAGTGTGACCGTGTCGAACGTTCCCTCGCCGCCATCGTTGCGAATAATCGTTGAAATCAACGCTTCTTCCCATGCACTGCCAAAGCCCGCGTAGATCTTGCCATCCAGATCAGCGGGGCGCTGAATGTCCTCACGTTCGCCGTTGAATACCAACCGTCCGGTTTCGTGCTGCACAACCGCCATCACCACGGTCATATCGGCGCCTGTTGCGCGCTGGCTGTGAAAGCCCACGGCACTTAGAATCCCAAATTCTGCGACACCAGCCGTCACCAATGTCCCCGAGGATGTATCGGTGTAAGGCAAGATATCCACATCAAGCCCGGCGTCTTCGAACCAGCCTTTTGACTGCGCTACATACAGGCCGACGTGGTTGGTATTGGGTGTCCAGTCGAGTGCGACGCTTAGTTTTTCTTGGGCCATAGCAGGCAATGCCGCACACAAAAATGCAGCGGTGATCAGGTGTTTCATAGGTCGTCTCCAGTTTGGTTAAGTAGGATGTCGAGAAGATGCGCCTCGAGCGCGTGGGCATCCGCGGGGGTGGGTTGCCCAAGGCGTGGGCGCGGGGCAGGTACAGCGACTTCGGCGATCACACGTGCGGGGCGGGGCGACAGCACATAGATGCGATCCGAAAGTGCGACAGCCTCGCGGACGTCATGGGTCACCAGCAAAGTGGTCCAGCGCGCAGCACGCCAGCGTTCTTCGAACCATTTTTGCATTTGGGTGCGCGTCAACGCGTCTAATGCGCCGAAAGGTTCATCCAACAGTTGCACCGGCCGGGCCTGCACGATGGTGCGCAAAAGGGCCGCGCGCTGGCGCATCCCGCCGGACAGTTGTGCGGGATAATGCTGTTCAAATCCGGTCAATCCAAAATCACCCAACAGTGGTAAAACACGGGCACGGGCGTCCTTGCGGGCCATACCCTGCACCTCTAATCCCAAGGTCAGATTGTCGAGGATACGGAGCCACGGCATCAGCGCATCACGCTGTGGCATGAAGGCAAAGCCCTGCTGGCTTTGCGCAAGCGGGCGTCCATTACATTTGATTGCGCCGCTGTCATGCTGCAACGCACCGGTCAGCAGGCGAAAAATGGTCGATTTTCCCGCACCTGACGGGCCAAGGATCGACACAAACTCGCCTTCGGTCACGTGCATCGAAATGTCGTCCACCACCGCTGTGTCGCCCAATGTGACACCGACGCTTTGCATCTCCAATACGCTCATCGGCCATCTCCAACGTCTCGCCAACGCAAGACCACGCGTTGCAGCAAGGCTGTGATGGCGAACAGAACCAAAGTCAGCGCAGAGCTGATGACGACAGCGGCCAAAACAAGATCAGGCCGAAAGCTGTTTTTGGCGTTCAGGATCACGATGCCCAGGCCCGCCCGTGCGCCGACATATTCCGCAAAGATGGCCGCCACGACCGCATAGGTGATCGAAATGCGAAGCCCTGCAAAGAAATACGGCATCGCAGAAGGCAAGCGCGCGCGACGGAACACAGCCCTGCGCGACGCACCCATGGAACGCAGCAAATCCTCAATCTCAGGATCGGTCGACGCGTATCCGTCCACCAATGCCACCAGCATCGGAAAGAACGTCACAAGGGCCACCAGCAACACTTTGGGCGTCAGATCAAAGCCGAACCACAACACGACTAAAGGGGCGATTGCGACCAGCGGAAGCGTCTGGCTGACTACAAAAATCGGGAATAGCGCGCGGCGCACGCGCGGCATGAAATCCAGCACAATGGATAGGACAAAAGCCACTGTGAGCGACAGCGAAAACCCCGCAAGCGTGGCTTTGAGTGTCGGCACTGTGTTGTCCCACAGGATGGCGCGGTTCAACACCATCTGGTCCAGCACGCGCGAAGGTGCAGGCAACATCAGCGGGGAAATCCCCGACAGACGAACGTAAATTTCCCAGATCAAAAAGGCGCTGACCACACTCAAGACGGCAGGAATGCCGCGGGCCAGACCTCCGCCGGGACGGCGAGGCAAAGGGCGCTGCATCAGATCAGCGCTTGGATGGGCTGTTGGCGGAGACCGTCAGATCAATTGTGACATGGCCATTGGGTGGGCCAAACTGGCAAAACGCCTGTTGGAGCGTGGCAAAGACCGAGCCGGCATCGCCTGTCAGGCGGGTGCAGAAATTCTTGGACCGATCAAAGGTGCCGCTTTGCTTGAGAAAATCGATACAGCCCATGATTTCGGCCATATGGTCACCCGCACCCATCACATAAAGCGAAAACTGCGCATCTGCTGCCAGACCCTTTTGAGGTGTCGCAGCAATTGCCGTAAGAGCGTTCTTTTGGCGTGACGCCAAAGGCTCTGACGGGTTGGCCAGCGCACCTGTTTGGCAGATCGGGTCATCGGGTTCACCGGGGCAACCGCGTGACAGGGTGGCGCGCAGCACAATATGCTGGCCGGATGCCGCCGCTGCGGCGTAAAGGTCGCGTAATGCAGGAAACAAAACCTCGGGTGGGCCGACGATCAGGGTCGAGATATCATCCGTTTCAATCCGCAACCTGTCGCGCCATGGATCGAGCGCGCTAAGCGACGATAAAATGACATCAACGAACTCATCGGTCATCGGGTAAAGGGAAATTTGTGCGCCTGCAAACATTTCTGTCCTCCTTGCTACGCTGGCATTATCCAGATCAGCTTTGAGGGTCCGTGGGCTTGCGCCCCCATCTCAGCCGCGGCGTAACGCGGCTCCCCTGTGGTAAAGTATGACTCTCAGATAAGCCAAAAGAATGCAAGCTAAATAGAGTGAGTGGCCTGGATATTCGTGTCTGGAGAATGAAGGCATACACGTTCGGCTAAGACCGCTACCCTTAAAGCGGTCATTGGGCTTGCTTCCATCAACGGCATGCTTCGCCCCGCACTCCCGTCATTCGGACGTCGCGCAGCGTCAGCAGTCGTCCCCTCCCAGCATCGCCTTTAGGTTGCGGCTCGATTTTGTAGCGAATTCGACCGTTTGTGAGACAGACTTCAAAACGAATTTCAGCTTATGATTGCATACGTGCTACTGATCAACGGTGGCTCTGAGCTCATATGCGACCTTTGTGAAACGCGCGGCATCGGGCACAAAAGGGCGGATTTCGGACCTTCGCTTCGCAATGCATCGACGTCTGCTGTGCTGACAATCCAGCCTGATGCACCGAACCGTCGCGTCGACAAGAGATTTTGCTGGCCTGCCGCTTACCAGCGCGTCAGCCGCCAATGCGGTCGAGGAAGCGGTTGGCGGCTTCGTGGAGCGTGTCGTCGCGTGGCTGGCCAGGGACGATGGTAACGGCAATACGGTGGCGGACTTCACGCGCACTGGCGTCCTGTCGGGTGATATCACTTTCGATGGAATCGATGGGGCGCGAGAAGACGGGCGAGCGGTCGTCGGAGAGGGTGACGTCGAAGCTCATGGCGTAGTTCACTTCGCGCGGGGCGTGGCCGGCGTGGGCCACCAGCCGGTCGGTTTCCGTGACCCATTCGGCAAGGCCGAGGCCGCCTTCGATGAAGCGCAGGCCAGTCGCGGTAAGCGGCGCGTCGGGACTCGGACAGGCTGGGGTATCGCCGAAGGTGTGCGTGATGCGGAAATCCATCCGCCGGAGGGCTGTGCCTTCCGGCACGCGGTCTCGGCGGAGCGTCAGATCGGTCGAAGCGATGGGGATCGTCAGGGTGATGCCGCCGCCGGTAGATTCCGAAACGCGAACGAGAAGGCTAAGTGTGATGTCGGCCTTCCCCGCAGAGAATCCAGGATCGGCGCGGGCCGCGGCGGCGTCGAGTTCGCATTGC
This sequence comes from Paracoccaceae bacterium, assembly GCA_037968535.1. Classification (GTDB taxonomy): domain Bacteria; phylum Pseudomonadota; class Alphaproteobacteria; order Rhodobacterales; family Rhodobacteraceae; genus JAHEAO01. The sequence goes on from JBBKVT010000330.1 coordinate 5,661, forward strand.
GCGGCGACCAGAATGTCGGCGGCGCGCAGAAAGTCCTCGGGGCTACC
>JBBKVT010000331.1:0-5258 GCA_037968535.1 Paracoccaceae bacterium
GGCGCAATATTCATTTCTTTCAATTCTTCGCGGAATCAATCGGCATCGTATTCGCGAAGCCCGCTCAGCGAGGCGAAGCGGTCATCCGACAAAGGGACTCAGACGACAGCTCCGAGCCCGGATTTCCACAACTCTGCGGTGCAGCCAATGTCAGCTTCGCAGATCATGGCAAACGTTGACGGGTCCATTATATTTGTTTCATGAAGGTGTGTCTTCAGGTCTTATTGCGATTTTTGTCTGGTGTTGAGATCGGATAAAAATTGCCGTCATCTGCAGATGCCCAAGCTTGGAAATACTTCTACGATGCGGGCGCTTTACTAACTGCGCCTATGTTGATCTGATATGGCTCGGTAGCACCGTATGATTTCGACCGCTGTCAATTCTTGCAACTGCCAAAGCTCCGGATCATAAATACCTTCGGCGTGCAAAGCGGACACGGTATTAAACAGGTATTCCGCGCCCGAACCCGCGTGACCACAGGCGCGGACAAGGATCGCGGCGACTTCTTCGAGGGGCAATTCCGGTTTGCCGACGATTTCGTCCGGCTCAGCGTAAAAGCAAAGGGCACGAAGAGGGCCTTCCGCCGATTGAAGGTCGATCAGACGCAAGGAAGAAAAGCCGACCGGGCCGCCAATTTCGCGCCGCAGTAGCGCGACCATCAGGCTGTGACGATCGCCGCCTTCTAAGCGTTGCGCAATCCCTGTGCAGGTGCCGCCCCTGCGAAGGGCCATCATCAAGCCCGGTTGCTCGAGAGTTCCGCGCCAGCTATGCATTTCAAGGCAAAACGATCTGTGCCAACCGAAGGCAGTGCTTTTGCGTTTTTCGACAGGCGCGGCAGCGGGATTCCAGATCAGCGACCCATAAGCGAAAACCCAGATCGGATTACCGCCCAGAATGGCTAGAATCTCGGCGGCTGCTCGGTCGAAGTCGGCATCATCAAACCGAACCTGATCCGGGTTCGGCGCAGGTTTGGGAATCTCACGATGGCACAGGGCAACTAGCTCCGCCGTCAAAGACAAAGCACGAATGTTATCGCGACCGGCGCACTGTTGAAACAATCCGCTCATCTTCCACGCGGGCCAATGTAATCAAGGTAGGTGCGGGCGTTCTCGTCATACATGCAGGCCATCAGCGCGTCTTCCCATCTGTCTTCGGCGCGAAGGGCTGCAGCGTCGTCACTGGCCGTAAAATGATCTGTCTGCAACGGCGGCAAAGCCCCAAACGAAAAGAAGTTGGAAAGCCCTTTGATCAAGTTTTTCATGGCCGTTCTCCCTGTGTTAGATTGTTTACACAGCATCGATCTTGGGGGTGCTTCATGAAATGAACGGCGATGCAGTGTGAAATCCCGTGCAAAAATGGCGTTGTGAAACGGTGGAATCGTGAAAAGACTGTGAAATGAGTATTCCGACAGGAGATTTAGGTGCGGCGACTTAAACTTGACCTTCTGGGAGGATTTACCCTGAAGACTGACGAGGGAGCAGACCTTGTCTTGCCCACTCGGAAAGATCGGCAGCTTCTGGCTTTTCTGGCTCTGCAGGGCGGAGAAGCACAATCCAGAGAGAAACTAGCAGCCTTGCTCTGGGCTGATAGAGCCGAGGCGCAGGCCCGCGACAGTCTACGCCAGTCCTTGGCGGCGCTTCGACGCGTATTCCGGGCGGTGATGCTGGAGCCGGTCAACAGCGACAGAACTTCGGTGACCTTGGAGGTTTCCGCATTCACTATCGACGCGGTTGAGTTTGCGGAAGGTTGTGGGGCATCGGTGCTGACGGCCCCTATCGCCGGTTTGTATCAAGGAGCACTGCTTGACGCCTCGGATACAGCCACACCGGAATTCGAGCATTGGGTTGTACAAGAACGCCAGCGGCTCGACGCGCTTGCGGAGCAATTTGTCGTTACTGCTTCGATCTCTGTCCTTTCACCTGCGGACGCTGAAGCGGCAATGCAGCTTGCTCGCAGGCTTCTGGCACAAGACCGGATGCTTGAGCCGGTCTACCGGGCCATGATGCGCATCTGCCACAACCGGGGTGAGCGCGCAGCGGCTCTCAAGCTCTACGCGACCTGCCGCGAGGTGCTAAGCGAAGATCTAAACATCGCGCCTGATCACGAGACAGAGGACCTCTACCGTGACATTCTGATGGATCGATCTGCGGCCCCGGCTCTGAGGGTGTTGACAGAGACAGACCGGTCCGAAAGCAGGCCGTCCATTGCTATCCTTCCTTTTCAAAACCTGACCGGAAACGAGAAGCTGAATTTTCTTTGCGAGGGATTGGCCGAAGACATCACCACCGGATTGGGCAGGTTTCGTTCCCTGCTTGTGATTGACCGCTATTCCGCTGCTGCGGTGTCGTCTGCCACATCCGACACGACAAAGATCGGTCTGCGCCTTGGGGCTGCGCAGCTGGTTCAGGGCAGCATCCAGGCCACGCAATTGCGGTTGAGGATCACAGTCCGTCTCGTCGACTGCGCCAACCGGGCGCAGATGTGGAGTGATGTTTTTGAATGCGACATTGGAGATGTGCCCGGCATTCCAGATCAGATTGCCACTGCCATCATCGCCACTGTGCAGAACCGGGCCGAGCATACGATCATTGTTCAAAGCCACAACAAACCGTCAATGGCCGCCTATGAATGCGCGCTGCGTGGCATCAAGCATCTGCGCGGCTATGCCAAAGATGACAATGACAAAGCCGTAGCGTTGTTCCGGGAGGCTTTGCGTTTGGACCCAGACTATGCGCTGGTGCAGGCGTACCTTGCTTTTGCAGAGGCAGTTATCCAAAACTACGACGAAGCACCGCGCGACCGCTTGATCGACTATAGAAACCGTATCGACCGAGCGCTTGCGATTGATCCGGAAGACTACCGGATCAACTGGCTGCTCAGCTTGCTCCACGGGTATCTTCGCGAATTTGATGAAGAAAAACGACAATTGGAACGGGCGCTGGCGCTCAATCCCAATGATGCAAATTCCAAGATGAGTTACGGTTCCTTTCTGGCGAGTTTCGGTCAGGTAGACGAGGGTCTCGCCATGATCCGCGAGGCCATGCGTCTGAACCCTTTCCATCCGGAATGGTATTGGTTGTCTCTTGGAGCGGCTTTCCTGGCGGCGCGTCGATATGTGGATGCAATCGAAGCCTACAGGCGCCGAACGCGGCCCAAGGTTTGGGTGCTGACCCGCTTGGCGATCTGCTTTGCCCATCTAGGCCGTGACGCCGAAGCGCGGGAGATGGCGCGTCGGGTGCTGGAGCAAAATCCAGACTTCCGTATATCGGCGCTACGCAGCGGCGGCTGGTCGGACGCGGATATCGTACATATGCAAGATGGAATGCGCATGGCGGGACTACCCGACTAGAGTTATTCCCTTATAGAAGCATCGGTAATATCGGCCGCCGAAGGAGCTCCTAAATGTCACGCATCTCTGTTGCGCGAAGATCGACTGAGTCCGTTGAACCGACGACGGACCGAGTTGCAGCATTGACCTATACGACAAAGGCCATTCCTACGAGGGTTCTGTGTCGGGTCCTGGACTATAACAGCCTTTTATGCAGCCCGAAGTTGAAAGCAGTCATTGGTTAAAACGAAGCGAATTCACACTAAGTCCGCACAACTGACGTTGGGCATCTTTCGATGGGTGTCCGCAGTGTCCGCCGAAGCGGACATGGCGTTCATTGCCAAATGTATTGGCCCAGCCTGCGGCAGAAGAGCAGATCTATCTCATCACGAAACTGACGTAGCCGGTTGTGTCATTTCAGGTAAAAAATGAAGAAAATAGCGTCAGTTGTTAACGTTCATTGCAGCATTTCAGTCATTTTTGATGCGTTTTTGTTTGAAACTGTCTGAAAAAAGAAATGTCGAGACAGGCGGTTTTTGTGTCGTGCAAACAATTGCACGAGGACTCCTAGGACCAAATCAGGGGGGGTCTAACTGCCCTTATCGCATCTATTCTTGCCATTCTCGACCGCTAAGTTAGCGTCAATCGGGGCATCTAAGCCCTCCGAATTTCAGGAGGAATATGATGCTGATCAATCAAATATTCATCGAAACTTGCCGCAGCGAGCTGATGGCGTTGACAGGAACAATCGCTGTGCCCGAGATCACAGAGCACACGCAGTTTGATCGTCATATCGCTGCCTCGCTGCTGCAGAAGGCAATTCGACGCGATGAGCTGGGCCACGCCTGGAATGCTGCAAGCCATTTGCTGGAGAATAGCCCGCCCGTTTTATGGAAAAGGCTTGCGGTAATCGCTCTTGAGGACGTCGGAGCAGCAAATATCCCTTTGGTGATGCAAGTCCTGATGGCCAGCTCGATCAGCCACCTCAGGCAGCAACTCGGTGGCTCTCGGAGCGTCGCTTTCGCTCTGATCCAAGCAATGTGCAATTCACCAAAAGATCGATCAACCGACGATTTGTTCGATGTTCTAAGTCGTGACCCCAAAATCGCTGAGCGCAAAGCCAATCTCGCAGAGTTGGAAACGAAGGATTCTGAATCCGCTCCATACCCCCCCGGGGAGGGGGTTGTTGCGGCAAGTCTTCACATTGCTTTGGCTGCGAACGCTTTGAGCTCCACCGATGCCTATGTCACCGGAAGGAAGCGATGGGCTCTGGCAATTTCGGACTTGCCCGAAGACGTTGTTTCGCCCGGTGTGAAAGAAACTGCCTTATTGGGTTTGCGAAGCACAGGACTGATCCTAGCCCCCTTGCTTTGCGCGATTGCACCGTTCACGCCCAAGAGACAGAACTACTTTGATGATGAGTTCATGACCGCGAAGATCGTCGAGCAGATACCGACCTGGGCGCTAGGGCAGCATGTCCGGATCGGCCTAGATGGTTTCCGTCGATTTGCACGACGCTCCTCCCGAACCAAAGCAATTCTGGCTCAGGCAGCTACGGGTAAGGTCTCGATACCGAAAACAATCGGCGGATTGGTGTTTCGCCTGGAATGTGGGCAACTCAGAAATCGCCTCGACTGGCAAATTGGTCGTGATCTGAAATCAAAAGCGACTTCCCTTGGCTGGGGCATCCAAGACGACGCGGTGCCATCGATGCTAGCGATATTGATGGAAGAGTGGGATTTGCTCAATGACTGCCGCTGCGAGGCTCTGGCCGATTACCTCCGATAACATTCCATTATCGGAGCCCAAATCATGAGCAATTTGCCCGAAAAACACAGCCTATCCTCGCCTTCTTTACAAAGGGTTCGCGACCTGCTTGATGCCGCCTACTCCAAGAACACCCAAAAGGCCTATCGATCCGACATCGCGT
>JBBKVT010000332.1:0-5305 GCA_037968535.1 Paracoccaceae bacterium
GCAGCGCCTGGACAAAAGACAGCGCAGCCAAGGCAGCATCCGTGCCGTGTGTTGCCAACAGAACACGGGCATATCGCCGATCGGGAAGCCGTTTAATGACCAGAACTGGCGCAATACCCGCTGCGATCATTCTGTCGGTCGTCGAACCGAGTATCCGCTCGATGATTCTGCTTTTCTGATGGGAGCGCATCACGATGAGATCGGGTTGGGATCCTTCGCAAATCTCGATCACTTTTCAACGCCGGGGATCCGGACTCGATCCGGATCTCGGTGTCGGATGCGTCCGCACTCTGACGTACCAGTGCCGCTTCGATCCTGTCGCGCGCGGCAAGGGCTGCCTGCCAATGCAGGGTGTCTCGATCAGCGAGATCGCCATCGAAACCAGAAAGGTCGATGATGTGGACGATGGTCAACGTCGCGCTGAGCGTCGCCGCGATTTCAACCGCGCGGGCCAGCACCGCATCGTCTTGCGGAAACTGCCCCACTGCCGCGAAAATGCTCGTCAGTGTCATAACGGTCCCTCCGTGATCGTGGTTCAACGACGCCCGTTTTTCGCAAACACCGGGTGACCGCGAGTCAAGTGGTCATAAGTTGTGAGCATGACCCAGGCCGCACCATAGGCAGCGGCAGCGGGCATCGTGGTAAAGACTTCGCCTGCCCTGGCCGGTTGGTGCCCGCTGTCGCCAAGTGACGTCTGCACCGAACCCGAGGTCGGACCAACTTGCGGAACGCGTTTTGTCCTGCCGCCATCATCCTCCCAGCGAGCGATGCATGTTTCGTCGGGCTGGAAGATCTCTGGAAACAGGTCTTCGAAGTCGGATTTGCAAATCATCATTAGGTTGGCCCCCTCTGATCGGATCGTTGCCATAGCCGGTTCAGGAAATGTCGCGCCACCTTACTGCGGTGGCGCGACGGTCTCGCTCGAGCGACGCTCAGGCCGCCTTCTGGTATGCCTCATATTCCGTCTCGGCCGACGTTGCGGCCGGTGCGAGAGGCACCATCCTCAGTTCGCGGTCATCGAGCCCGTCCACCACGCGCCTGATATCGCCGCGGTAGATGCCGATATCCCTGAGGAGCCTGTCATCCATGGCTTCGAGAGCTGCGATCATCTTGCGCCGCTCCCAGCGTCTTGCGGCACTGCGGAACAACCGCCGGAACAGACCATTGCTTTGATCGCGCTGGCGTTTTCTGGAAGCCGGATCGATCATTTGACGTGTGATGTAGATGGACATGTTGTGCTCCAATCTTGAGATTTCTGATACCAAGACATTGGGACTGCATCGCGCGGGAGTGGATTCCATTGTCCACACCTCCTTAATCAGCGACGCCGGCGCCTCCGTCTTTTTCAATTGATCTGTGAGAGATCAGGAAAACCCCGAGGCGTGAAACAGGCGCAGGCCGGCCCCGCCCGGGGTTACCGGCGGTTCAGTAGATTTCCTGCAAAGAGCAGAAATCTCTTATGGAAGCTGAACATGGTCATAGCGCAAATATGGCCATTGCAACCGAGGCTTTCAAGCTGGCCACGACGGGGTGCGACCTTTCGGCGCGAACGTGCCGATTGCGGGGTTATTCGTGGCGAGGCGCATCGTCGATGGTCAGAGACTGGCACCTGTCGATTGACTATTCGACCGCGGATGCCTACCTCTGTCGCTATGTTGGTACATGCAGATCATTTCCGATTTCTTCTGCTGAACCGCCCGCTTCCCCGGGCGGTCTAGGCGCGGTCGCGCCTGCCCAACCTCCCGGGGTCTCCTCATAATCCTGAAAAATGAGCGTGCGACGACCAGGTCGTCCGAGGAGAAGTCATGACCAGCATTCACGATATCCATACATCCGCCACCCAGAACCGGTTTGGCCCGAGGACGCGGCCCCGCATCTGGTCGGCAATACCCCGGGCCGACCACCAGCAGCTTCAAGGACACCTGGAACAGTGCGAACAAATGCGGCAACCCAGCTGGACGTTGCTTGCGTATGTTCTGCACCACAAGATCATGACGACAGAACCGGTCAGCAATCTGCATGCCCGCGATCTCGTCACCGGCGGTTGCCGTGTTACCTATTCGGTGAATGGCGGACCCGAGCAGACTGGTCTGCTTGTCCACAGGGCAAGATCGGGTTTGGGCAGCGGCGTGATACCGGTATCCTCCCTGCTGGGCGCCACGCTGATCGGCATGCGGGTTGGGCAACGTGCCCCGCTTCTGTGCGAGGACGGCGCAATCATGTCGCTGTCGGTGCTGGACGTGACACCGCCGGACTGAACCGAAGCCCCACAGCCTTTCCAGTCACTGACCTCGAACGGCGAGCAAACTGTTCGTCTTTCGCTCCATCAGATCAAGGAGATCAAACAATGATAACCGCAATGACCAATACCGCGAAAAAGCGCCCCACTAGGGCACCGAAGATCGTCCTCAATGCCGACGATCTTGCGCACATCGAAGCACTTGCAGAGGGTGCTATGCAGCGCAATCCCGCCCTGGCCGACCGCCTGTTCGACGAGATCGGTCGCGCCCGGATCGTTCCCCCGGCAAAGATGCCGGCGAACGTCGTGTCGATCGGCAGCACTGTAACCTACCGGGACGAGACCACCGGGCTGGAAAAGTCCGTGAAGCTGGTGTTTCCGGAAGAGGCGGATATCACGCGTCAGCGGGTGTCGGTGATGACGCCGATCGGCGTGGCGCTTCTGGGGCTGGCCGAGGGAGCGGAGTTCTACTGGGACACCCGCGACAACCAGCGCCGGATGCTGTCGGTGACAAAAGTTGAACCAGCGTCTCCGTCAGAAACAGAAGAGGTACTACGATAATCCGTTCGCCCGAAAAGCTGCTGGCGCGAAAGCTGGAGCCGACTCGTGCGGACTTTGGTCGTCTAAACAAAGATCTGCAGACGCTCGTGACGGTGCTGGGCGTCGGCCCCATTACCGTACTGACCTGTGCCGCAGCCATCAATGATCCGACACGCTTCAAGCGTTCGCCAGATGTGGTACCATATCTCGGGCTGGTTCCCAAACGCCACCAATTCGGCGAAGTTGACTACACGATGACCATCTCAAAATGCGGCGACGTGCGTGTCAGAACGCTTCACTATGAGGCCGCAAATGTGATGCTCACCCGATATGCAGCATCGCTGAATCTCAAGTCATGGCGCTCGCGATCGGAGCACGTTACACGATGCGCAAAGCTCGCGTCGCTCTGGCTTGGCGGCTCGCGATCATCCTGCATGCCATGTTGCGCGATCAGACCGACTTCCAGGCCATGTGAGCAGAAGCTGAACAATTGAGGACTCCTACCCCAGAGTTCCCGTGCAGGACGACGGCGGAGGGAAGGCGGAGAACATGGCGTGCATTCTGTAGCGACAGGACAAATTATCGATCTGATCGCGGTTTCAACCCTGCCGATCCATACCAAGCCAACCCCATCATGAGCCAGCGAGCTAGAAGAGAGCGAAGGCAACCTCGGTTTTCAATTAATTCGCAAAATGAAACAGGGCGTTGATAGATTAGAAAACGCGAAAGGATCATACGAAAGACAATCGATACGCGGCGCTTGCTTCACTGCAAATCGGCCCCAAAATCAAATCCACGTGCTGAACCGAATACTCCCTTAGTTCAGGCTGGTCTCACGCCCGACATCCTCGAAGATAGACACCTGTCTGACGTCAGCGCCGATGGGTCCAAATAGGTCAATTTGATAAGAGAGTGTTTCTGGCTCATCGTGACCACCAAGGAGTGGACGATGAGAACGACAACCAAGAGCCCTGGCGAGAAGATCGTCAAAGACATCAAGCGCGCCACGCGGAAGCAGTATTCCTCCGAAGAGAAGATCCGGATCGTGCTGGACGGCCTGCGCGGCGAGGACAACATTGCTGAGCTGTGCCGCCGTGAGGGTATTTCTCAAGGCATCTATTACAAATGGTCGAAGGACTTCATGGAGGCCGGCAAGCGGCGTCTGGCAGGCGATACGGCGCGTGCTGCCACAACTGACGAAGTAAAAGACCTGCACCGGGAAGCCCGTGATCTGAAGGAGGTCGTGGCGGACCAGACACTGGAACTCCGCCTTCTCAAAAAAAGCATGACCGGGGATGGGGGCGACCAAGAATGAGGTATGCTGCATCAGAGAAGCTGGAGATCATCCGACTGGTCGAGGGTTCGCATCTGTCGGCCCGCATGACGCTGGCCAAGCTGGGCCTGCCCCGCACGACATTCTACCGTTGGTATGATCGCTATCTGCAGCGCGGCGAGGCTGGGCTGCAGGATCAGTCTCCCAAGCCCAAACATGTTTGGAACCGCATTCCTGACGAGGTACGCCACAAGGTCGTCAAGCTGGCGTTGAAAGAGACGGAGTTGTCGCCACGAGAACTGGCCGTGACGTTCACGGATCAGGAAAGCTACTTTGTATCAGAGGCTTCGGTCTATCGCGTGCTAAAGGCTCATGATCTGATCACTAGCCCGGCTTTCATTGTGATCAAGGCCGCCAGCGAGTTCAAAGACAAAACCACGGCCATCAATCAGCTGTGGCAGACCGACTTCACCTATCTCAAGGTTCTGGGCTGGGGCTGGTTCTATCTCAGCACGATCCTGGACGACTACAGCCGGTACATCATCTCGTGGAAACTCTGCACGAACATGCGGGCGGAGGACGTAACAGACACGCTGGACTTGGCGTTACAGGTGACAGGTTGCGATCAGGTCCACGTCGTCCACAAGCCACGGCTGCTCACCGACAACGGCTCCAGTTACGTCTCTGGCGATCTTGCTGAATGGCTGCAGGACAAACGCATGAAGCACTCTCGCGGTGCGCCATATCATCCGCAAACCCAAGGCAAAATCGAGCGGTGGCACCAGACCTTGAAGAACCGCATCCTGTTGGAAAACTACTTCCTGCCCGGCGATCTTGAGGCGCAGATCGAAGCCTTCGTCGATCATTATAACCATCAGCGATATCACGAGAGCCTGAATAACGTCACCCCTGCCGACGTCTACTTCGGCCGCGACAAAGCCATCCTACATCAACGAGAAAGGATCAAACGAAAGACACTCGAGGCACGACGCTTGCATCACAGGCAACGCGCCGCATAATCAAACCAACCAGATGAGCCGAACTCTCTCTTAGCTTAGGCAGCCTGTGGTGCCAAAAAACCTGACGACAGACAGATAAGGCCGAGAACCATGCCGCAGGTGACACAGATAACCGCCGTGGCAAAGAACGCGAAGGGGAGAGATTTCATATCTTGAACCTTTCGATAATCCAACCGGCGGCGACACGCGACGGTTGCCGAAAAATGAAGATGGCGCACAGCCGTTGCTGTCCTG
>JBBKVT010000333.1:0-16426 GCA_037968535.1 Paracoccaceae bacterium
GCATGCAACCAGTCCAGCACGTACGGCGCGCGGTTGCCGTAAGCCTGCACGACCACCCCGAACCCGTCCCACCCGGCCAGCTCCGGCCGGGCCAACACGGCCTCGATGATGTCCAGCGACAGGTCCAGCCGATCAGCTTCTTCGGCGTCGATGTTCAGCCCCATCCCGGCCTGGCGTGCCATCAGCGCCAGCGCGTATGTCCGCTCGACCAGTTCGTCCATCACCCGTTCGCGCTGCTGCACTTCATAACGCGGATGCAGCGCCGACAGCTTGATCGAAATCCCCGGATTGTCGCGGATATCGACCGATTTGCAATGCGGGGCCAGCCGGGCAATTGCATCGGCATAAGCATCATCGTGGTGCTTGGCGTCATTCGCGGTCAGTGCCGCCTCGCCCAGCATGTCGAAGGAATAGCTGTACCCCTGAGCCACCATTTTCGAGCCGCGCTTCAATGCCTCGCCGATTGTCTGTCCCAGAACGAACTGATGCCCCAGTTCCTTGATCGCCCGACCCACGGCAGTGCGGATCATCGGTTCGCCCAAGCGCTTGACCGCAGAATGCAGCGTCGCCGCGATCCCCGGCTGATGATCCTCTTTCAATACCCGCCCGGTCAGCATCAGCGCCCATGTCGAGGCATTGACCAGCGAAGACGCCGACTGCCCCAGATGTTCGTCCCAGGACGAACTGGCGATCTTGTCCTCGATAAGCTCGTCAATCGTGTCCTTGTCCGGCACCCGCAACAGGGCTTCGGCGAGACACATCAGTGCAATCCCTTCATCTGTCGAAAGACCGTATTCCGACAGGAACACCTCCATCAGACCCGGCGACGCATGCCCCCGCACCATTTTGATCAATCCGACCGCGCGGGTGACGGCCCGCTTGCGTACGTCGCTTTCCACCGGCTCAGCCGCCACCAGATCGGCAAGCAGTCCGGCCTCGTCGCGGTGATGCGCATCGCGAATGATCTCTCGCAACAGGTGCAGATCGGCCATGGACTCATCCTCTCAAAGCGGTTTCGCCCCTTTATATCTGTCGAAGTTCAGGCAATTCGCCTGTTTGTTGCAGAATTTCGTGATTATAGTCCGTATTCGATCATATACTCAGGCTGAAAGGCTGCCAGATTGGCGCAACTCGACCAACTCGACCAGATCGACCGCAAGATTCTGAAGTTGCTCAGCCGGGACGGCCGCCTGCCGGTCACCGAACTGGCGGCACAGGTCGGGCTGTCGAAAAGCCCTTGTCAGTCACGGCTGAAGCGACTGCAACAGGAAGGCTATATTCAGGGGTTTCGCGCCATCCTGAATCCCGCGAAACTCAATCTCGATCATGTCGCCTTTGCCGAGGTCAAGCTTCGCGACACTTCCGAACGCGCGCTTTCCGCATTCAACGCTGCGGTCTTGAAGGTCGCCGAGATCGAGCAATGCCACATGATCGCGGGTTCCTTCGATTACCTGCTGAAGATCCGTACCAGGGACATCCAGGCTTACCGCCAAGTACTGGGTGAAACCATCTCGGCGCTGCCCCATGTCAGCAGCACGTCAACGCATGTCTCGATGCAATCCGTCAAGGACACTGCTTTTGATGTCCTGTGATCACATAGTCGGCGTTGAGCCAGATATGTTCGCGCCTTTCAGCGTTGGCGTCCGCCGTGTCCCGCAACCAACGACACCACAAAAAGCCCTGCCGCCGCGACGACGATGCTCGGCCCTGTTGGGGTGTCGGCCAGGAACGAAGCCAAGACGCCGCCGACCGTGGCCGCCATGCCAAACAGGATGGCAAGCGCCGCCATGCCTTCCGGTGTTCGCGCAAAACCCCGCGCCGCGGCTGCCGGAACGATAAGCATCGCTGCGATCAGCAAAGCACCTACGACCTTCAAAGCCAGGGCCACCACCACCGCCAGCGCTAGTGTCAGAACCATCTGCTCTCGCTTGGGATTGATCCCGGCGCTTGCTGCCAATTCTTCGTTCAAGGTCGCGGTCAACAACGGCGCCCATCGCCAAACCAGCAATGCAAGAACCAGACCCGCGCCGACCCAAATCACGGCAAGCTCGCCCTTGGTCACCGTCAAGATATCTCCGAACAGGAACGCTGTCAGGTCGATCCGCACACCTTGCACGAAAGAAATCGCCACCAACCCCAAGGCCAGCGCCGAATGCGCCAAAACACCCAATGTCGTGTCGATCGCATGGTTCCGAGCGGTCAACGCCGAAGCCGAAAGGCCAACTGCCAAGGCAACAACCAACGTGCCGATCGTGATGGAAAGTGAAAACGCCAATGCCAGCGCTACGCCCAAGATAGCGGCATGCGCCGTCGCGTCGCCGAAGTAAGCCATTCGCCGCCAGACAACAAAGACCCCCAAAGGTCCTGTAGCCAAGGAAAGCCCAACGCCTGCCAGCACCGCGCGGATCAGAAAGTCGTCCAACATCAATGCGCGCGCCCACCATGATCGCCGTGCACATGGCCCTCGGTCCCGTGCTCTTCATATGCGTGGTCCGGTCTTTGTTCACTCTCATGCATGTGATCGTGGTCATGGTCGTGCTCATGCCGGTAAAGCGCGAGCGCTCCTCCGATACCCTCGCCGAAAAGCGCGAGATATTCCGGCGCGGCCGATACGGTCTCGGGGCTGCCCTCGCAGCAGATATGGCCGTTCAGGCAAATCACCCTGTCAGATGCCCGCATCACCACATGCAGATCGTGACTGACCAGAAGAATGGCCGCACCCGTCTCTTGCCGTACTTCCTCGATCAACCGGTAGAACGACTCGACGCCGGGATGGTCGAGCCCCTGCGTCGGTTCGTCCAGGATCAGGATATCGGGCTTTGCGAGCAAGGCGCGCGCCAACAGAACTCGCTGAAACTGTCCTCCTGACAGCGCGGACATCTGCCGCTGCTCCAATCCTTCGATCCCGACCCGGGTCGTCACCGCCGTCACCTCTGCTGCAGAGATGCGATGGGGGAGTGACATGAAACGCGCCACCGTCATTGGCAGTGTCGCGTCGATTGCCAACCGCTGCGGTACGTAACCGATCCTCAATCCGGCCTGGCGAGTCACCGAGCCTTTGGTCGGCTTCAGCACACCCAGCAACGACCGGATCAGCGTTGATTTGCCGGACCCGTTCGGCCCGACCACTGTCACGATCTCGCCGCGTGAGATCGCGAAATCGACGTGATTGAGCACCGGTGCACCGCCATAGCGCACGCTCATCCCCTGTGTGGCGATCAGGCTCATGGGATATCCGCCGCGCAAGCCGGACATATGCCCAAGACCTCGACATTGACCCGCTCGACCCGGAAACCCAGTCGGTCAGCCGCCGCGTCCAAAGCCCCGCGAACCTCGTCCTCTGGAGCTTCCGCAACCGCTCCGCACGCCTCGCAAATGAAGAAAGCCGGGGCATGCGCCTCGCCGGGCCGCATACATGCGGTGAACGCGTTCAAACGCCGAATTCGGTGCGCAAAGCCATTTTCGACGAGGAACTCAAGAGCCCTGTACGCCACCGGAGGCTGGCTGCCAAAGCCATCACGAGCAAGCCGGTCTAGTACTTCATAGGCACCCAGCGCCCGATGTTCTTCCAACAGGATTTCCAACGCGCGCCTGCGAACCGGTGTCAGTCTGAGTCCAGCCTCACGCGACAAGACCTCGGCGCGAGACAGCACCGAACCAGAGCAGCTTTCATGGTCGTGAAGGCGAAAAGCGCTCGCCGGGTTTGCGGCCGCATGCATTGGATTGCCTCTTGTTACCTTATAACACGTTATGTTATTTCATCACGGGATCAGAAACAAGGACCCCGTGATGCGACTGACATTGGCCAGCCTATTCTTAATCGCCGCCGCTCCCGTCGCTGCAGAACCGCTTCGGGTCGTCACCGACATTGCGCCGGTGCATTCTCTGGTATCGCAGGTGATGGGCGACCTAGGTTCACCCTTTCTGCTGTTGGAGGCCAGTCTGGACCCGCACCATGTCACTTTGCGACCATCGCAGGCCCAAGCGCTTGCCGACGCCGAGGCAATCTTCTGGATCGGTCCCGCCCTGACACCGTGGCTGGAAAAACCATTGGACACTCTGTCCGGCGGCGCGCTGAACATTGTATTGACCGAGGTGCCCGACACGCAGCTGATTGTGCGCGGAGAGGCAGATCATCAACACCAGCCTGACGATAATCACGGCGTATTGGATCCCCACGCATGGCTTGATCCGGATAACGCCGAGTTGTGGCTGAATACGATAGCCGAAGTACTGGCCGGCCTCGATCCGGCACATGCTGAGACCTACAAGGTGAATGCCGCGAGGGCACGGGAAAAACTCGATCTGATTGATGAGAGCCTTTCAGCCCAGCTGGCCGGTCTGGCGCAGACGCGTTTCGTCGTCAGCCACGACGCTTACGGTTACTTCGCCAGGCATTTCGGCATCGATCTTTCGCGGGCGATTTCGGACAGCGACGCCGCGCCTGCGTCTGCAGCGCGTCTCGCAGCGCTGCGGGACGAAATGCGGGGCGTCGCTTGCGCTTTTCGAGAGCCGCAACAGAGCCCGGCTGCACTGGACACGCTTTTGGAAGGCAGCAATATCCCACAAGCGACCCTTGATCCGCTCGGCTCGAGCCTGCTGCCAGGCCCCGATCTTTACGCAGAACTTCTTCGTGCAATGGCCGACAATATCTCCTCCTGCGCGGCCCGATGACCCTTGATCTGGCCCGCGGAAACGGGCTGACTGATGCGCGAACCGCAAGAGGGAACATCATGACCGCTACGATCTTCGATCCTACCCCCTGCGAGCTGGGCGAAGGCCCGTTCTGGCATCCCGAGCGGCATCAGTTTTTCTGGTGTGACATTCTCGGGCGCAAGGTACTAACCCGCACGGACGACACGACCAGCGATTGGAGCTTTCCGGGTCATGTCTCGGCACTGGGCTGGACTGATCTTGATCACTTGCTGGTTGCCAGCGAAACCGGATTGCATCATCTCGATCTGAACTCTGGCAATTACGACGATGTCGCCGCGCTGGAAGCAGAGAACCCGATTACCCGCTCGAATGATGGGCGCGCCGATCCACAGGGCGGTTTCTGGATCGGCACGATGGGAAAGCGGGCTGAACCCAGGGCCGGCGCGATATACCGTTACTACCGTGGCGAGATCCGCAAATTATATTCCGACATAACGATCCCGAACTCCATCGCCTTCGCCCCCGACGGCACCACTGCCTTTTTCACCGACTCTCGCAGCAATATCATCCAACGCCAAAGACTAGATGACGAAGGCTGGCCCAACGGCGCCGCCGAGCCCTTCGTTGACTGCACGGCACTGCCCGGCACACCCGATGGATCAGTTGTCGATGCAGAAGGCAATCTGTGGAATGCGCAGTGGGGCGGTTGGCGGGTCGCCTGCTACTCACCCGAGGGTCTGTATCTGAAGGAAGTGACGTTCAATGCGGCCCACACGTCCTGCCCTGCATTCGGCGGACCAGACCTTACGACTTTGTTCTGCACCTCGGCCCGCGAAAACCTTTCGGACGCGGACCTTGCTCGCAGCGACGATCACGGCAAGACCTTTTGGCGCAAGAACGTTGCCAAAGGCCAAGCAGAACACCGGGTCGTTCTATGACCCGTGCGGCATTCGGCATCACCCATGCTGGCACCGAAGTGGAACGGCTGACCATTGGGGACGACAAGCTGACCGTCCATATCCTGACGCTTGGGGCGATCTTGCAGGATGTACGGCTTGCGGGTGTGCCTTACTCCCTGACCCTTGGCAGCGCGGACATCGCAGCTTATCAAGGTCCGATGGCCTATTTTGGGGCGATAGTCGGGCCAGTGGCGAACCGAATTGCCCATGCCAGCGCAGTGATCGACGGGCAGCGCCACCACTTTGCGGCCAACGAGGGCGGCAACACCCTGCACGGTGGCCCTATGGGAACTCACGCCCTGATCTGGGAACCCACCGAGTTGACCGAGACCAGTGCGACGTTGCGACTTTCGCTTGCCGACGGTCTGGGTGGTTTTCCGGGTCGACGCATTCTGTTCGCCACGTTCAGCGTCTTTCCGAAGGCGGTGCTGGAATTGACATTGACCGCGACGACTGACGCACCATCCTGGATCAATCTCGCAAACCACAGCTACTGGAACCTGAATGGCACCGAAACGTTAGAGGGACACAGTCTTCAAATTGCCGCCGACCGCTATTTGCCAGTGGATGCGGCGAAGATTCCCGCGAACCCCGCACCCGTCGACAACACACCTTTCGACTTTCGCACCATCCGGCCGATCGGGGCCAATCAGCGAGATCGGTATGACTGCAATTTCTGTTTGTCAGATGCGCCGGAACCGTTGCGAAAAGTGGCCAGCCTTCATGGCGGATCGGGGATTGAGATGTCTTTGGAAACCACCGCAGCGGGCTTGCAGGTCTATGATGCTGCGCATGTCGACACAGCCCCCTTCCGGGGTCACCAGGGTTTTGCCTACAGCGAGCACCCGGGCATCGCGCTCGAGCCGCAGGGCTGGCCAGATGCGCCGAACAGAGATGAATTTCCTAGTGTCAGGCTGGACCCCGGCGACACTTACGAGCAGGTGACACGCTGGTCGTTCCGGATCGGCGCTGAGGAAGAAAACGGCAGCTCATAGGGTTCAGCCGCCAGTTGCAGCGCGATACCAATTGACGATTTGCGCCCGTTCTTCGGGTTCCATGTAGCTCAGGTTGCCGGGTGGCATCGCATGGCTCAGCCCGGCTTGCAGGTAGATGCGTCTGGCTTCGGTCGCGACCTGTGCCTCGGTTTCCAGCCGGACACCCTTGGGCGGCCAGAGCATGCCTTCCCACGCGGGCTCGGCGGCATGACACATCGAACACCGCCCCAACACAATGTCGTGGACATTCGCAAACCCCTCGGCTGCTGCGAACTTCTCTGCGGCCGGGGCCAGCATCGCCTCGTCTTGGCCAGTGCGGAACATCGGCGCGGTCGAAAGCCAGGCGACAATGAGAAACAGGATCACCGTCGCGGCCCACGTCCAGTGCGGATTGCCTTTGCGCGCGTGGACCGAGTTGAAATAGTGCCGGATGGTGACGCCCATCAGGAACACCAGAGACGCGATGATCCAGTTGTATTCCGTGGCAAATGCCAGGGGATAATGGTTCGACAGCATCAAGAAGATGACGGGAAGGGTCAGGTAGTTGTTGTGGGTCGAACGTTGCTTGGCAATCTTGCCGTATTTGGCGTCCGGAATGCGGCCAGCCTTGAGGTCAGCCACGACGATCTTCTGGTTCGGAATGATCACCATCGCCACATTGGCCGACATGATCGTCGCGGTAAAAGCGCCCAGATGCAGAAGTGCTGCGCGACCCGAGAAGACTTGCGTGTATCCCCACGCCATCACAACGAGGATAATGAACAGGAAGATCATCAGCCGGGTGCTGTCATCGCCAAACTTCGATTTGCAAATGAAATCATAGGCGAGCCATCCAAAGCCAAGCGAGGCTATCGATATCAACACCGCCTGCCAGACCGGAATGTCCAAGACATTCGGGTCGATGAGGTAAAGCTCTGCCCCAAGGTAGTAGACGAGGATCAGCATCGCGAAACCCGACAGCCAGGTCGCGTAGCTTTCCCATTTGAACCAGACGAGATCATCGGGCATCTTTTCCGGCGCGATCAGGTACTTCTGGATGTGATAAAATCCACCGCCATGTACCTGCCACTCTTCGCCATTGGCGCCGCTGGCAAGGTTGCGATCGCGGTGCAGACCAAGGTCCAGCGCGATGAAGTAGAAGGACGATCCGATCCAGGCAATTGCCGTGATGACATGCAGCCAGCGCACTGCAAATTCCAGCCATTCGCCCATCGCAAGAAGATCATACATGGCTCAGCTTCCTCTATATGTCGAATAGCCAAAGGGCGAAATCAGCAGCGGCACGTGATAATGGCTGTCGGCATCGCTGACACCGAAACGGATCGGCACCTCGTCCAGGAACAGCGGGTCAAGACCGGCTTGCCCACCGGCGCGCAAGTAATCGCCAGCATGAAAGACCAGTTCATAGCTGCCGGTTACGAATTCCTCTTTCGGCAGGATCGGCCTCTCAGTCCGGCCGTCGGCATTGGTCACGGCCTCGGCAATCTTGGTTCGCCCGTTCGCCGTTACCCGGAAAAGCGTGATGGCAATGCCTGCGGCAGGGCAACCCCGCGCGGTATCGAGGACATGCGTGGTCAGATATCCGGTGGTCATCGAGCGCCCTTTCCATTGCAAGCCTTGCGACTTTCATGCCCGTAATACGAAAAAAAATCGACCACCCACTTGAGTAAAAGCTCTTATCGGTTTTTTTTGAAAAACTTCTGACACCATTCGGAGTATTGAGTGAAAGCGAAGGGGAACACCGATGCCAGACCGCTATCCGCGCAACATGAGAGGCTACGGCCCTAACCCACCCGATCCAAAATGGCCGCAGGATGCCCGGATCGCGGTGCAATTCGTGCTCAACTACGAAGAGGGCGGCGAGAACAATATTTTGCATGGCGATGCGGCGTCCGAGGCGTTCCTGTCCGAGATTGTCGGTGCGGCACCGTGGCCGGGGCAGCGCCATTGGAACATGGAATCGATTTATGAATACGGGGCGCGCGCAGGGTTCTGGCGGCTGCACCGCATGTTCAGCGCTGCCGCAATCCCGGTAACCGTCTACGGGGTCGCGACGGCCCTGGCCCGCTCACCCGAACAGGTTGCCGCGATGCAGGCCGCAGAATGGGAGATTGCAAGTCACGGGCTCAAGTGGGTGGAATACAAGGATTGCCCTGCAGACCAAGAACGCGCCGATCTGTCTGAGGCGATCCGCCTGCACACCGAGGTTACCGGCAGTCGCCCAGAAGGCTGGTATCTTGGCCGCTGCTCGATCAACACCGTGCGCCTTGTCGCCGAAGAGGGTGGTTTCGCCTATATCTCGGACACCTACGACGACGACCTGCCGTATTGGATGCGGATTGGTGGGCGGGGTCAACTCATCATTCCCTACACACTCGATGCCAATGACATGCGCTTCGCCACACCGCAGGGCTTCAATTCAGGCGATCAGTTCTTCAGTTACCTGAAGGACACCTTCGACACGCTTTACGAGGAAGGCGGCCGGATGATGTCGATCGGCCTGCATTGTCGCTTGATCGGGCGACCGGGCCGCGCAGCCGCTTTGAAGCGCTTCATCGACTACGCTCGGGGGCACGAAAAAGTATGGTTCGCACGCCGCATTGACATAGCGCGGCACTGGGTCGCACATCATCCGCCTGAACAGCGCCTCCACCCCTATGAAATGGATCGCACTGCTTTCGTCGCTGCCTACGGCGGGATCTTCGAGCATTCCCCCTGGATTGCCGAAGGGGCCTATTCTCTGGAACTTGGTCCCGCCCACGACAGCGCCATTGGTTTGCACAATGCGCTCTGCCGCATTTTCCGGTCGGCCGACGAAGAGCGCCGCCTAGGGGTGTTGACGGCGCATCCCGACCTTGCCGGAAAACTTGCGGCGGCAAAGCGACTGACCGCGGAATCTACTGCCGAACAGGCCAGCGCCGGATTGAACGCTTTGACGGATGAGGAGCGGGCGACCTTCACTGATCTGAACGCTCGCTATGTCGAGAAATTCGGGTTCCCGTTCATTATTGCGGTCAAAGACAACACCAAAGCCTCGATCCTCGACGCTTTCAACACACGGATCGAAAACGACCGCGCAACCGAATTCGACACCGCCTGTCGCCAAGTCGAGCGCATCGCCCTTCACCGCCTGGAAGAATTGTTGCCATGACATCCAGTTACTACGTGCCCGAGGGGGGCTTGCCGGGGCAGGACGAGCGCCACTATGCCCCCGCAGTCTTCACCCCGGCCTACGCCGTCATTCCGGCTGCCGTGATGACTGATATAGTGACCAGCATGTTGCCGCTCTGGGAAAACACGCGCGCGTGGATCATTGCCCGCCCATTGTCTGGGTTCGCCGAAACCTTTGCCCAGCTGATCGTCGAGATTGCCCCAGAAGGGGGCAGCGACGAACCTGAACCCGATGCCGATGCCGAAGGCGTCATCTTCGTGGTCGGGGGGGCTCTCAGCCTGACCATCGAAGGGACGCGCCATGACCTTGTTGCCGGCGGCTATGCCTTCATCGCACCGGGGGCCGACTGGACGATCCGGAACGTCAGCAGCGCGCGCGCCACTTTCCATTGGGTTCGCAAGGCCTACGAGAAAGTGCTTGGCATTGACCCGCCTCCGTCTTTCGTCAGTTCCGATGCAGAAGGAACGCTGATTGCGATGCCTGGCACCAGCGGCAAATGGGCGACAACCCGTTTCGTTGATCCGTCTGATTTGCGCCACGACATGCACGTGAACATCGTGACATTCCAACCGGGCGGCGTGATCCCGTTTGCGGAAACCCACGTAATGGAGCACGGGCTCTACGTCTTGCAAGGACGCGCCAATTACCTGCTCAACACCGATTGGGTCGAGGTCGGCCCCGGCGATTTCATGTGGCTCCGGGCCTTCTGCCCGCAAGCCTGCGAGGCAATCGGAGACGAGCCGTTCCGCTACCTGCTTTACAAGGACGTGAACCGGCATCCGAACCTTCGCTGGGGTGAACGCAACTGATGTGTATTCTCAGGTCAAATATCCGCTGGGGTCCGGGGGCCGAATGCAGGTGGGGTCAGCAGACATGAACGAGGTCATTCATGTCGAACCACTTACCGCGGCGACCTTCGCGCCCTTCGGCGACATCCTTGACGCCAGCGGCACACCGGACAAGCTTATCAACCAAGGGCTTTGCGGCCGCTTTCACGACCTGGCGCGTCTGGATTTCGGACCGGGCGGGCGGCCAGGGATCTCGATCTTCGACGCAGAACCCCGCAGCCTGCCCTACCGTCTCGAAATGGTCGAACGGCATCCGGACGGCTCGCAGGCCTTCGTTCCGATGTCACTCAATCCGTACCTGGTGATCGTTGCACCCGATGAGGGCGGCATCCCCTCAACGCCGCGCGCGTTCCTCGCTAACGCCGGACAGGGCGTAAACCTGCTTCGGGCCACGTGGCACGGGGTGCTGACACCGTTGCATGCACCAGGACTGTTTGCCGTCATCGACCGTATTGGCGATACCCATAACTTGGAGGAGTATTGGTTTAAGGCACAATATATGGTTCAATCAAATGGATTCGGCTGACACAGAAGCAGCCAATCCTACTCGCATCCATTTCACCACAGAGTCGAACAGGAGATAGGGACAATGACTGACACCTCGATCGGGACACCGGAGCAACTTCGAGATCCCAACTATACACCACCGCTGGCGAAGGCGATTCCGCTGGGCATTCAACATGTCCTGGCGATGTTCGTCTCGAACGTCACCCCGGCGATCATCATCGCGGGCGCCGCAGGTTTTGGCTTCGGATCGAATTCCCCGGATTTTCCCGAACTGATCTACATGATCCAGATGTCGATGGTCTTCGCGGGCGTTGCCACGCTTTTCCAGACCATCGGCGTAGGTCCGATGGGCGCGCGTCTGCCTATCGTGCAGGGCACGTCCTTCGCCTTCTTGCCAATCATGATTCCGCTGGTCGCGGGAAAGGGCGTTGATGCAATGGCCGGATTGATGGGGGGCATCCTGATTGGTGGGATATTCCAGGGAAGCCTTGGCCTCATCATCAACAGAATCCGTTTCGCTCTGCCGCCGCTGGTTACCGGACTGATTGTGACGATGATAGGACTGGCACTGGTGAAAGTCGGCATCCAATATGCCGCCGGGGGAGTTCCGGCGATCGGCACGCCAGACTATGGGAGTGCGCAAAACTGGTTCGTTGCGGCGGTCGTCATCTTTGTCACTCTTGGCCTGAAGTTCTTCACCCGCGGCATGCTTTCGATCTCGGCGGTGTTGATCGGACTTCTGGTGGGCTATGTCGTCGCCTTCGCCATGGGGATGGTGAGTTTTGACAACGTCGGACGCGCCGCGTCTTTCTCGTTGCCGGACCCGCTGCATTTCGGGCTGGAGTTCCAGTTCGCGGCGATCGTCGGCTTTTGCTTCATGGGCATCGTTTCCGCGATTGAAACCGTCGGCGACGTATCGGGGATCACCAAGGGCGGCGCAGGGCGTGAAGCCACTGGCGATGAACTGGCGGGCGCCACATATGCCGATGGTTTCGGCTCGGCAATCGCCGGCCTCTTTGGCGGCCTTCCAAACACCTCGTTCAGCCAGAACGTCGGATTGATCGCCATGACCGGCGTGATGAGCCGCCATGTCGTGACCTGCGGCGCAATCTTCCTGATTGTCGCGGGGTTGGTGCCGAAAGTGGGTGCTGCGATCTCGACCGTTCCGATCGAGGTGCTCGGGGGCGGCGTGATCGTCATGTTCGGAATGGTCGTGGCTGCTGGCATTTCAATGCTGTCAGACGTGGACTGGAATCGCCGCAACATGGTGATCTTTGCGATTGCCCTGTCCGTCGGCCTCGGTCTGCAACTGGAGCCTGGCGCAGTTCAGCACCTACCCGAAACGTTACGAGTTCTGATGACCTCGGGTCTTTTGCCTTCGGCCGTCATCGCGATCGTGCTGAACCTTGTGCTTCCTCAAGACCTGTCAGACGAATCCACTGACGAAGTCGCTGGCGGCATGGCGGGTCACGGCGCGGGGAAACTGCCGCACGCCTGATCAGGTCGTAAATGTAACTCGGAAGCCCCTGTCATTGGCAGGGGCTTTCGTTTGACTAGCCGGTCCCCCAACCACCGCCTCCCGGCGTCCGCAGTTCGAAAAGGCCCCCGGCGGGCAGGTCGATCTCGTCGTTGCCGTCAAGCCGCAGTCGGGTTCCGTCAGGCAGTTCCGCCCAGTTCTCGCCCACATCGCCGGGCGCGCCGCCATCGACGCCAAACGGCGGCACTTTGCGGTGAGAGCAAAGCGTCGTCACAGTCACCGGTTCAAGGAACCGTAGTCGCCGAACAACGCCGTCGCCACCTTTCCACTTGCCTGTGCCCCCCGACCCGCGGCGAATCGAGAATTCCTCCAGTCGGACCGGGAAACGCTTTTCCAGGATTTCTGGGTCCGTCATGCGGGTGTTGGTCATGTGGCTCTGAACCGCGTCGCAGCCGTCGAACCCTGGCCCGGCCCCGGTGCCGCCCGCGATCGTTTCGTAGTTCTGGAAAACCTCATTCCCCCAGACGAAGTTGTTCATCGTGCCCTGCGATCCGGCAATGACTCCCAGCGCCCCGTAAAGAGCGTTGCAGGCAGCCTGGCTGACTTCAGTGTTGCCAGCAATCACCGCCGCCGGATAGATCGGGTTCAGCATGGAGCGGTCGGGTACTATAATGCTGAGCGGCTTAAGACAGCCCTCGTTCAAGGGGATGTCGGCCCCGACCATCGTGCGAAAAACGTAGAGAACAACCGCGCGGCAAATCGCAAAGGGCGCATTGTAATTACCGCTGTGCTGCGGTGACGTGCCGGTGAAATCAATGACCGCCTGGCGGCGCTTGCGATCCACCCGGACTTCGACTTCGATCACCGCGCCATGATCCATCGGATAGGAAAACCTGCCATCCTTCAGCCCGTCGATGACCCGCCTGACGCTTTCTTCCGCATTGTCCTGAACATGGCCCATGTATGCTTCGACGACGTCGAGACCGTAGGATTTCACGACACGGATCAGCTCGTGACGCCCGGTTTCATTCGCGGCGACCTGCGCCTTGAGATCGGCCATGTTCTGAGGAATGTTCCGGCACGGGTAGCGACCGGAACCCAGAGTTCTCGTCGCCAGATCCTCTTGGAAGGTTCCGCGCGCGACGAGGCGGATGTTGTCGATCAGGACGCCCTCTTCATCGATATGGCGGCTGTCGGGCGGGGCCGACCCCGGCGTCCGTCCGCCAATATCGGCGTGATGCCCGCGCGATCCCAGCCAGAAAACGACACGGCCGCCCACGAAGACCGGCGTCACGACCGTCACATCCGGCAGATGGGTGCCACCATTGTAGGGCGAGTTCAGCATGAAGGCGTCGCCCGGGTGGATCTCGCCCGCGTTTTCGCGCATCACCGTGCGGATTGATTCAGACATCGACCCAAGATGCACCGGCACATGCGGCGCATTGGCCACCAGATCGCCGTTGCGGTCAAAGATCGCACAGGAAAAATCCAGCCGCTCCTTGATGTTCACCGACCATGAGGTATTGGCCAGAGTCGCGCCCATTTGATCGGCAATCGACATCAACAGGTTGTTGAAAACTTCCAGAAGGACCGGGTCGGCCTCGGTGCCCGCCGCCGCGGGCTGGAACGCCTTTCCGGTTCGCTCCAGGATCAGGTTGCCGAACTCGTCCGACCGTGCGGACCAGCCGGGTTCAACCACATTTGTTCCTGTCGCTTCCTTGATGATCGCGGGGCCTTCTATCCGTTGTTGGGGATCCAGATTGTCGCGATCATAAATGGGCACGTTCCGGTCCTCGCCAACGATATGAACCCTGACATGGTCTTCGGGCGCGCCTTTGCCTGACGCGCTGGTCGCCTTCGGCGCAGCGCCGGTGTCGCCGATCGCCTCGACGCTGACCATCTCGAACAGCAATGGCCGATCGGGCGAAATGAATCCGAACCGTGCCTGATGCAACTCTTCGAATGCATCATGCATTGCTGCCACGCTGCCAAACGGGACCTCGAGGGCCTGATGACTGCCATCGTAACGCAGGTATGCGCGGGCCACCGTGTTGACGGTTCCGACACCTTGCTGTTCGACTTCGGCAATCGCTTCGGCGCTGAGCCCGTCCAACGCGACACGAGCGTCCTCTACTCGGTCCAGTGGGACATCCAGTTGTATCTCGCGCATCGCCCTGATCTGGGCCAATCCCATGCCGTAGGCAGACAGCACCCCAGCGAAAGGATGCAGGAAAACGCGCCGTATGCCCAACGCATCCGCGACCAGACAAGCATGTTGGCCGCCGGCGCCACCGAAACACTGAAGCGTATAGTCGGTTACATCATGACCGCGCTGGACACTGATCTTCTTGATCGCATTTGCCATGTTGTCGACCGCGATTCGCAAAAAGCCTTCGGCGAGATCCTCGGGGCTGCGTGTGGTTGCGCCGGTTGCGTCGGATGCCTGCGCTGCCAGTTTGTGAAATTGTTGACGGACCACGTCTTCATCTAGGGGCAGATCGCCCTCGGGGCCAAATATGCGCGGGAAATGATCCGGGTTGAGCTTGCCCAGCATGACATTGCAATCGGTCACCGTCAGAGGGCCGCCGCGACGGTAGCAGGCCGGACCCGGATCGGCGCCTGCGCTTTCGGGACCGACCTGAAAACGACCATCCCGGAAGGTGCAGATCGACCCGCCTCCGGCGGCGACAGTATGGATGTCCATCATCGGCGCCCTCATTCGGACGCCCGCCACTTCGGTTTCAAACGAGCGTTCAAAATGTCCCGCGTAATGGCTGACATCGGTCGAGGTTCCGCCCATGTCAAAGCCGATCAGCTTGTCGAACCCCGCCGCCTGCGCTGTCTCGACCATGCCGACGATGCCGCCTGCAGGACCAGAAAGAATAGCGTCCTTGCCTTGAAACAGCCGCGCATCCGTCAGCCCACCATTGGACTGCATGAAAAGCAGCCCGTCGCAAGCCCGCCCGACATCAAGCGCACCCGCGACCTGATCGACATAACGGCGCAGGATTGGTGACAGATAGGCATCAACAACAGTCGTATCGCCGCGCCCGACCAGCTTGGCCAGGCGCGAAACCTCGTGGCTGGCAGAAACTTGTGTGAACCCGATATTTCGCGCCAGATCGGCAATGCGAGCCTCGTGCACAGGATTGAGATAGCCGTGCAGGAACGCGATCGCGACAGATCTTATTCCATCTTCAAAGGCCGTCTGAAGGTGGCTTCTTGCTCCGTCCTCGTCCAGATCCTCGAGTACTTCGCCATCGGCATTCAGCCGTCCCTGCACCTCGCCTACCTGCTCATACAGAAGATCGGGGCGCCGGATGTGCAGATCGAACAGCCTCGGGCGCGTCTGATAGCCGATCCGCAGCAGATCACCGAAGCCTTTGGTGATCAGGAACAGCGTTCGCTCGCCCTTGCGTTCCAAGAGCGCATTGGTGGCCACCGTTGTCCCCATTTTGACGGCTTTGATTGTCGCATCGGGGATCGGTTGGTTTTCGGACAGGCCCAGAAGATCCCGGATTCCCTGTACTGCGGCGTCCCGGTAACGTTCCGGATTTTCGGACAACAGTTTGTGCGTCAGCAATGCTCCGTCGGGCCGCAGCGCGACCACATCGGTAAACGTACCCCCGCGGTCAATCCAGAATTCCCAAGACCGTTTCAAGACCTGCCCCCCGCTAACCATCTACGGGTCCGACAGTCTGTCGCAGATGTCAACGACTTGGGCCGTGTAAGGCTCCGTTAACCATTCCCGAGCCAATCTGGCGACGGGGCTATGAGGAGACAACATTGATTGCCCAACTGGACCGTAACTA
>JBBKVT010000334.1:0-3016 GCA_037968535.1 Paracoccaceae bacterium
GTCTATTGGTCGCGCCTCTACGATCCGGCGTCGATCGCACGCGACACGGCGGTGAAAGCTGCGTTGCGCAGGGCCGCTGTCGAGGTCCGCAGTTTCAACGCGCATCTGTTGTTCGAGCCGTGGGAGGTCGAGACCCAGGACGGTGGCTTTTACAAGGTCTATACGCCCTTTTGGCGCAACGTTAAAAGTCGCGACGTGGCGGCGCCTTCGGGCCACATTCAGAAACTGGCAACCCCCGCAGAATGGCCCCGGACAGACGTCAGAGCCGACTGGCGGATGGCGGCCGCGATGCAGCGCGGTGCCGAAGTGGTTGCCGACCACGTTTGCGTCGGCGAGGATGCGGCGGCTAACCGCTTGACGCGGTTCATCGAGGATCGGGTGAACGACTACAAGACACTGCGCGATCACCCGGCTGTAGCGGCCACGAGTGGACTGGCTGAAAACCTGACCTACGGTGAGATTTCGCCGCGCACGGTCTGGCACGCCGGAATGCGGGCGATGCACGAGGGCAAAAAGGGGGCTGAGCATTTTCTAAGGGAACTGGTCTGGCGCGAATTTGCCTATCACCTGATCTATCACACGCCGCGCATCGCCAGCTCTAACTGGCGGGACGGTTGGGATGACTTTCCCTGGGTTGAAGACGGCGACCGAGCCGAGACATGGCGACGCGGTCGCACAGGCGTGCCGTTCGTCGATGCCGCGATGCGCGAAATGTACGTGACCGGCACGATGCACAACCGCGCCCGGATGATCGTCGCGTCCTACCTCACCAAGCATTTGCTGGTCGACTGGCGGGTCGGCATGCGCTGGTTCGAAGACTGCCTGATCGACTGGGATCCGGCCTCGAACGCGATGGGTTGGCAGTGGGTGGCCGGCTCTGGGCCGGATGCAGCGCCCTACTTTCGGGTGTTCAACCCTGAAACCCAGGCCAAGAAGTTCGACCCCGACGCGATCTATCGCGATCGCTGGATCGCCGAAGGACATGCAGAACCGCACCCCGACGCGCTGCGCTACTTCGATGCGGTGCCACGACGCTGGGGCCTGTCACCGACGGACGACTATCCGGGTCCGATCATCGAGTTGGCCAAGGGTCGCGCACGGGCGCTGGCGGCCTACGAGGCACATCGCAAATGAACGAATGCAGTTGCTTGGGGCAGGGGCTTTTGACTAACCTGAAGGACGACTTGGGGTACCGGATGCAGATACTGACATCGACGGAGGGGCAAAGCGGACTGCCGCGTTATTTCGCGCAGGTGTTCGGCGTGGCACAGGCGATGAACAACGGACGGCTCGACATGATCCTGCCGGACGGCCGCAGGTTTCGCGCCGAAGGGAAGAACCCCAGCCCAGTCGCCGAAGTGACGATCGAGGATCCCGATCTTTTCGCACAGTTGATCCGTGAAGGCGATCTGGGATTTTCCGAGGCTTATCTAGACGGCGGCTGGTCGACGCCCGACCTGCAGGCGTTCATGGACCTCGTTCACGCCGACAACGAGGATTTGTATGACGGCTTTCCGGGCATCGGACTGCTGCGAAGCTATGAGAAGCTTCGATTCTGGTGGCAGTCCAACAGCAAGCGGCAGGCCCGGCGCAACATCTCTCATCACTACGATCTGGGAAATGACTTCTACGGCGCCTGGCTTGACGCAACGATGACCTATTCCTCGGCCAAATTCGACAGCGGTCAAGAAAGCCTGGAACTCGCACAGATGCAGAAATACGCCAGTATGGTCGATCAGCTGGGCGTCGTGCCCGGCGATCATGTGCTGGAAATCGGCTGCGGCTGGGGCGGGTTCGCCGAATACGCTGCAGGACAGCGGGGGTTGCGGGTCACCGGGCTGACGATCTCGCAGGAACAACATGATTACGCCACGGCTCGGGTCGCGCAGGCCGGACTTTCCGATCTGGTCGAGATCAAGTTGCAAGACTACCGCGACGAGCGGGGCCGCTATGACGGGATCGCCAGCATCGAGATGTTCGAGGCGGTAGGAGAGCGCTATTGGCCGTTATATTTCAATATCTTACGGGACTGTCTTAAGCCTGGAAAGGCCGCGACCTTACAAATCATCACGGTGCATGACCGTCGCTATCACGTGTACAAGCGCGGCGTCGATTTCATCCAGAAATACATATTTCCCGGCGGCATGTTGCCAAGTCCATCTGCGTTGCGCGCAGAAGTCGAAAGGGCAGGTCTGCGGGTAGCCAAGTCGATCGAGTTCGGCGAAAGCTACAGCCAGACGCTTCGGCGCTGGCATGACACATTCAACGACAGGTGGGACCATATTGCCGGCCTGGGCTTTGACGAGCGATTTCGCCGGATGTGGAATTTTTACCTGACCTCTTGTGCTGCGTCCTTCCAGAGCGGAAACTGCGATGTAACGCAAATAACCGTCACAAGATCGGCCTGACCTCGATGCCCACCGCCGCAAGACTAGTCGCCGCCGTCTTTTTCGCCGCATTGGGATGGTTCGCCAGCGATCTGGTCAAGCCGCTGTTGCCCGAGGGCACCCAAACCGGTTGGTTCAATGAGACAATGGCCATCGTTGGCTGGATTTCCGGCTGGACAATGGCGGGGGCAAAGGCCGGCGACGGGTTGCGTTCGGCATTGGGTTACGGCCTGACAACCTCGGCGCTTCTGGTGTTTTGGGGTGTGCTGATCTTTTCCAGTTACGAAATGCTGGACCTTTCGTTGAAAAGCCGGTTCGATGGCCCGATGCAAGCGATCAAGGCAATGATCGGCATTGCCATTGACTACCTCAAGCTGATCAGCACTCCCGAAATCATCGGCACCCTTGTGATCGGCGGCTTGTTCGGTGGCTGGCTGGCCGAGTGGACGGCGAAACGCTGGAGCTAGGGCGGGTGCACTCGTTGTACTTCTATGGCACCTTGTGCCACTTGCCGCTGTTGCGTCTGGTGATGGGGGATCTGAGCCATCTGCAGATCGATGCGGCGGACTTGCCGGACCATGCCGTGCACTGGGTTCGGGACCAAAGCTTTCCGGTCATCATCGAGGCGC
>JBBKVT010000335.1:0-3695 GCA_037968535.1 Paracoccaceae bacterium
ACCGGAACGCCCAGTTGGGCAAACCTGCTGGCGGAATTCTTGGACAGATGTCCGGCGGCGACAATCACACCGTCGCCTTGGTAATCCAGTGCCACCATCGCGCCGGGGTCGTTCTCGCCATAGTCGGCCGGCACGACCAGCAACCTCCGGCCAAATCTCTGAAGGCCTTGTGAAAGAGCCTCGACCAGATGAGCATCGAATGGGTTGTGCAGTCGGCCGACCACCAGAGCCACGAGGTTGGTCTGCGAACCGGTAAGGCTGCGCGCCATCATGCTGGGCCGGTAGTTCAGCGTATCGGCGGCGGCGCGCACCCTTGCCACAATGTTGGCGGCCACCGACGGCTCCCTGGAAAATACGCGGCTCACCGTCGCCGGCGATACGTCGGCAAAGGCAGCAACATCCTTGATGGTCGTTCGCTTCATCTTAGTTCTATGGCATTATGAGAAAACGCTTTCAAGAAAATTGCATAGTGTTATTATCGCTTTTTAGGTCTGGTTTTGCGGTCTGGGCGAAACCGTTTTATGAGCTTTGAATGTAACTGTCCGCGAAGGACGAGAGGAGGAGACATGACTTTTCAAAGGAATGTGGCTGCACTGACGGTGGCCGCGACGCTGACGGTATCGGTGGCCGCTGCAGCCGATCTGGTCATCGCCGGCCGCGATGGAGGCTATGCTGAGGCGCTTGGCATGGCGGTCGAGGCCTATCAGGCCGAGAACTCCGGCCTCGAGATCGACCGTCTGGAACTGCCCTACGACGGGTTGCTCGAAAAAGTGACAATCTCCATGCGGGAGAACGCTGCCGCATATGACGTCATCATGCTGGATGACACATGGGCGACAGAGTTCATGTCGCAGGGCTGGCTGGCCGATCTGGATGTTTTGGGGGGAGGCATCGATGAAGACTTCGTGAGCGCGACCGTCGCCGTTTCGCGCTATCCCGTCGGAACCGGCACGCTCTACGCAGTGCCGTTCGTCGGCAATGTCGAGATGTTCGCCTATCGCTCGGACCTCATGGATCGTCCGGAGACGTGGACGGATGTAGTCGCCGCCGCCAAGAAGGTCTCCGAAGAAAATGAAGATGTGTCCGGGGTCGTGTTCCGCGGCATGAAGGCCAACCCTATCGTTACCGGCTTCCTGCCGATCCTCTGGGCGCATGGCGGCCAGGTTGTCGGCGACGATGGCGAGGCGGCTCTCGACAGTCCCGAAGCGCTCGAGGCTCTCAACCTCTACCTTGAACTGAAGGAATATGCGCCGAAGGGCGTCGAAATGTACAACTCGTCGGAAGTCCGCGATGCGCTCATGCAGGGCACAACCGCGATGTCGATAGAGCTATGGCCATCCTGGGCTCCGTCTCTGGATGACCCAGAGAAGTCCCGTGTCCCCGGCAAGATCGAGGTCGTTGCCGCCCCGGGGGAGACCGTGGGTTCCAGCCCGATGCTGGGGTCCTGGCTTCTTGCGGTGCCGGCTGATGCGCCACACCCGGAGCGTGCTCGTGACTTCATCGATTTCGTTACATCCGCAGAGTTCCAGAAGAAGCTCGCGCTGGAAATCGGCCAGCCTCCGACCCGCGCGAGCGTCTACGCAGATCCCGAAGTCGTTGCGAAGTATCGCTGGTACCCCAACCAGCTTGCTGCGCTTGAAGTCGCGAAACCACGCCCACGCATTAAGCAGTGGAACAGGGTGGAGACGATCCTCGGCGACTACCTGCAGCTTGCGCTCATTGGTGACCTCAGCCCTGAAGTCGCCTTGGAGGAAGCCGATGCGCAGATTGCCAAGGCGCTGAGTCGCTAACCGGGTCAGGAAAAAAGAATGCCCGGCAAAGTGCCGGGCATCCGTTTTTTGAGGGGCAGGAACCCATGCACAGGAAAAGCGGCCTATTGGCGCTCGCGCTTTTATCGCCGGCTATCGTACTCTTTTTGGCGCTCACCATCTATCCGCTGGCAAGGGTCCTTGCGCTTTCTCTCTTTGCAACCGACTACGGCTTCGAAGGTGCGACCTATGTCGGCACCGAGAACTATTCCGAGCTGTTCGGCCATCGGTTCTTTCGGACGGCGGCTTGGAACACACTCGTATTTGCCGTGCTCGCGACGGTCAGCGAGGTCGGCATCGGGTTGATGCTGGCGCTGATGGTAAACGGAAGGCTGCCCGGAAGCCGGTTCGTCATACCTGCGCTGCTGGCCCCGTATGTGTTGTCCACCATGGTCGTGACGGCAATCTGGCGGGCCTGGTTCCATTACGATTTCGGCTATCTCAACAATTTGTTGCGAGCCGTCGAACTGCCCCCTGTCGAGTGGCTGTTCAATCCAGACATCGCGATGTTGTCGCTTGTCATGGTCGATGCCTGGCAGACCTCGCCGCTGACATTCCTGATCATCCTGGCGGGACTACAATCCATCCCCGAGGAGATTTACGAAGCCGCGAGCGTGGACGGTGCAGGTCCCCGGCATGTGTTTTTCGGGATAACGCTTCCTCTAATCATCCCCTACCTTTTCCTAGCTGCCTTGCTGCGGAGTGTCGATGCGTTCAAAATATTTGACAAGGTCTATGCGCTGACCGGCGGCGGACCAGGGCTGGCGACGGAAACACTCTCAATGTATGTCTATCGGCTGGGCTTCAAATTCTTCGACGTCGGAGCAGCCTCGGCTGCAGCGATCATTATGGTCGTGATTTCTGGGCTTCTTGCGCTTGTCTATGCATACAAGCTCGTCGGAGACAAATGATGGTCCGCAAGCGTCACGATAAAATTCGCATCGGGCTGACATACCTGGTGACGGCGGTATTCCTGGTTCCGATCGTCTGGATGATAACGACATCGGTTCGCCCGCCGATCGACTATGTGTCAACGTCCATTTCGCTCATCCCGTCACAGATCACGCTCGAGCATTATCGTGAGCTGATCGAGGCGGACCTTATGGGCAAGGCCATGAACAGCCTGATCGTCGCGGTCGGAACGACGACTCTAGCGCTCATTGCAGCCTTCCCCGCGGCTTACGCGCTGGTGAGACTAAGGTTCCCTGCTGGTCTTGACATCGTCTTTCTGATGTTCGTTCTGCTAGTCAAGCTGACACCGCCGATCTCGCTTGCCATACCCCTGTACCAGGTTCTCCGCTCTATGGGGCTTCTGGATACTCTGGCTGGGCTGATCATCGTGTATCAGGTCTATGCCCTGCCGTTCGCAATCTGGATGTTGCTGGGGTTCGTCCGCGACGTTCCCGTTGAATACGAAGAGGCCGCACTCGTCGATGGCGCCTCGCTTTTCCGGCGGTTGCGTTCGATCGTCCTGCCCGTCATGATGCCTGGACTGATCGCGACATCGGTATTCCTTGCGATTCTGAGTTGGAACGAATTTGCCTATGCGCTCCTGTTTATCCAGTCGCCCGAGAATTTCACACTGCCGACGTTCATCGCGACCCTGATCACGGAAGACGAAACGTTCTGGGGCAAACTGTCCGCCGTCGGCCTGCTGGCGTCACTTCCCATTCTACTCATGGTCGGCTTTGTTCAAAAAGGACTTACCCGTGGCTTCGGAGGCGGCATCAAGTGACTGCGGTCGCCGAGGATCGATTTGACAGGCGTTAGCTAAGATGAGTCTATACCATGTGGAACGGATCGCCTCTCACTCCACGCTAACCTGGTATATGTCACCGATGTCTCAAAAGGGCTCCAAGCCGTCATCCGAGTCTTTCTGTCAGATGT
>JBBKVT010000336.1:0-15581 GCA_037968535.1 Paracoccaceae bacterium
TTGTCGCCTTCGGTATCTTCTTGCCACGCGAACACGCCGGCATTGGGGCGATCGACATCGGGCAGGAACTTGCCCAGCGCCTCGACCGTCTCAACAGCGGAACTTTCCAGCGCATCGAACCCGTATCGATGGTAAACCTCGGCGATCTGGTCCAGCATGACCTTGCGCCCGGTCACGTCCGCGCCAAAATAGTCGCGAAAGCCCTTGGGCGTCTCGGCCTTGGGCCGGGGCTGCTTTTTATCCTTTGCCATCGGTCTTTTCCTTGCGATCCGTCGCGGCGCGGTCTAGCCGAAGGGCAGCAGCGGGGCAAGCAGGCTGCGGACCAGCGGAGGACTGCAATGGACGAACGCATTACACGGCTGGAAGAACAAGTTGCGCATCTGACCCGCGTCACCGACGACCTGTCGGACATCGTGGCGCGGCAAGAGGATCAGATCCTGCAGTTGCTGCGCAAGCATGCGATGCTGATGGAGCGCGAGGCAGAGCGCGAATTACAAGAGGGCGGCTCCGTCCCCCTGGCCGACCAACGTCCACCGCACTGGTAACGCTCTACCTAATGCCGATGCCCGGTCAGATATCCTCGACCATCACCACGCCACCCAAGGACTTGATCGCGCCCTTGACCTGCGGATTGAGCGCGAATTGCCTATTCGGCGTCACGTCATATTCCGCCCCTGACGCCTTGTCGTAGACGCAGAACGTCAAAGGCCCTCTGGCCCGCGCAGTCTTGCCGTCGGTCATACGGTCCAAGAGCGACTTCACGCTGAAGATCGCGGCTTCCTGATCGACGAAAACCTTCAACCCCATGCCACCCGCCCGGTCGGCGACCGAGTCGATGGGTGCAATAGACCGCGCCAGCAGTTTCAGCTGTTCCGACTCCATCGTCGCCTCGACCGTCAGGACCACGTTCAACCCGGTCTCCAGGAAATCCCGCGCAGCTTCCAGCGTGTCGGAAAACACCGTCACCTCGTAAAGCCCGGTCGGGTCGGAAAGCTGCACGAAGGCGAACCGGTTGCCGCGCGCCGACTTGCGTTCCTGGCGGCCGCTGATCGACCCGGCCATCTTGGCGACATGCGGGGCGCGCTCTGCCTGTGCCGCCACCTCGGCCAGCGTCATCACGCCCTGGCGTTTCAGCGGCAGCATGTAGTCGTCCAACGGATGGCCCGACAGGTAGAACCCGATCGCCTTGTGCTCTTCGGCCAAGCGTTCGTTCGGCAGCCAGTCTTCAACTGGTGACAAACGCGGTTCGGGCAGATCATCGCCCGCCTCGCCAAACAGCGAGACCTGGCTGGAATTGCGTTGCTCGTGAATCGCGGCGGAATAGTTGACCAGCGCATCGAGACTGTCGAAGATCCGGCGCCGGTTCGGATCAAGCTGATCGAAAGCGCCAGAGCGTGCCAACATCTCCATCGGACGCTTGCCGACACGCTTGAGGTCAACCCGGCGCGCGACGTCAAAGAGATTCACGAACGGCTTGTCCGCCCGCGCCTCGGTGATCAGCTTCATCGCCTCGGCACCAACGTTTTTCAGCGCACCCAGCGCATAGACCACGCGACCCTCGGAAACGCTGAACGTCGCTTCCGACCGGTTCACGCAGGGCGGCACGATTTCCAGGTCCAGCCCGCGCCGGACCTCTTCGGCATAGGTCGCCAGCTTGTCGGTCAGGTGGATATCGCAGTTCATCACGCCGGCCATGAATTCCACTGGGTGGTTCGCTTTCAGCCATGCAGTCTGATAGCTGACCACGGCATAAGCGGCGGCATGCGATTTATTGAAGCCGTAGTTGGCGAACTTCTCCAGAAGGTCGAAGACCTCGCGCGCCTTTTTCGGATCGACGCCGTTGGCCTTGGCCCCAGCCTCGAACTTCGGACGCTCCTTGGCCATTTCCTCGGCAATCTTCTTGCCCATCGCGCGGCGCAGCAGGTCGGCGCCACCAAGGCTATAGCCCCCCATTTCCTGCGCGATCTGCATCACCTGTTCCTGGTAGACGATGATGCCTTGGGTTTCCTCGAGGATATGGTCGATCAGCGGGTGGATGGATTCGAGCGGCTTCAGCCCGTTCTTGACTTCGCAATAGGTTGGTATGTTCTCCATCGGGCCGGGGCGATAAAGCGCCACAAGCGCCACGATATCCTCGATGCACGTGGGCTTCATTCGCCGCAGCGCATCCATCATGCCAGAGCTTTCCACCTGGAATACCGCGACCGTCTTGGCGCTGGCGTAAAGCTCGTAACTTTTCGGGTCGTCCAGCGGGATCAGGTTGATATCGATCTCGACACCGCGCTGTTTCAGCAAATCCAGCGCGTTCTGGATCACGGTCAGGGTCTTGAGACCAAGGAAGTCGAACTTGACCAGCCCCGCCGCCTCGACCCATTTCATGTTGAACTGGGTGGCGGGCATATCGGATCGCGGATCCTGATAGAGCGGCACCAGTTCATCGAGCGGGCGGTCACCGATGACGACGCCTGCGGCATGGGTCGAGGCGTTCCGCAATAGCCCCTCGACCTGCATGCCGTATTTCAAGAGTCGGTCGACGACCTCCTCGTTCCTCGCCTCTTCGCGCAGTCGCGGCTCATCTGCCAACGCCTTCTCGATGCTGACCGGCTTGACGCCTTCGACGGGGATCATCTTCGAAATCCGGTCGACCTGCCCATACGGCATCTGCAAGACCCGGCCCACGTCGCGGACGGCCGCCTTCGACAACAGCGCGCCGAAGGTGATGATCTGGGCTACCTTGTCGCGACCGTACTTCACCTGCACGTACTGGATCACCTCTTCCCGGCGATCCATGCAAAAGTCGATGTCGAAATCCGGCATCGAAACCCGTTCGGGGTTCAGGAAGCGTTCAAAGAGCAGGCTGTACCGCAAGGGATCGAGATCGGTGATCGTCAGCGCATAAGCCACAAGCGAACCGGCACCCGACCCGCGTCCCGGCCCCACCGGAATTTCGTGATCCTTGGCCCATTTGATGAAGTCGGCAACGATCAGGAAGTAGCCCGGAAAACCCATCCCTTCAATGATGCCCAGCTCGAATTCAAGCCGTTTCTCATACTCCTCGACAGGCGCAGAGGGTTCGATCACCGCAAGCCGCTCCTTCAACCCGGCGACGGCCTGACGGCGCAGTTCCTGCACCTCGTCATCGGCGAATCTCGGCAGGATCGGGTCGCGCTTTTGTGCGGCATAGGCGCAGCGGCGGGCGATCTCGACGGTGTTCTCGATGGCTTCCGGCAGGTCGGCAAACAACGTCGCCATTTCCTCGGGCGACTTGAAATAGTGCTGCGGAGTCAACCGGCGGCGCGGTTCCTGCTGATCGACATAGGCGCCCTGCCCGATGCAGATCAATGCGTCATGGGCCTCGTACATGTCGGGCTTGGGAAAATAGACATCGTTGGTCGCCACCAGCGGCAAGTCCATCGCATATGCCATCTCGACGAAGCCGCGTTCGGTCAGACGCTCGGGCTCGGGCTGGCCGGCATCGCCGGGGTGGCGCTGCAATTCGACGTAAAGCCGCCCCGGATAGATCGCCGCCAGCTGCGTCATCAGCGTCTGCGCTTTCGGCCCCTGCCCCTGTTGCAGGAACCGTCCAACCGGCCCGTCCGGCCCACCCGACAGGCAAATCAGCCCTTCCGAATGCACCGCCAGTTCCTCGACCGTCAGCATCGGCAACTCGCCGCCCTTGTCGAGATAGAGGCAGGAATTCAGCTTCAGGAGGTTGCCATATCCGGCCTCGTCCTGCGCCAACAACACCACGGGCGCAGGCGGGCGCGCGCGTTCCCCGGATCCTGCGGGATCAAAGGCCAGATCGACCTGACAGCCAATTATCGGCTGAACCCCCGCTGCAGTCGCCGCCACTGAAAATTCCAATGCCGCGAACATGTTGTTGGTGTCGGTGACGGCGACTGCGGGCATCCCGTTTGCCGCGCAAAGCCCCGCCAGTGTCTTGACCGGCACCGCCCCTTCCAGCAGGGAATATTCGGTGTGAACACGCAGGTGAATGAATCGGGGGGAACTGCTCATCGGTCCACTCTACGTCGGCGCATCACCGGGCGAAAGCTTCGTCCGACCCTTCGGGGATATTTGAAAGACCTTTAGGTTCCGCAAAAGAATCATTTCTTGCCAGAACGGTTTTTTCACGCTTTGCTACACGACAGTCAACGGGTCGCGCCTCTGCTTTACGCCGCATCGGGCAGTCGCGCCGCAGGTCTGATTGAAAAGAAAGCGGCGGATAAACGACATGGGAGTGCAGTTTCTTCTGAACGGAGAGACGGTTCGCGTCGAAGGGGAGGCCCCGACACGGACATTGCTGGACTGGCTGCGGGAAATCCGCGGGCTGAAAGGCACCAAAGAGGGATGTAACGAAGGCGATTGCGGCGCCTGCACTGTGATGGTCACCGACCAACGCGGCAGTCGTGCGGTCAATGCCTGCATCCTCTTTCTGCCGCAACTGCACGGCAAGGCGGTCCGCACCGTCGAGGGTATTTCCGGCCCCGATGGCCAGATGCACCCTGTGCAATCCGCGATGATCGAGCATCACGGTTCGCAATGCGGCTTCTGCACGCCAGGTTTCGTGGTCTCGATGGCCACCGCGCACAAGAATGGCCGTACCGATCACGACGATCAGCTTGCCGGCAACCTCTGTCGCTGCACCGGCTATGCACCTATCGTCCGCGCCGCCGAAGCCGCCGAATCCGTCCTCGTGCCGGACTGGATGACCGAGGATTTGGCCGCGCTCGACACCGCCGGCACCGACTATGCCCTGCCCGCCTCTTCCGATGAGCTTGCGAAATGGTACGCCGCGCATCCCGATGCCGTCCTGATCGGAGGCGCGACCGACGTCGGCCTCTGGGTTACCAAGCGGCTCGACGAGTTGCCGCAAGTGGCATTCCTGAACGGGGTCGAAGACCTCAGGAACATCGAGATCACCGACGACACCGTCCGCATCGGCGCTTGCGCCAGCGTGACCGACGTGATGCACGCCATCGCGCCCTTGCACCCCGATTTCGCCGAGATGCTGCGCCGCTACGGATCGGTCCAGGTCCGCAATGCGGCGACCATTGGCGGCAATATCGCCAACGGCTCACCCATCGGCGACAGCCCACCCGCACTGATTGCGCTCGACGCGACGCTGCATCTGCGCAAAGGCGACAAACGCCGCGACTTGGCATTGCAGGATTTCTTCCTCGACTACGGCAAGCAGGACCGCGCCAAGGGCGAATTCGTCGAATCCGTCAGTTTTGCCCGCCAGCCCAACCGGCTAAAGTGCTACAAGCTGTCGAAGCGTTTCGATCAGGATATTTCGGCGGTCTGCGGTTGCCTGTCGATCCGCATCGACGATAGCAAGGTCTCCGAGGCGCGCATCGCCTTCGGCGGCATGGCCGGCATCCCGAAACGCGCTCAGGCCGCCGAGGCGGCTTTGCTCGGCCAGCCCTGGACCCGCAAAACGGTCGAGGCCGCAATGGCGGCGATGGATGACGATTTCACCCCGATGTCTGATATGCGCGCCTCTGCCGCCTACCGAATGAAGACCGCCAAGAACATGCTTCTGCGCTACTTCCTTGAAGATCAGGGCCAGCCGACCCGTGTGCTAGAGGTCGCGCCATGACCGTCGCAAGGGCCCTACCCCACGACGCCGCCCCGCTGCATGTCACCGGCCAGGCACGCTATGTCGACGACATTCCGGTGCCCGCGAACTGCCTGCACCTGGCGTTTGGCCTTTCGACAGTTGCGCACGGCGATATCACCTCTGTTGATCTGACGGCGGTGCGCTCCGCGCCGGGCGTTATCGCCGTTTTGACCGCCGACGACCTTCCCTTCGCCAACGACGTGTCACCTTCGAACCACGACGAACCACTTCTGGCCACCGGCACCGTTCACTATGTCGGACAGCCGATCTTCATGATCATCGCTGAAACCCACCTCGCTGCCCGCAAGGCCGCGCGGCTGGGAAAGATCGACTACGCCGAAAAGCCCGCGCTGCTGACCATCGAGGCCGCGCTGAAGGCCAACAGCCGGTTCGAGGATGGCCCGATCATCTGGTCCAAGGGCGACACCGCCGCCGCCGTGAAAACCGCCAAGAACCGCCTGCAAGGCAGGATCGAGATGGGCGGTCAGGAACACTTCTACCTCGAAGGTCAGGCCGCCCTTGCGCTGCCGCAGGAAGGCGGCGACATGCTGGTTCATTCCTCGACCCAGCACCCGACCGAGATCCAGCACAAGGTTGCCGAGGCCATCGGCATACCGATGAACGCGGTGCGGGTCGAGATCCGGCGGATGGGTGGCGGCTTCGGCGGCAAGGAAAGCCAGGGCAACGCGCTGGCCGTCGGCTGTGCCGTTGCCGCGCGTCTGACCGGGCGGCCCTGCAAGATGCGCTATGACCGCGACGACGACATGATCATCACCGGCAAACGCCACGATTTCCGCATCGACTATGACGTGGGCTTCGATGACGAAGGCCGGATCGCAGGGATCGACTTCCTGCAATACGCCCGCTGCGGCTGGGCGCAGGATTTGTCCTTGCCCGTCGCCGACCGCGCGATGCTGCATTCCGACAATGCCTACAACCTGCCCGCCGCTCGGATCGAAAGCCACCGGCTGAAGACCAACACCCAATCCGCCACCGCCTATCGCGGCTTTGGCGGGCCGCAGGGGATGCTGGCGATCGAGCGGGTGCTGGACCATATCGCCCATGCCGTCGGCCGCGACCCCTATGACGTGCGGCGCGCAAATTTCTACGCCGACGCCGCGGGCGACACGGCTGCCCCCGCCGATCCCGTCACAGATGAAGGCCGCGGCTTGCCCGGCGACGCTTCCGCCGATCTTGCCTCGCGCGGGGCGCCGCCGGTCGCGGGCAACCCACCTGCCCCGGCCGCAGCCGCCCAGACGACGCCCTATCATATGGCGGTTGAGGATTTCATCCTGAACCGGCTCTGCGACGAACTGGAACAAACCTCGGACTACCGTGCCCGCCGCAAGGCCGTGGCCGACTGGAATGCCAAGAACGAAGTACTGAAGAAAGGCATCGCCCTGACCCCAGTCAAGTTCGGCATCAGCTTCACCCTGACCCATCTCAATCAGGCCGGCGCGTTGGTGCATGTCTATCAGGACGGGTCGATCCACATGAACCACGGCGGCACCGAGATGGGACAGGGTCTGTTCCAGAAGGTGGCGCAGGTCGCCGCCGCGTCCTTTGGCGTCGATGTCTCTTCGGTCAAGATCACCGCCACCGATACCGCCAAGGTGCCTAACACCTCGGCCACCGCCGCATCGTCCGGCTCTGACCTGAACGGCATGGCCGTCAAGGCCGCTTGTGACACGATCCGCGACAGGATCGCGGATTTCATCGGGCAAAGATACCAGACACGTGCCATACGTTTTGCAGACGGTTTGCTGCACGTCGGAAATGAGACTTTGACCTTTGTCGAGGCGGTCAAGCTCGCCTACGAAAACCGCATCAGCCTGTCGGCCACCGGTTTCTACAAAACCCCGAAAATCGAGTGGAACCGGATCACCGGAAAAGGCCGCCCGTTCTACTATTTCGCCTATGGCGCAGCGGTCACCGAATGCGTCATCGACACGCTCACAGGCGAAAACCGCATCCTGCGGACCGACATCCTACACGACTGCGGCACCTCGCTGAACCCCGCCATCGACATCGGCCAGATCGAGGGCGGCTACGTGCAAGGTGCGGGCTGGCTAACGACCGAGGAACTGGTGTGGGACGACAAGGGCCGACTACGAACCCACGCCCCCTCGACCTACAAGATCCCCGCCTGTTCGGATCGGCCAGACGTCTTCAACGTCAGCCTTTATGACGGGCAGAACCGTGAAGATACGATCTACAGGTCCAAGGCCGTGGGCGAGCCGCCTTTTATGCTGGGAATCTCTGTGCTTATGGCGCTCTCGGACGCGATTTCCTCTTGCGGGAAATCCTATCCGTCGATCGATGCACCTGCCACGGCGGAACGCATTCTGACGACGCTCGACAGGGTGCGATCATGAGCTTCGATCTGAGCGCCTTGCGCGATGCCGTGTCCAATCACGGTCCCGTCGTGCGGGTCGTGATCGCCGATGTCTCGGGTTCAGTGCCTCGCGAACGTGGGACCGCGATGCTGGTTTGGGACACTGGCCAAAGTGGCACAATCGGCGGCGGCACACTGGAATTCGAGGCTGCACGGCGCGCCCGCGCACTCACCACCGCCCGCATTGATCGCGTGCCGCTCGGCCCAGCACTCGGCCAATGCTGTGGCGGCGCCGTGACGCTGGTGTCCGAGCCGTTCGACGCAACGCAGGTCGCCACGTTAACCGAACCGGACTACTTGCGGCGCATTGAAGGCGCTGGCGACGTGCCGCTCGCCCTCCAGCGCCGGATTTCTGCGGCTCGCAACGCCCGTCAACCGCTCGGCCTGATCTTTGCCGATGGTTGGCTGCTCGAACCTGTGACACCTGCGCGCGAACCGCTCTGGATTTTCGGGGCCGGCCATGTCGGTCGGGCGCTGATCTCCGTCCTGCAGCCATTGGGCCTGCACGATCTGACCTGGATCGACACCGCCCACGACCGCTTTCCGGACGCTGTCCCGTCGGATGTGACACAACTGGTCGCCGCCAATCCCGGCGACCTTGTGAAATATGCCCCGACCGATGCCAGCCACCTGATCCTGACTTATTCCCACGCGCTCGATCTGGACCTCTGCCACCGGTTGCTCGACCAAGGCTTTGGTGCGGCAGGCCTGATCGGATCGCGCTCCAAATGGGCCCGCTTCCGCAAAAGGCTGCGGCAGCTTGGCCATTCCAATGCGCAGATTTCCCGCATCCGCTGCCCCATCGGGCAGCCCGATCTGGGCAAGCATCCGCAAGCGATTGCCATCGGCGTCGCAGCACAGCTACTTTCGCGAAAGGCCCAAACAGAGGCCAAAAGGGACAGGGTGAGTTAATGGAAAATGTACAGTCGCTTCTGGCGGTCGAGAGGTTGACGAAGGCCTATCCCGGCGTCGTCGCGAACGATCAGGTCTCGTTCAGCGTCACGCCCGGTGAGGTCCATGCATTGCTGGGCGAGAACGGTGCGGGAAAGTCCACGCTGGTCAAGATGATCTACGGTCTGGTGCAGCCGGACTCGGGGCGGATGACGTGGAACGGTAAACCCTACGAACCCGCAACGCCGCATGTCGCGCGCTCGACGGGCGTCGCGATGGTCTTCCAGCATTTCTCGCTGTTCGAGGCGCTGAACGTCGCAGAAAACGTCGCCCTCGGCATGGAAAACCCGCCCCCCATGCGCCAATTGTCAGAGCGTATCCGCGAGGTCTCGGAAACTTACGGCCT
This sequence comes from Paracoccaceae bacterium, assembly GCA_037968535.1. Lineage (GTDB taxonomy): Bacteria > Pseudomonadota > Alphaproteobacteria > Rhodobacterales > Rhodobacteraceae > JAHEAO01. The sequence goes on from JBBKVT010000336.1 coordinate 9,316, forward strand.
GCCACTCGATCCAGAACGGCTGGTCGGCGAACTCAGCGCAGGCGAGCGTCAGCGGGTCGAGATCATCCGCTGCCTGCTGCAAGACCCGAAATTGCTGATCATGGATGAACCGACGTCGGTGCTGACCCCGCAAGAGGTCCTTATCCTCTTTGAGACATTGCGAAAACTCAGCCACGAGGGCACCGCGATTCTCTATATATCGCATAAGCTGGAAGAGATCCGCTCGCTCTGCGACAGCGCCACGATCCTGCGACTTGGCAAAGTCGTGGGCACCACCAATCCACGCGAAAGCTCAGCGCGGCAACTCGCCGAGATGATGGTCGGCCAGACGCTGCATACGCCCAGCCGCGATGCCGCCGATCTGGGCGAGGTGCTGCTGGAACTGACGAACCTGTCTGTGAAATCCGTCAACCCCTTCGGCACGTCGCTGAAGGACGTTTCGATGGCCGTCAGGGCGGGCGAAGTTCTGGGCATCGGCGGAGTGGCGGGCAACGGGCAGGACGAGTTGCTGGCGGCGCTGTCCGGCGAAAGCCTTGCACCGCGCGCCTCGGTGCGGCTCAAGGGTAAGGAGATTGGCGACCTTGGCCCCAATGCCCGTCGAGCGATGGGTTTGCTGGCCGCCCCCGAAGAGCGGCTGGGTCATGCTGCGGCACCCGACATGAGTCTTACAGAAAACGCCGCATTGACCGCCACGATCCGCCGCAACCTTACCAATCGCGGCTTTCTGAAGTGGGGTGCGACCAGGGAATTCGCCAAAGAGATCATCAAGGCATTCGACGTCCGCACACCCGGCCCCGACAATGCTGCCAGGTCGCTTTCCGGCGGCAATCTGCAGAAATTCGTCATTGGCCGCGAGGTGCTGCAAGACCCCGATGTGCTGGTCGTCAATCAGCCGACATGGGGTGTCGATGCCTCTGCCGCCGCTGCGATCCGTCAGGCGCTGCTGGACATCGCGGCCAAGGGTGCCGCAGTCATCTGCATTAGCCAGGATCTCGACGAGCTGATGGAGATCTCTGACCGTTTCGCCGCGTTGAACGAGGGCCGGCTGACGCCGCCTCGACCCGCCAAGGGACTGACGGTGGACGAGATCGGCCTGATGATGGGCGGTGCGCATGACATGGAGGTGGCTCATGTTGACGCTTGAAAAACGTCCCTCGCCCTCGCGCATGTGGACACTGCTGACGCCGCCGCTTGCGGTCGTGCTGACGATGATCGCCGGGGGCATACTTTTCGCCTTTCTCGGCAAGAATCCGGTCGAAGCGATCCGCACGATTTTCTGGGATCCGGTCTTTGGCGAATTCGCATTTTACTATCGCGGGCAACTTCTGGTTAAGGCCGCGCCTTTGATCCTGATCGCTATCGGACTCTCACTCGGCTTTCGCGCTGGAATCTGGAACATCGGGGCCGAGGGTCAGTACATCGTCGGCGCAATCTGCGGCGCGGGCGTGGGGCTTGCCTTTTACCCGACTGATAACGTTTTGATCTTCCCGCTGATGATCCTCGCGGGCGCCCTTGGCGGCTGGGCGTGGGCGATGATCCCCGCGACCCTCAAGGTCGTCTTCGGCACCAATGAAATCCTTGTGTCGCTGATGCTTGTGTACGTGGCCGAGTCGATGCTGGCGTCAGTCTCGTCCAGCCTGTTGCGAAACCCTGACGGCAGGGGTTTTCCCGGCAGCCGGAATTTCAAGGACTTCCCGGCAGCACACAACGACTACCTGATCGAAAGCGCCGGCATTCACTGGGGCGTCGTTGCGGCCCTCATCGCCGTGATCTTCGCCTACGTGCTCCTGGCGCGCCACATCCTGGGCTTCCAGATCCGGGTCACGGGTCAAAGCCCCCGAGCGGCGCGGTTTGCGGGCGTAAACCCGTCGCGCCTGATCCTATTCTGCCTTGGCACATCGGGGGCGCTGGCGGGACTCGCGGGCCTTTTCGAGGTCACGGGACCGGCAGGCCAGATCACGATCGACTTCAACTCCGGCTACGGTTTCACTGCGATCATCGTTGCCTTTCTCGGTCGCCTGCACCCTGTGGGCATATTGCTGGCGGGCCTGCTTATGGCACTGACCTATATCGGCGGAGAAGCTGCGCAAAGCACGCTGGGGCTTCCGGCGGCAGCGATTCAACTTCTGCAGGGGATGCTGCTGTTCTTCCTCTTGGCAGTCGATGTGCTGACCAATTTCAGCATACGCTTTGGCAAGACGGAGGCCGCATGATGGACCTGTCCTCGATCAACCCGCTCATTCTTCTGGCCTCGATCATGGTCGCCTCTACACCGATCTTGCTTGCCGCCCTCGGCGAAATGATCGCCGAGAAGGCAGGCGTTCTGAACCTCGGCGTCGAAGGCATGATGATCACCGGGGCAGTGTGTGGCTTTGTCATAGCCGTCGAAACCGGAAGCCCGGCAGTGGGGTTTGTCTGCGCAGCCATTGGCGGCGCGGTGTTGTCATTGCTTTTTGGATTCCTTACGCAATACCTTCTTTCTAATCAGGTCGCGACCGGCCTTGCCCTGACATTGTTCGGCTTGGGGCTGTCGTCGCTGATCGGCCAAGGCTACGTCGGGATCAAGGCCCCGGTCACCGTCGATTTCGAAGTGCCGCTTCTTTCCGACATTCCAGTGATCGGCCGGATCGTTTTTCAGCACGATCTGATGGTTTATTTCTCGATCGCCCTTGTCGCTGCCGTCTGGGCCTTCCTCAAATTCACCCGAGCGGGCCTTATCCTGCGGGCGGTCGGCGAAAGCCATGATGCCGCCCATGCACTTGGGTACAAGGTCGTTCGCATCCGGATGCTTGCGATCATGTTCGGTGGTGCATGTGCGGGTCTTGGTGGCGCCTATGTCAGCCTGATCAGGGTGCCTCAGTGGACCGAGGGCATGACGGCAGGCGCTGGCTGGATCGCGCTGGCGATTGTGGTTTTCGCAAGCTGGCGCCCGTGGCGGGTCTTGCTGGGAGCCTATCTTTTCGGCGGGGTGACCGTTTTGCAACTCAACCTGCAAGCCGCTGGCGTGGCAATCCCTGTCGAGTACTTGTCGATGAGCCCGTATCTGATAACCATCCTTGTGCTGGTCATCATGTCGGCCAACCGCAGCCGCGCCGCCTTGGGCGCGCCGGCCGCGTTGGGCCGCGTTTTCCACGCCTCGCACTAGGGGCAAGCTGCTGAATCCGGGCGCAAAGCCCATACCAAAAGGGGAGTAACTATGAACAGAAGATCAATTCTTGCCGGGGCCGTTTTGGCCGTCAGTCTTGCGGGAAGCGCCTTCGCGCAACAGGACAAGGTCAAAGCCGGTTTCATTTTCGTCGGCCCGATCGGCGACGGCGGCTGGACCTACGAACACAACCAGGGCCGGCTGGCGGTCGAGGAGCATTTCGGCGACAAGGTGGAAACCGTCTATCAGGAAAGCGTGCCTGAGGGTGCCGATGCCGAACGCGCGCTGACTCAGATGGCACTGGGCGGGGCTGACATCATTTTCACGACCTCGTTCGGCTACATGGACCCGACGATCAACGTTGCAGCCAAATTTCCGAACGTGAAATTCGAACATGCGACCGGGTTCAAGCGGGCCGACAACGTATCCACCTATTCCGCTCGCTTCTATGAGGGCCGGGCGGTGCAAGGCCTAATCGCGGGCAAGGTGACCAAGTCGAACAAGATCGGCTACATCGGCTCTTTCCCGATCCCCGAAGTAGTCCGCGGCATCAACAGCGCCTATATTCACGCCAAGAAAACCAATCCGGATGTCGAGTTCTCGGTGGTCTGGGCCTACACTTGGTTCGATCCCGCCAAAGAGGCCGACGCTGCGACCGCCCTGATCGAACAGGGTGCCGACGTTATCCTGCAGCACACGGACTCAACTGCCCCACAAGCTGCGGCGGAAAAGGCCGGCAATGTCTACACCTTCGGCCAAGCCTCTGACATGGCGGAATATGCGCCCAAGCCCCGTATTTCGTCGATCATCGACAACTGGGCCCCCTATTACATTGAACGCGTTCAAGCCGTTCTGGATGGAACATGGGAGTCGAAAGACACCTGGGACGGCATCGGGCCGGGCATGGTCAAGATCGGTGAAATCACCGACGCCGTTCCCGCCGATGTAAAGGCCGAGGCCGAAGCGCTGCGCGACTCGATTGCCTCGGGGGCTTACCACCCGTTCACCGGACCGCTTAACAAGCAGGACGGGTCGGTCTGGTTGGCAGAAGGCGAAACCGCTGACGACGGCACGCTTGCGGGGATGAGTTTCTACGTCGAAGGTCTGACCGGCGACATTCCAAACTAGACTTTCCGGTCAACACAGAACTGGGGTCGGGCTACACCCGGCCCCTTTTCCTTTCCGTCCCGGCGTGTCACGTTCTGCGCCATGACACAAAACCTCACAGCCCCCGACGGCAGCCCGATCTCTCGCTTCTGCTTTGGCGCCATGCAATTTGGGCGCAATGCCGATGAGTCCGCGTCCGCCGCGATGTATACCGCCTGCCGCGACGCGAGGATCAACTTTTTCGATACGGCCTATGTCTACAACGAAGGTCGTTCGGAAGAGATACTTGGCCGCCTCGCAGCGAAGGAACGCGACAAACTGTTCATCGCCACGAAATGCGCCAACGGCGACAGATCGGACCGCGCCCTGATACAAAGTCAGTTTGATCAAAGCCGCAAGCGACTTGGCATGGACAGAGTCGATCTGCTTTACATCCACATGTGGAATGACACGACGCCACTTGAGGAAACATTCGAGACGCTGGCGAAGTTAGTTGAAAGCGGCAAGACCCGGTTTATCGGTGTGTCGAACTACGCAGCTTGGCAGGTGATGAAGGCCAATCAGGTCGCCAGATCTTTCGGCCTAGAGATCGTCGCACTGCAGCCGATGTACAACCTCGTCAAACGTCAGGTCGAGGTCGAGATTCTGCCGATGGCCCGTTCCGAGCGCTTCGCCGTTTTCCCGTATTCGCCTCTCGGCGGTGGCCTGTTGACCGGCAAATACGCAGCCGGGCAGTCGGGCCGGTTGGACGCCGACAAAATGTATGCCGCCCGTTACGCCCCCGACTGGATGCGCGCAGCCGCAGCCGATCTGGCAGGCATCGCCGCCGAGCTTGGCACCAGTGCCGCAACCCTGGCGGTCGCATGGGTCGCCCGCAATCCTGCCGTGACGGCGCCGATCATCAGCGCGCGGTCCGCCGAACAACTGAAACCGTCCCTCGATGCGCTGGGATTTGCAATGGATGATGCCCTCTACGCCCGCATCAGCGCTCTGTCGCCGGCCCCTGCCCCCGCCACCGACCGACTGGAAGAAGCATGATTGACTATCTGGTAGTCGGCGGCGGCATTGCCGGAATATCCGTCGCCGCACGGTTGGCGCATCTGGGCCGCGTCACCGTGTTGGAAGCCGAAGCCGGGCTTGGCTATCACACGTCGGGCCGGTCGGCGGCGCTGTTCGAGCAAACCTATGGCAGTCCGACCACTGTCGCGCTGAACAGAGCCAGCAAGAGTTATCTCACATCCGAAAATGGAGGCGTCCTATCGCCACGCGGCCTGTTGCTGGTCGCGCGTGCAGATGAGGCCGAGAGTTTCGTGGCGGATTTGGTAAACATGGAGTTGAAGCAGATCAGCGTAGCCGAAGCGATAGCGATGGTCCCGATCCTGAACGCCGATGTCGTGACGCAAGCCGCCTATGACGCCGAGGCTTGGGACATCGACACCGACCGACTGATCCAGAACTTCGCCAAAGAGGTGAGGACAAACGGCGGTGAAGTTCTGACTGGCCAGCGTGTTCAACGCATAGAGCGTACCAACATTGGCTGGATCGTCTCAACCTCAGCAGACAACTTTGACGCCCGTTTTCTGGTCAATGCCGCTGGTTCCTGGGTTGATGAAATTGCGCAAATGGCTGGGATCGCGCCCTTGGGCTTTACGCCGCTGCGGCGTTCGATGGCCCGCATTCCGGCGCCGGGCGGGCATGACATTTCAGGTTGGCCTCTGGTTTTCGGCAGCGGCGAAACATGGTATTGCAAGCCTGACGCTGGCAAGCTGATCGTCTCACCTGCGGAAGAACATCCAAGCCATCCGCACGACGCATGGGCTGATGACATGGTGCTGGCGGAAGGTCTGGCGCGCTATGAGGCGTTCATGACAGAGCCGGTTACTCGGCTGGACAGCAGTTGGGCGGGTTTGCGAACCTTCTCGCCTGACCGCTCGCTGGTTTTGGGACCGGATGCACAGGATCCCGACTTCATCTGGGTCGCAGGTCAGGGCGGCTATGGTTTTCAGACTTCGCC
>JBBKVT010000337.1:0-10567 GCA_037968535.1 Paracoccaceae bacterium
GTCTCGGTCTCGTGCACTACGTCCTTTGCGCAACTATGGCTTGTCCCTCAACTGAGAAATTTCAACGAGGTATATCCGGGCATCGCCGTCAAGATCACAAGTACGCTGTGGCCGGACGATTACCTGAGCAGAAAAGCTGATGTCGAAGTTCATTTCGGGCGCTATGCGCAGTTGGACCGGCAGTCGAAACTGTTGATGCCTATTCAGTTCGTCCCGGTCTGCGCTCCGGCGCTGAGCGGGCCGGTTGCTGGACTCGATGATCTTTGGAGTTTGCCCTTGATCGAAACGGTTGGCGCCCTTTACGGGTGGGACCGCTGGACACGTCAATTTGATGTTTCAGTGCCACCGACGCCCGCCTTTGTCGTCGATTCGATGATCCTGGCCCAGACCATGGCAATTGCCGGTCTGGGGGTCGCGCTAGTCAGTCCAGCGCTTTGCCACGACGCCCTGAGCAGCGGTCAGATACGCGCCTTGCTGGATTTACCGACGCTGGTCGAGGACTGCTTTTACTACTCGGTTTTAGGGCCTGCGGTCGACCGGCCTGCCGTGAAAACCTTTTGCGATTGGCTGGAAAGCGTGGCGAACTCTCATTAAGGCTGACCGGCCATGCCCAACGAACGTCAAATCACCACGTGGCATTTGCCTGGGTCAGGTTTCGGCGCAAATGATCGCGCCCCGTATTTTTCGACACTTAATGGCGAATAAACGTAACTCTCCGGGTCTGCTATCCCCATTGTTGTGGTGTGAAGCAGAAGACGAATCAGACAACGTCGACATCAACTGGGCAAAATGTCTGATCAACGGGGAGAGAGACACCATGTTCGATAAACAAATGATGCGCGATACGTTGACCGATGGGGCCAAAGCCTACAAGGCCGGGCGTCTGGACCGGCGCGGTTTTCTTGTGCTTTGCGGAATGGCGGGGGTCGCGCTGCCGTCTGTCTTCGCCGGTGACGCCGAAGCGGCCGCAAACGAGATCATCTTCTGGAACTGGGGTGGTGAATCGTCCGAATGCCAGGCCGAGGCGCTGGGCGTATCATTCGAAAAGCAGACCGGTATGGCCCTCAGGTTCGACACGTCAGGGCCGCTTCAGGGCAAGATCAAGGAAATGGTGGACAGCGGCAACGTTACGGCGGATGCTTGCGACGGCGATCTCTTCGATGCTGTGGCCTTGGGGCCGCAAGGCTATCTCGAGACAATCGACTACGACGTCGTGAGCAAGGAAAAGACCCTGCCGCAGTATGCGCTGGAATACGGCGTTTCGATCATTCTCTACGGCTATGCCTTCGTCTACGACACCGAGGCATATGGCGACACGCCGCCAAACGGCTGGGCTGATTTCTTTGACACCGCGAATTTCCCAGGCACCCGCTCACTTTACAAATGGGGCAACGGTTCGCTTGAGGGGGCGTTGATCGCCGATGGCGTGGACAAGGACGCGCTCTATCCACTCGACATGGACCGGGCGCTGGCCAAGATCAAATCGATCAAGGACGACAGCATCTATTGGGGCTCCGCTTCGGAGGCGCATGCGATGGTGGTGAATGGAGAGGTGTCGATGGGCATGCTGTTCCAGAACCGGGCTCGCAACATCGAGAAGGACACCGACGGGCGCTACAAGCTGGTTATGAACGAGGCCATCGCCATGCCCGGCGCCTATATCGTGCCCAAGGGCAATCCGGCTGGGCGCGAGGCGGTAATGAAATTCATCGCCAACGCGCAATCCGTTCCCGCGCAGTTGTCGCTGTTCGAGTGTCTCGGAATGACCCCATCGAACCCCGAAGCCTTTGCGCAGGTCCCCGAAGACCAACAATTCTACGCCATCACCTCGGCGCAGAATATCGACAATATCATCTACAACGACCCGATTTGGTGGGGTGAAAATGGCTCCGACGCCGTCAACGCCTTTTTGGACGCGATTAGTTGATGTGCCGGGCCGCGCATGGCAAATCGCCTTCTGCGGCCAATAGATCCGTTTGCAATCGTATGGACTGAACGATGTCGGCACATGTCGCGATGGCGGTTTTTCAACACTCAACACGTTCTTTTCATCCAAACGTCACCGACAGGGGAACCAACCTAGCCCGCCCAGCCAACTGGTCAGCGCTCGGTTTGTTACAACAGATGGAGAAATCAATGCAGCCGAACCTAAAATCAATTGCGCTGGCCACGGGCATCGCGGCAGCGATGACCGGAATGGCTCAGGCCGAAACGATGGTGTTTACCGCGTGGGGGGGAAGCACTCAAGACGCCGAATATGAGGCTTGGGGTGCACCGCTGGCGGCTGAGACTGGTGTGAATATCGTGCAAGACGGTCCGACGGATTACGGCAAGTTCCAAGCGATGGTCGAAGCAGGCAGCGTCACTTGGGACGCGGTTGATGTGGAATTCGACTTTGCCTATCAGGCGGCCGAGGCGGGATTGCTGGAACCTTTGGATTTCTCGGTCATCGACCGCGATGCAATCGACCCGCGCTTCGTTACTGATTATGCTGTCGCGTCGTTTCCGTTCAGCTTCGTGCTGGGCTACAATACTGATATTCTCGGCGACGCCAAACCCGAAGGCTGGGCCGATTTGTTCGATACCGAAAGGCTTCCCGGCAAGAGAGCCTTCTACAAATGGTCTTCGCCTGGCGCTCTGGAAATTGCCCTTCTGGCCGATGGTGTAGCCCCCGAGGATCTCTATCCGCTAGACCTTGACCGCGCCTTTGCAAAGCTCGACACGATCAAGGATCAGATCGTCTGGTGGGGTGGCGGCGCGCAGTCGCAGCAGTTGATCGCTTCTGGCGAAGCGCCAATCGGCATGTTTTGGGACATCCGGCTGTGGCCGCTTCAAGCCTCGGGTCTACCGATCGAAATCCAGTGGAACGGCAACTTGGCCTCGGCCGATGTTCTGGTTATCCCCAAGGGCGCCCCGAACAGGGATACAGCGATGAAGTTTCTTGCTGAAGCTGCTTCGCCAGAAGGCCAGAAAAGGTTTATGGACATCATCACAGCCGAAGAAGTAGAGGGAGGCGTCGCCGGCAGCGGCAACGTGCAGACCCTGCCCGAAGGTGGTGCCAATCAGGTCACACTGGGGTTGGAATGGTGGGGTAACAACCGCGACTTAGTGGCGGATCGTTGGTACGCGTGGCAGGCGCAATAATCACGTCTGAATGATCTCCACACCCCGATTGCGCGAAACGCGGTCGGGGTGGTTCTCCGGCAGCGGGTTACTTGGATGACTGCAACAACCAATCCGCGACTGCGTAGCAAGGGCATAGGCCTCGCCCTTCCGGCAATGCTGCTCCTGGCGATCTTCTTCGTTGTGCCTGTGGTCTCACTTTTGCTGCGTTCCGTCACCGAACCGCAACTGGGCTTGCAGAACTACGAAACGCTCATCGCTACGACGACCTACGCCAAGATTTTCTGGAACACGTTCTTGGTGGCCTCGGTCGTGACTAGTGTGACGATCCTGCTGGGCTATCCGGTGGCCTGGCTTCTGTCGATCCTGCCCGGGCGATGGGCGGCCATTGGCTTTGGCATCATCCTGCTGTCAATGTGGACCAACCTCTTGGCGCGCACCTATGCCTGGATGGTGCTGCTTCAATCGACGGGCGTCATCAACCGCGCGCTCAAAGCGCTCGGAATCATCGACACGCCCTTGCAGTTGATCAACAACCTGACCGGCGTGACAATAGGTATGGTCTACATCATGCTGCCGTTCTTCATCCTTCCGCTTCAGGCTACGCTGCGCACCATCGACCCCGCCGTATTACAGGCAGCGTCGCTGTGCGGTGCTGGGCGCTGGCAGGCATTCCGGCGGGTTCTGTTACCGCTCAGTCTGCCGGGAATCCTTTCGGGCGGGCTGATCGTGTTCGTGATGTCCTTAGGCTATTTCGTGACGCCCGCGCTGCTTGGCGGAACATCGAACATGATGCTGGCCGAGTTGATTGCGCAACTGGTTCAGTCACTGCTGAACTGGGGACTTGGCGGGGCCGCTGCCTTTGTCTTGCTTGTCCTGACGCTGGCACTCTATGCCTTGCAGGTCCGCTTATTCGGCGCGCCGGGCCGGGAGGGGTGACATGCTGCTGAGTTTTGACCGCATGGGCTTGTTGCGTTGGATCTTGGTGCTGATCACCGTGCTGGTGATGCTGTTTCTGATACTGCCGGTGGCTTTTATCGTTGCCCTGTCATTCGGGTCGTCACAATGGCTGGCTTTTCCGCCGCCCGGTTGGACGCTACGCTGGTATCATGAATTTTTCGCCGATCCGCGCTGGATGGCCGCAATCTGGACCAGTGCAAAAATCGGCGTGTTGGTGATGATCTCTTCCACATTGTTGGCCCTTCTGACGTCCTTCGCGCTGGTGCGCGGTCGCTTTCGCGGGCGCGAAGCCTTACGTGCGGCGTTCCTCACGCCGATGATCCTGCCGGTTGTCGTGGTGGCCGTAGCGCTTTACGCTTTCTTTCTCAAGATCGGGTTGAACGGCACGCTGCTCGGCTTCGTCATCGCCCATACCGTGCTGGCGTTGCCCTTTGCCATCATTCCGATTTCCGCAGCCTTGGCCGGGTTCGACAAATCGGTCGAGGACGCAGCAATCCTTTGCGGGGCCAGCCCTTGGGAGGCCCGTCTGCGCATAACTCTACCCAGTATCCGCCACGGTCTGTTCGCTGCGATGGTATTCAGCTTTCTGGTATCCTGGGACGAGGTCGTCGTCGCCATCTTCATGGCCAGCCCGACGCTTCAGACGATGCCGGTCCGCATTTGGGGGTCGCTGCGGCAGGATCTGTCGCCGGTCATTGCCGCTGCCTCCTCGCTGCTGATCCTCCTCACGCTGGTGATGATGCTGCTGGCCGCATTGCTTCGGAAAAAGGCTGACCGATGACCGATAGCGCATTTCTCAAAATCCGGAATCTGGGAAAATCCTTTGGTCAGGTACGCGCCATCGAGGATATCTCACTGGAGGTGCCCCGGGGCGAATTCCTGACGTTTCTCGGTCCGTCCGGATCAGGGAAAAGCACCACTCTCTACATGCTTGCCGGGTTTCTGGAACCCAGCAAGGGCGACATCCAGCTTGAGGGCCGCTCGATCTTGGGCTTGCCTAGCCACAAGCGCAACATTGGTATGGTTTTTCAGCGTTACACCCTTTTCATGCACCTCAGCGTGGGGGAAAACATCGCCTTTCCACTGCGCGTCCGCCGCCGCTCTGCCAAGGAGATCCACGCGCGCGTCGATGAAATGTTGGCGCTCGTGCGGCTGGAAGGGTTCCGTGACAGGATGCCCGCCGCGCTTTCGGGTGGGCAGCAACAGCGCGTGGCGCTGGCGCGCGCCCTGGCCTATGATCCGCCCATCCTGCTGATGGATGAACCACTGTCGGCGTTGGACAAGAAACTGCGCGAGGAAATCCAGACTGAAATCAAACGCGTCCATCAGCAAACCGGCGTGACGATCCTCTATGTGACCCACGACCAGGAAGAGGCCCTGCGCCTGTCTGATCGAATTGCGCTGTTCAACAATGGCCGAATCGAACAGATCGGTAGTGGTATCGAGCTGTATAACGATCCCATCACCCGCTTTTCGGCGGCGTTCATGGGCAATTCCAATTTCCTGCAAATGAAGGCCGAGAACCTGCGCTCTGGACGCGCCGATGCTCGGTTTCCGGATGGGACGCTCATTGCGCAGGTCCCCGTGCATGGCCTTGCCGATGGCGCGGGCGATGGTGTCCTGATGGTGCGTCCCGAGAACATTCGCATTCAGCCTGAAGCGGCTGCCGCAGGATTGCCCGCAACCATAAATGATGTGACCTTTCTTGGCGATTGCCAGTTGATTGCGGCCCGCACGGCATGGGGCGAAGAACTGTCGATCCGCTCGCCGTTGAGCAATAGCGGGCACCTGCCCCTCCAGCCCGGCGACAAGGTTCGGCTGACATGGCAAAACGCCGGAAGCTACTTATTTTTGTGACTCGGAGCGTTCCCACCCGTTGCGGGTTTCACGGCCTTGGCTTTTTCCGCGCCGCGTTGCTCAAGCGCTTGCAGGAATGAGGCCAGTGTTCCTGGCCATGTGGGCGCATTGTCCCGTTCGGGCCAGGCTTGTCTGTAATCAGATGGGCGTCGTCCGAAGTGTTTTCCGAAGGAATACGCAAAATGAGACAAAGTGTTAAATCCTGACGCGGTAGCGATTTCGCGGATACTGAGGCTGGTCGCAATCAAAAGGACCCGCGCGTGCTGCAATCGGAGCATTAGACTGAACTGAACGACCGTGCAGCCGATGCTCTGGCGGAACTGGCGTTCCAGTTGACGTTGCGAGACGCCGAGCGATTTGGCCACCTCCGGCACTGAAAGCGGTTCGGCCAAATGGCTCTCGATCAGAGCGATCGCCTCACGCACAGTCGGCGCCAGAGCATCCGTTCCCCACCCCCTGGCGCGCCGCTGCGGCGCATTGCCGGGGCGTACAGGATGGTGCAGGATTTGGTCTGCTATCTCGCCTGACAGACGTTCTCCGTGGGTGTCCGCGATCAGTTTCAGCATGAGATCCACGCCTGCCAATGCACCTGCGCAACTCATGATCTTCTGGTCGTGGATGAACAGCTGCTCTCTGAAGACGATGTTGTGAAATTGCTCATGAAAGCCGGGCGCCCAGGACCAATGAGTCGCCATCTCGATCCCGTAAGCCAAACCTGCGCGCGCGACCAGATAGCACCCCAATTCAACAGCACAAATACGCGCCCCGGCCCGCGCCTGCTGCCGGATCCATGAAAGCGTTTCGCGCTTGCTGTATGTCTCGCTGCCCCAACTGGCCACGACGAAAACCAGTTCACCGCGCCGATTTCGTTCGGGTGGCTCGATTGCCAATTGTTGCATGCCGTTACTGGCCAAAATCATGCTTCCGTCCAGCGAGACAATTTCCCAAGTGTATAGCGGAGATAGCGCAAGATAATTTGCCACCCGCAGGGTGTCGATCATTGTTATGACTGCAGACATATTGAAGCGGGGAACAATCAGGAACGTCACCTTTTCAGGTCCAGGCGGCACTGGAAAAGGTATTGACTTCACTGCCGCTGGCGGTTCGCCCCTCGTTCGGGTTGTGGGGGACTTCATCTCCAACACCATCTTTCTGGAGTATAAGCGGTACTTTAGCCGCAACTGTGATCTAGTAAAAGGATAGGGGCATCATCGCAATTCTGCCACAATCTATTCGCGCAAGACCTCGGCAGGCGCATTTCTCCCGTGGCATTGCGAAGTGTGTTGTCGAGGCGGTCACAGACCCTTCATTTTGTGATCTGAGAGCGCTCGGATGTCACACGTGCGCGGTGGCCAACGTCTGTCGCGACGGTTGCCCGCCATCAGCACCTATGAACAGTTTTGTGTGATTACGTAGTGGAGCGTGTGCAGCTCATCTTGACCTCACTGGAAGTCAAAGATGACGTTTACATCCGTGACCACCATGGCCCCGCAGAACAGCTTGTTAAGGACTTCCCCCGCGCAACGCGCAAGCTGCATTTGTCTGAGGAGAATATTCGGACGTGCTGTCTGACCTTCGTGGCGAAGATAGCATCGCGGAGCTTTGCCGCAAAACGCGAGATCGACGGCGTGCTCGCGCGGATCAAGACCCTCAGCGACGCCCATTTTTATACCGCCCCGACGCGATCCGTTGGGGCGATGTCTGCACCGCGAACCACTAAGCCACTTGACGCCGACCAACGCCATCAGATCGAATAGGACCATATCACCAATGCATCGGGGGCCGAACGTCTCGCCGCTTGCGGTGACGCCATCGCCCCTACTGCGGGAAATCGCCGATCTGGAAACCGACGACGATTGTAATGTCGTCCTTGGGCCGACGCAGACGGCCACAATGATCTGTTGTCGCTCATTGCTGCCTTTCATGCCGACCATAAGAGGAACCCGCTATCACCAAACTCACTGAAATCCAGACCATCACCCTTAGCGCCGGAGCCAAGCGCCCCTACAATATCGCCATGCCGCTTCCCAACGGGTTGCATGGTGCCGCGCCGAAATGCCCGTCACCACGTGGTGGTCACTGACGCAGGTTTGCTGGTCGTCGGGATCGAAACCGTGGTGGTGCAGACGATGGACGCGAAACGCAAACGCGCAGCTGAAGCACCGGAACCGAAGCAGCCGACTCTGCGTGCGGGTACCACACAGGCGATGCTGACTGCGCTGTTTCAGGCCCCTGAAGGTGCCACGATGGAGGCGATAATCGCCGCCACCGGCTGGCAGGCTCATAGCGCGAGGGCGCGATGTCCGGTGTCTTGGGCAAGAAGCTGGGGTTGGTCGTGATCTCGGCGAAGGGAGACGACCGGGGGCGGGTGTATCGGATCAACCGCGAGACTGCATGATTTACAGTCCCGTCAGTCGAGCAGTCGGTAATGAACCTCGGTTGGTTTGCAGCCGGCCCCATTAATCGGGATCATATCCTGAGGACAGGTTGACATCACCACGACGCAGTCGATTGCAGCCCGCAGCGTTACGTAGTCTCCCGGCTTGCTGAGTGGCTCGCCCCAAATGATTTTTCCGTCAGGCTTTACGGGAATGTTCATCCACAAGTTCAGTGGCGCGGGGCAGTCCGGCGCGCGCAGATCGAGTTGCGCCAACGCGGCGTGCAGATTGTCAGTACAATTATCGTGATACTCCCGGCACCCCAGCATGGCGTAGCGGTGCACGTCGCAGGCTGCGATGACGGTGTCATGGCGCCCGGGCGAGGTATCGTCTTCCAAAAGCAGGATCGGCCGCCGCCGATTTGTGGTTAGTGCATCACCTTTGGCCGGAAAGATGCCCTGAAGCGTTGCGTGCAGATGCTCCATCGACATGAATTCGGACAGGTCATCGGCATTGAAGCACCAAGTGTCCACGACCTGTTGACCATGGGTGTTGATGATCTGAATGGCTTTTCCTTTGGCAACTCGGACTGCCCGACCGCGTCGTGCAGGTACCACCTGAAGATCTGTCGTCATGTCTTGCATCCTGTACCAACGGCGTCGTCATTTTGCAAAGTGTCACGTCGGGTCTGGGTCGGGTCAAGGTAAATAAATGGCAGGTCCTTCAGCCCTGGATGGTGACCGCCAGCACGCTGTCGTGCCCTGCGATCAGTTCGCCGTCGTCGGCCACCATGCAGGGCACGGTCCAGCCGAACTTCGCCATGTTGACCCCAATCTTCGCCACCTGATCGGTGCCGTGGATCTTGGCATTGCGGGCATAGGGGCCAGCCGGTTAATGAGAACTGCGCTGAGTTTGCCGACGAATGACTTATCCGTCATTTGGGCGACCATATCGAGCGAGTTCAGGTTTGCACAGAACCCTTCCGCTTCTTCATCCAAGCGAGACCCTGAGGTCGGCAAAAGCTTCGAGCTGTTCGCGGACGTGGGTCTCCAACACCCGTTGAAGGATCGAGGTCTCGATCATCACCGGTTTGCCAGATGTCTTTTCCACCTCAGCCGCGATTTGCGCAGCCATCAATGCCGCTACGCGGGCAGGCCAGGTGACCCAGACATCGCGCTCCTGCCGCGCTAGGCGAA
Organism: Paracoccaceae bacterium; assembly: GCA_037968535.1. Classification (GTDB taxonomy): domain Bacteria; phylum Pseudomonadota; class Alphaproteobacteria; order Rhodobacterales; family Rhodobacteraceae; genus JAHEAO01. The sequence goes on from JBBKVT010000337.1 coordinate 9,515, forward strand.
ACACCAACGCTTCGGCGCGCGCGCGATCAACCAACGAGCCTTTCTTCTTCTGGATCGCCAGTTGGCGTTCCTGCGCCTGGTAGACGGTCAGTGCCGTGCGGGCTTTGAGATAGCTGGAATGCCCCCACTGAAGTGGTCCACCAACTGGGATATGATTGTCCCATTATTTGGAGGACCAGAAGATGGCTGGAAAGCGCGAGAAGCCAGAAGATATTGTCTCGAAGTTGCGACAAGTGGAAGTTTTGCAAGGGCAAGGACTGATCATCGCGGATGCTGTGCGCCAGATTGGTGTGACGCAACAGACGTATTACCGCTGGCGCAAGCAGTATGGCGGGATGGGTCGGGATCAGCTGAAGCGCCTGAAGGAGTTGGAGACGGAGAACCAGCGCCTCAGGCGCGCGGTTTCCGATCTGACGCTGGACAAGCTCATTCTGACTGAGGCTGCCCGGGGAAACTTCTGAGCCCTTCGCGCCGACGCAGATGCATTGATCGTGTGCGGCAGACCCTTGGCGTATCTGAGCGCCGGGCCTGCCGCACACTTCAGCAACACCGTTCGACGCAGCGCAAGGTTCCGCAGGGCGCCCCGGATGAGGAGCAACTGACCGAGGATATCATTGAGCTGGCCAGACAATATGGCCGCTACGGGTATCGCCCGGTCACGGCATTACTCAACCAGTCGGGCTGGCATGTGAACCACAAGCGCGTCGAACGGATCTGGAAGCGTGAAGGGCTGAAAGTGCCGGCGAAGCAGCGAAAGCGCGGGCGGCTCTGGCTGAATGACGGCTCCTGCGTCCGGCTCCGACCGGAACGCCCCAATCATGTCTGGTCCTATGACTTCGTGCAGGACCGCACTCATGACGGGCGGGTTTACCGCACGCTCAACATTATCGACGAGTTCACCAGGGAGGCATTGATGATCCGGGTAGATCGCAAGCTCAACTCAAATGATGTCGTGGATGCATTGACGGACCTGTTCATCCTGCGGGGGCCACCGGAATACATCCGGTCAGACAATGGCCCGGAGTTCATTGCGCAGAAGGTCAGGGACTGGAT
>JBBKVT010000338.1:0-3263 GCA_037968535.1 Paracoccaceae bacterium
GGGCTCAAGATGAACGAACAAGATGCCAGGGCTTTCTACAGCGCGGGCTTCCCTACCGTCGTCGTTAGGGTTCAGGGGCTGGTCGAGAACGTTCTGGTGGCGGGGAACGTGACCGGGCAGGTCCGCATCCTGCCCCGCCGGATCGAGTTGCGGACGCAAGGCAACGAGACCTATGCGCGTGTTCTCGCCGTGCTCGGCCCCGACGATATCCAGCTACCAGAAACCAGTGCGGGGGAGAGCGGGATGCTGTCCTTCGCTGCCGCAAAGGATGTCTACCTTGTTTCAAATGCCGCATCCGAGCTCCAGCCGGCGGGGCAATCTGGCACTGTGCCAGTCGGCTGTCTGAAACCCGAAGAGTCCAAGGCGCTGGAATCCGCCATTGCGCGGGCAATTCCCGGAAATTCGGGCACAGGGACCGTCAACCTTCCGGTGCAGGAACTCGGCTATTTCCTTTCGGGTGCGGATTTGAACAACGTGGTGGTGGCGGGCGAATGCCTCGAGAAGCTGATGTATTCGCTGGAAACTGATTATGGCCGGTCCCGCGACGAATTCAATGTCATTCAGATTGCTAAGGGACCGAGCAACAGCGATGCCATCGCTCCAGCAAATCCGCCTACAAAAGCGCCGCTTGATCTGGTGGCGGACGCCGACACCGCGGCAATGTTGCGTCTTTACCTGCCGACGTATCTCGCAAAGACCCCGCAGGACGAACGCATCGCGCTGTTCTCGAAATTCATTGGAAGGATGCAGTCGCTATATGAATTCCCGCCGAATGGGATCTTCACAGCCGCAGATATCAAGGATCGCAAGCCGGACTTCGTCGCCCATGAGATGTTTGATCTCTGGGATGCGGCGCTGAAACAACTGTCCCTCTCGCCGCCGGTCACTGTTTCCTCTCGCATGGAGTTGAACAACTACCGATACGATTTTGACAAATCAGAATTGACATTCCCCTACTATGAGAATGAAGGGGAGGAGGTCGATTTGTTTTTTCGGCAGCCAGGTTCCGGATTGGTCTACTCTGCCAACATCTTCAACAAACCAGCTGAAGCAGAAAGTTTGCTGGATTTCCTGAGCAGAGAACTTCCATATAAGATTCCGATGATCCGCAGCGACCGGCGCGTTCTGGCTCCGGAGCTGCCCATGCCGGTGCAGCAGGCCGAGAAGTTGATCGCAGATCACACGCGGATTGCTGTCGACGTTGCCTATCGAATCACCGCAATCGATGCGCCGGACACAAACGGGAGCGTGGTCATGGAGGGTAGCTTCCTCGGAATGATTCTGACCACCGATACAGGAGTGCAACTGGCGGTCGTTCGGCCCGAAGATCTGCCGCTTGCCGTCCCTGAACGGGCCCCCGCAGAGAATGCTGCTCCGCCCGAATCGGAACCGGTCCTTCCCCGGGTGGATGCCAGCGCTCTTGCCATCGTTGGCATAAAGCTCGGCATGCCGCTTGAGGATGCAATCGCCAAGGTTGGCAATAAAGGGCAGATCATTTACCGCGCCGATGTCGAGCCGGATGATCCGGAGAACGTCCACAATCGCTACACGCTCGTTGCGCTCGCCAACGGCGAAACTTTCTCGCTGCACATCGCCGATCAACCGGACAAGCCGGTAATCGGCGTCGCGCGCAACATTTCTGTGGCCGAAAACGTGCCTGTCAATTCGGTTCGGCGGGCGTTCGTCGATGCCTACGGCGATCCCATGGTCGATGAGAATGCGAGCGGCCAGATGACTTGGCGCTGGGAGTCTGCCGACAACCAAAACGAAGCAGGCGCGGCTTGTGTCGATCAATTAGAGGTGTATGGCGCAGGTGCTTCAGGCGAGATCGTATCCGAAACAAAGAGCATCCAAGATCTCGAGGCCACCTTTGAAGGTTCGGGGTTGTATGCTAGCCGGCGCGACGAATCATTCTTCCGGCATTATACGCTCGACAGATGGCCCCGTGTTACCATTGCCCCGGACGCAGAACTGGGGGGCTGTCGGCCTTTGCTGGACGTGCGCTTGATTCCGTTTGGCTCTGCACGGAGAGTTTGGATTCACCTGGTCGATCCGGCAGCCTTCGTTAATGAGCTGGCGAAAGTCCGGTCTGCGATTAAGCCGGCCACCTTCGATTCGGATCTGTAAGTAGCTCACCCATTATGTGCGGCGATGCATCATGCTCTCTAGGTTGATCAGGGTGCCGGCAAAGGGCGCCTCGCGTTGTCCTCTTTGGGCATATTCCGTTGAAAAACTCAGCTTGTCTTGCTCGCTGAGCGCTGGTTCTCTTTCGTTGGGGTTTGTGGACGTGCGGAGCGATGATGGGACCGAGGCAGGATGCGCAGGGTTCGCTGTTCTACGAGTTCGTGATCGAGGATCATGTCCCGCAAGATCATATCCTCCGGGCGTTGGATCGGTCGTTTGATCTGTCCGGCTTCCGTCAGCACCTTTCGCCTTACTACAACTCGACCGGCAGCGCGTTGACACCCAGACCAGTGTTCAGTGTGGGCCTTGTCGCCGCATTAAGGGTCATCGTGACCAATCGCGGATATCTTGGCGAAATCGAAAAACTGGCCAAGAAGGCGTCAATTGATAGTGTCCGCCGACAGCCGGCGCGGTTCGCGAAATCAAGCTGTGACTGTGCGCAGCCTGCCCAATCGTCCCGTAGGAGACTGCCAGTCGAATGCGTTCGGTTGGTGGCTCGGTCTCGACTCCCGGGGATAGGTCGCCCAGACGATCTGACCGAACAACTTGAATGAGCCGCTCCTTCCTGTAGCCTAACACTATATCGACGAGGAAATCCCGATGCGGTCCACCCTTGCCATCATTATCTACCTAGCTGCCGTCACGTGTGGATACGGTCAGACCGTCGACAGTTCAGCCTTGATTGATGAAATCAACAAGGGCACGGACAGCTTTGCCGAACTAAGACCGTTCCTCACGAACGAAGACGAAAGCACCCGGCTGGCAGCGTTCGAAGTGCTGGTCGGCACCGGAGACAAAGCCCTCCGTGAGCTTGCTATTGCGAGCGCATTTTCAGATAGCAGCGAAGTGCTGCGAAGTCGCGCAATCTGGGAAATCATGCGGCTGCGCAGTAGCATCTCTGTAACTTTCGATAACGATGCAATCGCGGGGAACAAGGATCTGAATGAAAGTTTCGACTTCTCCAAGCAACTTACATTTTCTCTTTTTGGCGGCAGCCCCGAAAATCAATGCCGAAACACCGCAGACCACTCGCAATATGAAGACCAATGCTATGGTGGCCGACAAGCCTCTGTGTCGGG
>JBBKVT010000339.1:0-4074 GCA_037968535.1 Paracoccaceae bacterium
GCTGGTCGGCCTGGATTTCTACGTTCAGTACGTCGTGACCTGGGTGATCATCATTCTCGCGGTATGGCTCGACATCGCCGCCAAGCGTGGCCGTCTGTTGTCGCCCATCGCATAAGGAACGAGCGTCATGAAAAAGTACATCAAGCAGGGCGCGATCTGGGGCTTCATCGTCTTTGAACTGATCTTCTTCAGCGTGGCGGGTGAATTCCTGTCCCTGTCCGACAAGGCATTCATGGATTTCGACAACATGCTGTTGTTGCTCAAGCAATCCGCACCGATTGGCATCATCGCCCTCGGCATGACCGTTGTGATGATCAACGGCAACATTGACCTCAGCGTCGGCGCGACATTCGCGCTGTGTGCTGTGGTGATGCTGGACAGCATGACCTGGCCGATCTTCGCGGGACTTGGCGATTGGGTGATTCCGGTCGCCTGGGTTCTGGCGCTGTGCACCGGCATCCTGCTGGGCCTGATCAACGGACTGATTGTCTGGAAGACCGGCGTCGACGCCTTCATTGTGACGCTGGGCTCGATGCTGGGGTTCCGCGGCCTAGTGTTCATGTACAACGGCGAAAATCCCACCTCGAATCTGAACTGGACGCTGGTCGATTTCGCCGAGGCCGACATACTGGGGATCGAGACGCCCACGATTATCCTGATCGTCTGCACCATCCTTGTCTGGCTTCTGATGACCAAGACCGTCCACGGTCGCAATGCTTATGCCATCGGTGACAATCGCGAGGCGGCGGTGAATGCCGGAATCCGGGTCGGCCCACACATGGTGTGGAACTTCGTCCTGATCGGCTTTCTGACCGCGCTGAGTTCAGTGGTGTTCTATTCCGCCAGCGGCTCGGTCAACCCGAACGACGGCACGCTGTACGAGCTTTGGGTGATAACTGCAGTCGTGCTGGGAGGCACCAAGCTAACGGGCGGCTCGGGATCAGTGATCTCGACCTTCGGCGGAGTGATCGCAATCCAGTTGTTGCGAAAGGGGTTGGGCCATGTTGGTGCCGACACGGCGATGGTCAATCTGGTCATCGGCCTGATCTTGGTCGCCGTCCTGATCCTCGACAAGCAGCTCAATCGCAAAGGCCAGCAGGAGTTGAAGATATGACCGATCGAAATCCGGCCCTGCGCCTTGAAGATATCGTCAAGACTTTCCCGGGTGTGCGGGCCCTGGACGGTGTGTCCTTTTCGGTGATGCCCGGAGAGGTTCACGCCCTGCTAGGCGAGAACGGCGCGGGCAAGTCCACCCTGATGAAGATACTCGGCGGCATCCACCAGCCCAACGAGGGCAAGATTTTCATCGAGGAACAGCAGATGGTCATGAGATCACCGCTGGATGCCAAGGCCAAGGGCGTGGTATTTATCCACCAGGAACTCAGCCTGGCGGATGAGCTGTCCGTCGCTGAAAATATCTATCTGGGAGAGTTGCCCCGCAAGAGTTTTGGGCGGGTCGATTGGGGCAAGCTACATGCGGATTCCGACGCCATTCTGAAACGGCTGAATTGCAGCTTTGATTCAACGAAGATCGTCGGCGATTTGTCGATTGCCAACAAGCAGATGGTCGAGATCGCACGCGCCCTGACTGTGGACGCCAAGGCAGTGATCTTCGACGAACCGACAGCGTCGCTGACGGATTCGGAAAAAGTCGTGCTGTTCGAAATCATCAACGATCTCAGCAGCCATGGTGTGGGCGTCGTCTATATCTCGCACCGGATGGATGAGATTTTCACCATTTCCCACAAGATCAGCGTGTTGCGCGACGGGTCCTACCGTGGATCTCTGGTGACCGCCGACACCAACGAAGACGAGGTCACGCAGCTTATGATCGGTCGAAGCCTCGATTTGACGCATGAGATCATCGCGGGCGACATCGGGAAAGTCGCGCTGGAGGTGCAGGGGTTGAATTGCGGAAGCCTGTTCCATGTTGTCAGCTTCAAGGTCCATTCCGGCGAAGTCGTTGGGTTTTATGGGGTGATGGGTGCGGGTCGAACCGAAATCGCTGAAACGCTGTTTGGTTTGCGAAACCCTTCTGCGGGTAGGATCCTGCTGGACGGGGAAGTGGTCCGCATCAATTCACTGATCGAGGCCATCGCGCATCGCACCTCGCTGGTCCCCGAAGACCGCAAGGGGCTGGTGCGGGGCATGAATTGCCGCGACAACATGACCTTGCCGCAGATCAGCGATTTGACCGCTGGCTCTTTCGTGGCAAATGGCGCCGAGATTGCGATATCTGATCAGTATCGCGACAAGTTGGAAATCAGGACACCCGGTTGGCGCCGAAAAGTCGGAAATCTGTCGGGTGGCAACCAGCAGAAGATCGTGATTGGCAAATGGCGGTCGATGCATCCGAGTGTGCTGATCGTGGATGAGCCGACGCACGGCATCGACGCCGGCTTGAAATCCGAGATACATAATCTGATCCGCGATCTGGCGGTACAGGGATATGCGGTGATCGTGATCAGTTCGGAAATGCCCGAGGTACTGCGCGTGTCGGAGCGGGTCATCGTGATTTGTTGAATTGGGCACGATGAGCCCGGATCACATCCAGGCATTGGCGCCGGCGGCACCCAATGGGTCCCTTGATATCGACGCACCAGTGTCGCGGCGACACAGGCCGCCGAGACCGCCCAGCTTCTTGTCATGGCAGAATGTTCCGAGGCAGAGGCCAAGCCTTTGATGGCTCTGTTCGACGCGATAGGCAAACAGACTATCTACCTGGGCCGAACCGGCGACGGTTCCGTTATGAAACTGGCGGTCAATACCCTGATCCACGGCATCAACCAGACTTTCGCCGAGGCGTTCACCTTGGCCGAGGCCGCAGGTATCGCGCCCACTAAACCTAGACGAGGCCGCGCAGGACGTGACTTTAACCGGGGCCATTTCGCGCAAGGACAGGGAGGTGACTGCGGCGCTGGCCGAGACACTTGGCGTCGCCTTGCCGCAGGGACGTGTCACCTTTGTCCAACTGCGCCAAGCCGAGACCAGGGGATTTGCCGCCCGCGACGTGGCCGCGATGCTTTATTTCATGCGAGAGGGAAACCGATAAAGAAGGCGGCATTATTTGTCGGCAGCTGGGAAGGCCACAAACCCTCAACCTATAGCGACTGGTGCGAAGCATTGTTGCGCGACGAAGGTTTTTTGGTCGACGTGCATGACTCTCTTGCCCCATTGGCCGTCCCGGAAAACATGGGCGGCGTTGATCTGATCGTGCCGATCTGGTCCTCGGTCCGATCCTCGCACCAACCCGAATTCGATAACAAGACCAAGCCGCAGGAAAACGGCCTGCCAAAGCTGATTGGCGGCGGCTTCGGCATCAGCGGTTGGCACCGCCACATGGGCGACGCCATTCGCGACCGGCCCACCTATCATTTCCTGATCGGTGGCCAGTTTGTGGCCCACCCGCCGGGCGATCCTGTCGTGCAGGACATCCGCAGCTTCCGTCTGAAAACTGAGCAATACTATATGCTGGTCGATCCATCAAACGAGGTGCTGGCGACCACGACGTTTTCGGGCGATCATCTGTGGTGGATCGAAGGCACGGTGATCCCGGTGGTTTGGAAACGGCGCTGGGATCAGGGGCGGATATTTTATTGCTCGATCGCCCACACGCTTGATGCTTGACGGTGCTGCAAGTGACCGAGATAGTGCGCCGTGGATTGATCTGGGCGGCGCGCTGACGGTTTGTATAGATGGAGTTGAAACTTCCACTCCCTCATTTTTGACGGCCGATTTTGTATCTTCGATAAGCAGTTCAGATATCGCGGAACAAGCGAGAATGATTAAGATATTGATTGTCATAAACGTGCCGATGTTGGCTGGGCCTAAATCCAGGCAGCCGTTCGATCTTCCAGATCGAATACTCTGAATGTCCTGCTTGCCAGGTTATTAAGCGTGTCGCTCCGAACAGTCGCTTCCTGGCCCTAAAGCAAATTCATAACAGATCAATACGCAGGTAGCCGCGTCCGACACCTTTGCCGCGGGGCATCGAGATTGTATTTGTGTCGGTGGCATAAGGGAGGAAAATTCGGCTGGAACTGGGCTGGGGGGTGCCGGTTCGGTCGCCCAAGT
>JBBKVT010000340.1:0-2642 GCA_037968535.1 Paracoccaceae bacterium
TAGCCGAGGCGGGCGAGGATTTCCCGCATTTCTGGGAACATTGTGTCGGCAGCGGTCATGCCGCGCTGGCGCTACGGGCCGACTGGCAGGCGCAGATGCGGCGTGCGCATGACGAACTGGGGTTTCGCCATGTGCGGTTTCACGGGCTGCTGGACGACGACATGGGAACGTTGATTGATCAGAGCGACGCGCCCCTTTATTCCTTTTTCAACGCCGACCGCATCTTCGATTTCCTGCTGTCGATCGGCATGCGGCCTTTTGTCGAACTCAGCTTCATGCCGGGAATGCTGTCCTCGACCGGGCAGACGATCTTTCGCTATCGCGCCAACGTCAGCCCGCCCAAGGATTACGGACAGTGGGAGACATTCATTGCCAAGCTCGTCGCCCATTGGGTGGATCGCTATAGCGCGGCTGAGGTGCGGACGTGGTTCTTCGAGGTCTGGAACGAACACAACCTTGATGCGTTCGGCAGCGGCAAGCCTGAGGATTATTTCCGGCTTTACGCCAGCACCGCAAAGGCGATCAAATCCGTCGATCCCGCGCTCGAGGTCGGCGGCCCGGCGACGGCGGCGAATGCCTGGATTGTCGAATTCATTGACTATTGCACCACGAACGACCTGCCCGCCGACTTTATCAGCACGCACCACTATCCCACCGACGCCTTTGGTAAGCCGGGCGATGACACCGAAACCCAACTGTCGAAAAGCAAGAGCAGCGTGTTGCGCGATCAGGCGCGCGTGGCCAGGCAGCAGGCCGGCGGGCGGCCGCTGTATTACACCGAATGGTGCACCTCGTCGAACCCCCGCGACCCGATGCACGACGAACCCTATGCCGCCGCCTTTATCACCAAGACAGTGATGGAAGCGCGCGGTCTGGTTGAGGGCTACAGCTATTGGACGTTCTCGGACATCTTTGAGGAAAACTATTTCCCCTCGCAGGCGTTTCATGGCGGGTTCGGCTTGATGAATCTGCACGGCATCGCCAAACCCGCCTACCGCGCCTATCAACTGCTGCACCGGTTGGGGACGCAACTGCTGACGGTCGAGGGCGAACATCCGACCGTCGATGCCTGGGTGGTGCGGGGCGGTCGGGAGGTTACGGTGCTTCTGTGCAACTTCGCCCTGCCCCGGCATGACATCGCCGAAGAGACGGTGCATCTGCAACTGGCGTGCCGGACGCCGCCGCTTTCGGCGGTACTTCGACGGATCGACGCGGCCAACGCCAACGCAAAGGCGCTTTGGCAAACGATCGGCGCGCCGGAGTATCTGGATCCCGAGCACGTTGAATTGCTCGGCGACGCCTCCCGGATGCGGCCCGTAGCGCAGGCGGTTTCTCATCAGGATGGGCGGCTCGTGTTCGATGTAACCATGCCGCCGCTCGGTGTCGCGGCGATCCGGCTGGAGTTTACCGAGGGTGCCTGATGCCGCCGCAAATCTGTCTGACACAGCCTTGATCGAGGCCTGTGGGCGCGCGGCTTTCGGATACTTCCTTGAAAACGTGAACGAAGCGAACGGACTGGTGTCCGACACCTCGCGCGCTGGTTCGCCTGCCAGCATCGCGGTCGTGGGTTTTGCGCTGTCGTGCTATCCGATCGGAGTCGAGCGGGGCTGGATCGACAGGAAACGCGCCGCCGCGCTGACGCTGGCTGCCTTGCGGTTCTTTCACAACAGTCCGCAGGGCAAGGGCGACGATGTAACAGGACATCGCGGGTTCTATTACCACTTTCTGGACATGCAGAGTGGTCGGCGGGTCTGGCGATGCGAGTTGTCCATCATCGACAGCGCCCTGCTGATCGCTGGCACCCTGGTTGCGGCCAGCTATTTCGACCGGGCGGACGAGGTGGAAATCCGCGATCTGGCCGAAACGCTGTATCGTCGCGTGGACTGGGCCTGGGCGCAGGGTGGCAAGACGACCTTGCGGCAAGGCTGGAGGCCAAAAAGCGGGTTCCTGCATTACGGATGGGACGGCTACAGCGAGGCGACCTTGCTTTACGTTCTGGCGGCGGCCTCGCCTGATCATGCGATTTCGGACGGCTGCTATGCCGGCTGGACGGCAACCTATCAGTGGGAAAACATCTACGATTTCGACCTGCTCTATGGTGGGCCGTTGTTCATGCACCAGTACTCGCATGCCTGGATCGATTTTGCCGGAATCCGCGACGCGTTCATGCGTGAAAAGCGATCGGATTATTTCGAGAATAGCCGCCGCGCGACGCTCTTGCACCGCGAATATGCCCGGCGCAATCCGCGCGGCTTCAAGGGTTATGGCGAGGATCTTTGGGGTCTGTCAGCCAATGACGGGCCGGGCGGGTTCCGTATGAGTGTCGACGGCCAGCGGCACAGTTTTCATGGCTATGCGGCACGGGGCGCGCCGTTCAGCCCGGATGACGGCACGATAGCACCCTGGTCCTGGCTTGCGTCATTGCCATTCACACCCGAATTGTCGCTGTCGGCACTGCGGCACCTGACGGCGCGCTATCCATTGGTCGCGCCCACGTTCCGCATGCCGAGCGCCTTTAACCCCACGCTTGCCGGGCGGCGGGGTTTCGGGGCGGACGGTTGGATCTCGGACGGGTTCTTTGGCCTCGATCAGGGCATCGTCATGATGATGATCGAGAACCACCGCAGCGGGATGATCTGGGA
>JBBKVT010000341.1:0-9847 GCA_037968535.1 Paracoccaceae bacterium
CCATCGATGCGTTATGGAAGGCAGTCGGGGAAATCTGCGACCTATACGACCCAGACGAATGCTGGAACTACTTCAAGGCTGCGGGATATGGGTTCGATTAAATGCAAGATGCTCTAGCGCCTCCGGTTGTGCGTGCGCTGGTAAAGACCTGCGATAATCGTGCTGGCGGTCTTTTCAAACAGGCACGGCACAAACGCATGAATGAGCGCCGCAAATGCCGCGCCGAAAAGCTTCAGCGAGAATCCACCGGCGAAACGGGCATGTTCCAGATAGGTCTCATCGACGCTGTTCGGATGGTCGATGAATGTTCTTTGTATGATGCTGCTCATGGTCCGACTCCTGTCTCGCGGTTCGATCAGTATACCAAAATCGGCGCGGTCGATTTTCCCAAAATCGGCGACTCTTTTGTTGATTACGGGATAAAATCCCGCTTACTCTCAGATCATGTTGACACTTGATGCGCTAGATCGCCGGATACTGGTTGAACTGCAACGCGATGCTGACGTTGGGGTCGAGGAATTGGGCGATCGGGTGGGTTTGTCGCGGAACGCCTGTTGGCGACGGGTAAAGGCGCTTGAGGCGTCCGGCGTGATCGCCAAGCGTGTCGCCTTGCTCGATGCAGAAAAGCTCGGCCTCGGTCTGACGGTTTTCATCCTGATCCGCACCTCCAGCCACGATGCCGACTGGTTGGCGAAATTCGCCCGCGCGACCCGCGAGATGCCCGAGATTCTCGGCGCCTACCGGATGACCGGCGATCTCGATTACCTGATCCGCGCACGGGTTGCAGATGTCGCAGGCTATGACCGCCTGTACCGCCGGTTGATCGAACGGGTTGAGATGTCCGACGTCTCGGCAAGTTTCGTGATGGAAGAGATCAAGGAAACCACGGAATTGCCGATCTGAAAGCGAAAGCTATCCAGGCCGCATGACCGCTTCGAAAATGGCTGCCCAGTTGTGTGCGGGCTGTCGTGAAACTGCTGGCCCACGACGCGAAATTGCCTTTGGCGCAAATCCAGAAAGGCCCGGTCACACCCCAGCACTACATTTTGCGGCGAGTTACTTCAGGATATTCGGCGGCAAACCGGCCTGTCGCGCGAGGCGCCAGACCTCGGTATATTACTCGGCCGCTTCGGGTGTGTCGGGGTGACCCTCTGCCGGTGGCTTGGGTTTACGGGCCCGTGGTGCCCGCTTTTTGGGCTGCGATTCCTCAGGCGTCTCAACAAGGCCGCTGTCGTCGTCACTCGAAGTGTCGATCACGTCGGGCTGTTCCTGACGGCTTTCGTCGCGATCTTCACGACGGTCGCGGCGCGGACGGTTCGGCTGCTCGTCGCGGCTGTGTTGCGGCCGGTCCTGCTGCTCATTGCGGGCATGTTGCGGTTGCGGCTGTTCGTCATCGCGGCTCGGCTGATCAGGGCGGTTTTGCTGGTCGTCGCGATTGTGCTGCTGCGAACGATCCTCGCGCTGCTGGCGTTCCTGATGTTCGCGTTCCTGCTGTTCGCGCCGCGCATCCATCTCGCGCTGCGCCTCGCCCAGCATACGTGTGTAATGCTCGGCATGCTGCTGGAAATTCTCAGCGGCCACGCGATCGTTTGAAAGCTGACCATCACGTGCCAGCTGGCTGTATTTCTCAATGATCTGCTGCGGCGTACCGCGCACCTTGCCATCAGGTCCGGAACTGTCAAAGACCCGGTTGACGATATTACCGACGGAACGGTTGCGATTGTTATTGTTGTTGTTGCTGTTCGGGTTCTTCGACCGAGAACGGGACTTGGAAGATCTCATGGTGTTTTGTTACCAGCCTTATTTTTGGGCTTTTGCCGGAACCTGTGCCAATCTTGGCTCGGCTGCCACACCTATGGTTCCTGCGAATTTTCGGCAATCCGGAGAGGGGGACAAAACATGTCCCGCCAACCGCGTGGTCCCGAATAAGCATGGGAAAGCGGGGAAAACAAGCCAAAACTGCGACAAACTCGGATTTTATTGCCGACCTGCCGCCTGAATCCACCACTATTGCTGATCCCCTAGACTTACGCGAAGCCCTCGACGACCCGGTCACGGCCGTCCAGGTCGCGGTGCGCCGCAATCTCGCGCAGCCCCGCTCTAACCAGAATGCTCTCGACGTCACCGGCCTGGGTTGGCCCGATTTCCAGAAGCACGCGCCCCGCCGGTGCCAGATGCGCCCCGAGCCCTGCCCCGATCGCGCGGTAGGCGCCAAGCCCGTCACCCCCCGGCGTCAGCGCGACCCGCGGCTCGTGGTCACGTACCTCGGGTTCCAAACTCGCCAAATCGGCCTCAGCAATATAGGGCGGGTTCGAGACGATCAGATCGAACCGCCCGGAAACGCCCGCAAACCAGTCCGAGGCGATGAACGTGGCGCGCGCATTTAGGCGCAGCGTCGTAGCGTTCCGCCCTGCAACGGCCAGCGCCGCTGCGGAAATGTCGGTTCCCACGCCAGAACTGTCGGGCCGTTCGGCAAGCAGCGTCAGCAGGATGCAACCCGACCCGGTGCCAAGATCCAGCACCCGCCCGAACGAATGTCGCAGGGCAAGTTCGATCAACGTCTCGGTATCGGGCCGAGGATCCAACACGTCCCGAGTGACCTCGAATTCGCGTCCGAAAAAGTCTCGCCTCCCTGTGATCTGCGACACCGGAACCCGAGCCGCGCGCTGCGCCAGCGCCTGACTATACGCCTCGGCCACCGGACCAGTCAGCGCCTGATCGCCCAACAGCACAAGCCGGTCCCGCGGCACCCCCGCCGCAAAGGCCAGCAGGATCCGCGCATCGGTCCGAGGCGTCGCGACGCCAGCCGCCGCCAACAGCCGCGCGGCCGCCGCCTGCGCTCGGGTGCCGGTCATCCCCGCCCGGATATCGTTCATTCGATCTCGGCCAGCATCCGGGCCTGATCGTCGGCGACCAGCGCGTCGATCACCTCACCCAGATCGCCCTGCATCAGCTGATCCAGCTTGTAGAGCGTCAAGTTGATCCGGTGATCAGTCATCCGGCCTTGCGGGAAATTGTAGGTCCGGATCCGTTCCGACCGATCCCCCGAACCGACCTGGCTCTTGCGCGTGGCAGAGCGTTCGCTGTCGACTCGCTGCCGCTCCATGTCATACAGGCGCGAGCGCAGCACCTGCATCGCGATCTCGCGGTTGCGGTGCTGCGATTTCTCGGCGCTCGTCACCATGATGCCGGTCGGAATATGGGTGATCCTTACCGCCGAATCGGTGGTGTTGACATGTTGCCCGCCGGCGCCCGAGGCGCGCATCGTGTCGATCCGGATGTCGGTCGCGGGAATTGCAATGTCGACTTCCTGCGCTTCGGGCAAGACCGCCACCGTCGCCGCCGAGGTGTGAACCCGCCCGCCCGATTCCGTGGCAGGCACCCGCTGCACCCGGTGCACGCCGCTTTCATATTTGAGCCGCGCAAAAACGCCGTCGCCCTTCACGTTGGCGATGACTTCCTTGACGCCGCCCAATTCGGTCTGCTGCAACTCGACGATGTCGAACTTCCAGCCTTCCGCTTCGGCGTGGCGCTGATACATCCGCAAGAGATCGCCCGCGAACAGCGCCGCCTCCTCGCCGCCCGTGCCCGGTCGGATTTCCAGGATCGCCGGTCGCGCGTCGGCGGCGTCCTTGGGCAAAAGGGCGAGTCGCAGGCGCTGTTCAACCTCGGGCAGGCGGGCGCGCAGGACCGGCAGTTCGTCTTCGGCCAGCGCCCGCATCTCGGGGTCCTTCAGCATCGCCTCGGCATCCGCAATGTCGCCCAGCAACTGACGATAGATGGCGATTTCCGCGACCACCGGCCGCAGCTCGGAATATTCGCGCCCCAGTGCGGCAAGATCGCCACCCCCTGCGGCCATTTTCGCCTCGAGATACTCGAACCGTTCGGTGATTTGCTGAAGTCTTTCGATGGGTACCATATGCGCCTGTTGCCCTGTGACCGATGCCTGGTCAAGAGGGTGCTATTTTTCCCGATCCGTGCTAGCGTCCGACCATGTGGCGTGTTTTCGCATTCCTGATGCTGGTTCCCGCCGGGGCGCAGGCCGATGGCTTCAAACATCGTGAGAAGGCTGAAAACGCCCCGCCCCTGCCAAAGATCGAGCTTTACTGCACCGACAGCAGAGGCGAGCGTCGCGAGTTGGGTGAAGTGATATGCATCACGGCTTCGTGTCAGACCTGGACCGCGAAATGCGACATGAGCCTCAACAATGTGATGTGGCGCAAGTTGCAGGACGGCTGCCCCGCCGTGTCGCTGACGCCAGCCCCATCACCGCTGAACCGGCTTCATCGCCTTCAACCACGCAATGACGCGGGCCTTGTTGGTCCCCAGATCACCCGAGCCGAATCGCAAACGGGCTAGCACATGCAACTGGCTGCCGCCCGGCGCGGGCTCAGCGGAAACGGTGATGTAGTCGGGAAACCCCCCAACCCGCGATCGGCTGACGAAGGTCATTCTCCCCTCAGCGACAGTGCCTGCCAGCAGACGCGTGCGCGGGCTGGCCAAGGCAACGGCATCGAACGCGGCCAGCGCGTCGGCGGGGGTCAGGTCAACCAACTGGTCAGTGCGAAAACTGCCGCCGGGCGGGGCATCGGCGCTTGCAGGATCGACATGCCAGCGCGCCGCATCGCTGGGGGCCAGCCGAACGTAGATCCCAAAGCCAAGCAACAGGATCACAAGGCTGACGGCGGTGAAAAGCAGGATTTTCATCAACCGGACCTATGTCCTGCGCCCCACTATTCAAACCCTTTTCCATTATTTGTCTAAAAATATCCACGCCGAAGGCGGAATCCCCGCACGTTTCAGCGTCGCGTGACACCGGGCAATATACACAGCATCTCGTAGACCAGGTTCGCGCCAGTCAGTGCCGTGTTGCCGGACGGGTCGTAGGGCGGCGAGACCTCGACCAGATCGCATCCAACGATGGTCAGCCCCGCCAGCCCGCGGATCAGTTCCACCGCTTGCGGCGTGGTCAGCCCGGCGATTTCCGGCGTGCCGGTGCCCGGCGCATAGGCCGGATCGAGGCTGTCGATATCGAAGCTGATATAAACCGGCCCGGCGCCCATCGCGGTCCGGATCTGCTTTGCCAGCGGCGCCAGTGGCCGATGCCAGAGCTCTTCAGCCTGCACGACATGAAAGCCCCAACCGCGCGCCTCGTTGAAATCCTCTGCCGTGTAGCCGGTGCCGCGCAAACCGACCTGCCAGACCCGCGCGGGGTCGATCAAGCGTTCCTCGTAGGCGCGCCGGAACGGCGTGCCGTGGGCAATCTTTTCGCCAAACATGTGGTCGTTGATATCGGCATGGGCATCGACATGGACCAGCCCGACCGGCCCGTGTTTTACGGCGATGGCGCGCAGGATCGGCAGTGTCAGTGTATGGTCGCCACCCATCGTCATCGGCACGACATCATGCTTGAGGATCGTGTCGTAAGCCGTTGTGATCCTTGCTACACTGTCCTTCAGATCAAACGTGTTGATTGCCACGTCACCGATATCGGCGCAGTTCAGGCTGTCAAATGGTGCGGCACCCGTGCCCATGTTGTAGGGCCGCAGCATCGCGCTTTCGGCGCGGATCGCCTTCGGCCCGAACCGGGTGCCGGATCGCCACGACGTGCCGATATCCATCGGCACCCCGACAAAGGCCACATCGAGCCCCTCAGCCGTAGCCGCCGCCGGCAGTCGCATGAAGGTGTTCGGTCCTGCAAAGCGTGGCATCTCGTTGCCGCCAAGCGGCTGATTGGTCATCGCCGGTGCCTTTTGTTCCAGCAATAGAGCGTCATCAGTTCGACCGCGACATGCGCCCCTGCGATCGCGGTGGCGCCACTGGGGTCGTAAGGCGGCGACACTTCGACGACATCGCCGCCGACCATGTTGATCCCGGCCAGATCGCGCAGGATCGCGGCGGCCTGCCAACTGCTCAGCCCGCCCCAGACCGGCGTGCCGGTGCCCGGCGCGAAGGCCGGGTCGAGTGCATCGATGTCGAAGGTTACGTAGGTAGGATGGTGCCCGACGATCGACCGGGCACGGGCGACGGCATGAGTCGTGCCCAATTCGTGCACCGTGCGCGCATCGACATATTCGACCCCGAGGTAGTCATCGCAAACCGTCCGGATCCCGATCTGCACCGAGCGTTTGGGATCGACCAGGCCTGACTTCACCGCCTTGTAGAAAAACGTGCCGTGGTCGATCCGGTCCATGTCGTCGTCGGCCCAAAGATCGGAATGGGCGTCGATATGGATCACCGATATCGGACCGAATTTCTCGGCATAGGCGCGCAGGATCGGCAGGGTGATGAAATGATCGCCTCCAAGTGTCACTGTTCCCGGACCCGCCGCGAGAATGCCCGCGATATGGGCCTGCAAAAGCCCCGGAAAACTGGGCGTATGGGCATAGTCGAAGGCCAGATCGCCATAATCGACGATGCTGAAATCCGACAGCGGATCGAACCCATCCCAGCCGTAAGGTGGATCATAGGGTTGCAGCGTCGAGGCTTCGCGGATCGCCCGCGGCCCGAACCGGGTGCCGGTCCGGTGCGTCACCGCCTGATCGAACGGCACCCCGGTGATCGCCAGATCGACACCGGTCAGATCCTTGGAATATTCACGCCGAAGGAACGAAGTTGCGCCGCCAAAGGCATTCTCATAGGCCAGCCCCCTGCGGTCCTTGCGGGTGAACGCGAGGTCGACCTGTTTCTTGGCGTCTTCAAGGGCCATCTCAGGTTCCTTTTTTTGCGGAGGCCGGGGGCTGTCTGCCCGTCGTCATTGTGTCTGGGACCAACGGCGAGTCAATGGCAACACCCAAGGATATTTACGGACAATAATGCCTAAAGCGGCTGCGCCTGTTCGACGAGCCGCGCGAAAAACGAGGCACCAATCGGGGCGACGTCGTCATTGAAATCATAGGCCGGATGATGCAGCCCCGCAGTGTCGCCCTGACCGATGAACAGATAGGCGCCGGGCCGCGCTTGCAGCATATAGGCGAAATCCTCGGCCCCCATTTCCCGGCCTGAACTGGCATTGACCGCCGCGTCGCCAGAGATTTCCCGCGCGACGCCCGCCGCAAATGTCGTTTCGGCTTCGTGGTTGATCGTCGGCGGATAGCCCAACTGGAAATCCAGATCTGCCTCGACCCCGAACGCAAGGGCCTGGCCGTCGACAATCTCTTGCATCCGGCGGATCACCATCGCCTGAACGCCCTTGTCGAAACTGCGCACGGTGCCGCCGACATAGGCCGTTTCGGGGATGATGTTGTCGGCACTGCCGGTGTGGATCTGCGTCACCGAAATCACCAGATCCTCGGCGGCGAAATGATTGCGGCTGACGATGGTCTGGATCGCCTGTACGATGCCGACAGCCGCCATCACCGGATCGCGGGTCTCGTGCGGCATCGCGCCATGCCCGCCCTGCCCGCTGATATGGATTTCGAACGTGTCGGCGGCCGCCATGATCGGACCGGGCGTGGTCATGAAATGACCCAAGGGCACACCCGGTGCGTTATGCAGCGCATAAACCTGACCGATTCCGTAGCGGTCCATCACACCCGCATCGACCATCACTTCGGCGCCGCCGCCCCATTCCTCGGCCGGTTGAAAGATCAGCGCCACGCGTCCGCGAAACGTTCGGGTTTCAGCCAAGTAGCGCGCCGCGCCCAATAGCATTGTCATGTGGCCGTCATGACCGCAGGCATGCATCTTGCCCGGTGTTTTGCTGGCATGGTCACCGCCCGACGTCTCGGTGATCGGCAGCGCATCCATGTCGGCGCGCAAGCCGATCGTCGGGCCATCGCCCTGGCCGTTGACGATGGCGACCAGACCGCTAGTTGCAATGCCCTCGTGGATCTCATCGACCCCGAACTCGCGCAGCCGTGCCGCGACATAAGCCGCCGTCTGGTGACAATCGAACCGGGTTTCCGGATGGCGATGCAACCATTGTCGCCAGACCTTCATCTCGGGGGCATAACTGGCGATACGGTTGACAACGGGCATGTGGACTCACCTGTGGGGATTGCGATACCCCGGCAAAGAACCTGAAAGCGAGACGGCAAGCAATGACGAAATCCTCCGACACGCTGGTCCATGACACGCAGGGTGGCCTGCCGCGGCTGCGCGAGATCATGCGCCGATTGCGTGACCCCGCCACCGGCTGTTCCTGGGATATCGAACAGGATTTCGCCAGTATCGCCCCTTACACGATCGAAGAAGCCTATGAGGTCGCCGATGCGATCGCCCGGCAGGACTGGGCGGACCTGGAGGGTGAATTGGGCGATCTTCTGCTACAGACCGTCTATCACACGCAGATGGGCGAAGAGGCCGGGCATTTCACGTTCGACAGCGTCGCCAACGCGATTTCCGACAAGATGATCGCCCGCCACCCGCATGTGTTCGGCGCCGAGTCGCGCGACAAATCGGCGGATCAGCAGACCCGCGACTGGGAACGCATCAAGGCGGTCGAACGCGCCGCGAAGGCCGACACCGGTACGCTCGACGGTGTGGCCGTGGGCTTGCCCGCGCTGATGCGGGCCGTGAAGCTGCAAAAGCGCGCCGCCCGCGTCGGCTTCGACTGGCCCTCGACCGATCAGGTCGTCGACAAGATCACCGAGGAGGCGCGCGAACTGGTCGAGGCGCGCGATACCCTGTCGCACGCGGCAATGACCGAGGAATTCGGGGATCTGCTGTTTGTCATCGCCAACCTCGCGCGGCACCTGAAGATCGATCCCGAAGACGCGTTGCGCCTCGCGAATGCGAAGTTTACCCGGCGATTTCAGGGGGTCGAGGCTAAGTTGAAGGCGCATGGCAAGCGCCCTGAGCAATCCGATCTGGCCGAGATGGACGCACTGTGGGATGCAGTCAAGGCAGACGAGCGACATGTACCCGAGTGATATGATCAGGTATTGACCCGACAAAAAGACTCGGGTTTAACAGCCGCAGGATTTCAATGGAGCTTTCTGATGAAACTACGCGCGATAAGTCTGGCCACAGCGATTCTGGCCGGCGCGATCCCTGCGATCGCCCAAGAGGTCAATATCTACACCACCCGCCAGCCAGAGCTGATCCAGCCGGTGATGGACGCCTTTACCAAGGACACTGGCATTGCGGTCAATCTCGGCTTTGTCGAGGACGGCATTGTCGAACGTCTGGCGGCAGAGGGCAGCCGGTCTCCGGCCGATCTGGTGATGACCGTCGATATCGCCAATCTCAAGCAGATCGTGGACGCGGGCGTCATCCAGCCGGTCGACAGCGCCGTGCTGACCGCCGCCGTTCCAGCCAGCCTGCGCGACCCCGACAACCTGTGGTTCGCGCTGACCACCCGCGCCCGCATTATCTATGCCTCGAAAGACCGCGTCGCGGACGGCGAGATCACGACATACGAGGATCTGGCGTCCGACAAGTGGAAGGGCCGGATCTGCACCCGGTCAGGCACCCACGACTACAACCTCGCGCTTCTGTCAGCCGTGATCGCGCATGACGGCGAAGCGGCCGCCAAGGATTGGGCCGCTGGCGTCAAGGCCAACCTGTCGCGCAAACCGCAAGGCAACGACCGCTCTCAGGTCAAGGCGATCTGGGCCGGCGAATGCGATATCTCGCTGGGCAATACCTACTACATGGGGCAGATGCTGGCCGATCCCGAACAGCAGCCCTGGGCGGACAGCGTCCGCATCGTTTTTCCGACATTCAAGGATGGCGGCACCCATGTGAACGTCTCGGGCATCGCGCTGACCAAGGCCGCGCCGAACAAGGACAATGCCGTCAGGCTGATGGAATTCCTGGTTTCGCCGGAAGCGCAGGAAATCTACGCCGAGGCGAACAACGAATACCCGGTGCTTGCAGGCGCCAAGGTGTCGGACCTCGTGGC
>JBBKVT010000342.1:0-5826 GCA_037968535.1 Paracoccaceae bacterium
GTCTCTCTCCCTCTCCTCAGGCGGCCCAGATATTGCAGAGCGTCGCTTTGGTTTCCTGCATCTGCGTCACGCTGTCGTAGCCGTAGGTCTGCGCGGTATTGGTGCTTTCGCCCAGCACGAAAGGATCGGCGCCTTCGGGATATTTGAACCGCCGGTCCTCGCCCGAAATCACGCCGCCAAAGTGGAACGGCATGAACGCCACGCCGGGGGCCACCCGTTCGGTCAGCATCGCCTGCACCAACACACGGCCGCCCTCTGGCCCCTCGACCCAAACCTGACTGCCCTCGCGAATGCCGCGGTCGTTGGCGTCGCGCGGATTCACCTCGATGAACATGGTCTGCTGCAATTCGGCCAACCACGGGTTCGACCGGGTCTCGTCGCCGCCGCCCTCGTATTCGACCAGCCGACCCGAGGTCAGGATGATCGGATAGGATTCGGAAAAGTCGTTCTTCTGGATCGAGGCGTAAAGCGTCGGCAGCCGCCAGAACTTTTTGTCGTCATAGGTCGGATAATCTGCCACCAGATCGCGCCGGTTGGAATACAGCGGTTCGCGGTGCAGCGGCACCGGGTCGGGAAAGGTCCAGACCACGGCGCGCGCCTTGGCATTGCCGAAGGGCGCACAGCCATGCGCGATGGCGACCCGCTGGATACCGCCCGACAGGTCGGTTTTCCAGTTCACGCCGCCGGTCTTTTCGTCGTAGTCGGACGGGATGTCGCCCTGCATCTCGGTCTCGCCGACTTCCGCGCCCTGACTGTCTGCGGGTTGCGCGGTGGTGGCCTGGGGCCGGCCATCGGGAAAGCCCGCGACATTGTTGATCGAATTCACCTCGTCTTGGGTCAAGTCCTTGTCCCAGCCCAGTTGGCGCAGCATCGCCATGGTGAATTCGGGATAGCCGTCCTTGATCTCGGAGCCCTTGGAATAGACCCCCTCGGCCAGAAGGTTGTCGCCGTCGCGTTCGACCCCGAACCGGGCCCGGAAGGTCAGGCCGCCTTCGGCCACGGGCATCGACATGTCGTAAAGGTTGGCAGTGCCGGGATGGTTCATCTCGGGAGTGCCCCAGGCGGGCCAGGGCATGCCATAGAAGTCGCCGTCCGCCGGGCCGCCGTTCGCCCGCAGCGTGATGCGATCAAAGGTCGCCTGGTTGGCCATATGCAGCTTCATCCGCTCGGGCGACTGGCCGGTATAGCCGATGGTCCACATGCCGCGATTGAACTCGCGGGTGATGTCTTCGACATTCGGCTCGCCGTTTTCCACCGCGATATTGCGGAACATGCGGTCGGCAAAGCCGAATTTTTCGGCGAATTTGGCCATGATGGTTTGGTCGGGCAGAGATTCGAACAGCGGTTCGACCACCTGCTCGCGCCATTGCAGCGACCTGTTGGATGCCGTGACGGACCCGCGGGTTTCAAACTGCGTCGACGCGGGCAGCAGATAGACCCCGTCGGTGCGATCCTGCATAATTGCCGTCACTGTCGGATAGGGATCGACCACCACCAGCAGGTCGAGCATCTCCATCGCCCGTTTCATGTCGGGCAGCCGGGTCTGGCTGTTGGGCGCGTGGCCCCAGAACACCATCGCGCGGGTGTTGTCGGGCTGGTCGATGTTCTCTTTGGCTTCAAGCACGCCGTCGAACCAGCGGCTGACGGGAATCCCTGTCTCCTCCATCATCATACGGTCTTTGCCGTCGGCCGCGGCGCCCGGCATCACATCAAAGCGCGCCTTGAGCCAGTCGAGGTCTTCCTCCCAGACCCGCGCCCAATGCGCCCAGGCGCCGGGGGCAAGCCCGTAGTAGCCGGGCAGCGTATCGGCCAGAACACCCAGATCGGTGGCCCCCTGCACGTTGTCATGGCCGCGGAAGATGTTGGTGCCGCCGCCGGCGACGCCCATATTTCCCAGCGCCAGTTGCAGGATGCTATAGGCGCGAGTGTTGTTGTTGCCGGTGGTGTGCTGGGTGCCGCCCATGCACCAGATCACGGTGCCGGGGCGGTTGTCGGCCAAGGTCTTGGCCACCCGTTCAAGCTGACTGCCGGGGACCCCGGTAACACGCTCGGTTTCCTCGGGGGTCCAGCGGGCGACCTCCTCGCGGATTTGGTCCATGCCCCAGACACGGGTGCGGATGAACTCGGTATCCTCCCATTTATTCTCGAAAATGTGCCACAGGATGCCCCAGATCAGCGCCACGTCGCTGCCCGGCCGCAGCCGGACGAATTCGTCGGCATGGGCGGCGGTGCGGGTAAAGCGCGGGTCGCAGACGATCAGCGGCGCACCCTGTTCCTTGGCCTTGAGCAGATGCAGCAGCGACACCGGATGCGCCTCGGCCGGGTTGCCGCCGATGATGAAGATCGCCTTGGAGTTGCGAATGTCGTTGTAGCTGTTGGTCATGGCGCCGTAGCCCCATGTGTTCGCCACCCCCGCCACGGTGGTCGAATGGCAGATCCGGGCCTGATGGTCGACGTTGTTGGTGCCCCAATAGGCAGCGAACTTGCGGAACAGATAGGCCTGTTCGTTGCTGTGCTTGGCCGAGCCCAGCCAATAGACGGAATCCGGGCCGCTGGTGTCGCGAATCTCCAGCATCTTGTCGCCGATTTCGTTGATCGCCTCGTCCCAGCTAACGCGCTGCCATTGGCCGCCGACCAGTTTCATCGGGTATTTCAGCCGCCGTTCGCCGTGGGCATGTTCGCGCACCGAGGCCCCCTTGGCGCAATGCGCACCCAGGTTGAACGGGCTGTCCCAGGCCGGTTCCTGCCCGGTCCAGACGCCGTTGGTCACTTCGGCGATCACGGTGCAGCCGACCGAACAATGGGTGCAGACGGTTTTGCGGATCACCGCATCGGTTTCCGACGCCGCCACCTGCGCCTGCGCCGGGCCGACCCGTCCGGTGGTCGCTGCGATGGCAGCCAACCCGCCGACAGCAAGGCCCGATCCGCGCAGGAAACTGCGCCGATCAAGCTTGGCAGTGGCGATCTGGCCGATCATGCCGGCGCGCGGACGCCCGGCAAACCCGGTGGTTTTCTTTCTCAGCATCGTCAAACCTCCCCTAAGATCGGGCGCATTGGCGTGGCCCCCGTCGTCGCGTTGCGGTCGCGGTCAGAACCGCGCGGTTTCCAGATAGGTGCGGATGTGGTCAGTCATCCGCAGGTCGCTTCCTTGTGGTGTCGCCTCGGCCGCCTCTACCGCCTCTCCTGCCGTCGCCACCGCCACTGCGGCGGCAGGCAGCGAAGTACCGGCAAGTTTCAGAAAATCGCGGCGGCTGCGGCCCTTTGCCTTGTCGTCCATCTTCGTCCTCCCTTCGGCTGGCGCGGTGGCCCGTTTCAGCCCAGTCTGAATGCTTCGGTTTCGACCTTCATAAAGGCGCGTCCGATTTTGCCCACCGGGGCGTAGAAGTCCGACCCCTTGGCGGCCTCGAGATCGGTAAAGAAATGTCCGGCCCAAGGCTCAAGATGCGCGGCGAAAAAGGCGGCCTGATCCTCCAGCGACATCACCGAAGGCCCGTAGATGCCCCGGATCGACCCGGCCATGACCTCGCACAGGGTGGCGATGTGATCTTCGGGTTCCTTGACGTCGGGATTGCGGGCGATGCCGTGCTGCGCCAGATCGGCGCGCAGCCGGGCCAGCGGTTTTTCGTGCAGGAACCCGGTCAGGTAATAACTGGCGTAGGGCAGCAGTTCGCCGCGCGCGAGGCCGATAAACAGCGCGTCATATTCGCGCCGCACCGCTGCCGCATTGCGGCTGGCGGCAAGTCTGGCCAGCGCCGTGATGCCTTGGCCGATGTCGGTATCTTCGCCGACCAGACCGCAAATCTGCGTCAGTTGCGCCTGCGTCGGCGGTGCAGCCAGCAGTGCCCCCAGAAACGCGTAAAGATCGGATCGCAGGATATCCTCCTGCGCAATCTGCGACTTGGGTAGCGACGACGGCGCGGTTTCGGCATACATCTGCATGGCACGACGTTAGGACCGCAACGCGCGTCACGCAAACTAATTCTGCGGCGGTCGTCAGTTTGTGAACCGCATCCGTCGCGGTCGCGGTGCGACTTGGTCTGCATCGCTGGCTGGATCGGACAGGCTGGCGGTATCGGTCTCCGCCTCCGCCTCTGGCGCAGCCACCTCTGGCTCCGGCGCAGAGGGCTCCTCCGCAGTCATCCCCACCGGCGGCGCGTCCGACGCGGCAGTGGCAACCGCCTCCCGCACGGCGCGCGCCGCATAGCCCTGCCCCGCGCTGTAGGCGGTGCGCATCAGCGTTCCGTCGGTTACCGCCCGGTAATCCGCGTCATAGTCGTTCAGCCCGTCCAGACAGGCCAGCGCCGGATCGCTGCGCCACAGCCGGCGCAAGGCCCGCCGCCGGAGTGCCTCGGGTACCGCCGCCCGCAAGAAGGCGGCGAAATCGTCGCCCTTGTTCAGCGTGTCGGGGTCGGGCAGGCCCAACTCCTCAAGCAGTGCCGCCTCGTCCGCAACCGCCTCTGCACCCTCCTCCTCGGGCAGATCCACGGGCACCTCTTCGACAACCGGCGCCGCCGTGTCCGCCTGCGCCAGCTTGCGCCGCGACCAGCGTGACAGTATGCCGCTCATGCCTCGTCCTCGGGCTTGTGCGGTCCCGGTGCCCGGTAGACGTCCGCCGTCTGCCGCACCCGCGCATCGCCGACGCCGTCCTCGAACCGGTCGGTCCGCACCCGGTCGCGGCGGCGCTTGACGAAAGGCTCGGCCTGAAAATGCGCGCTGGTGAACGCGGAAATCCAGGCGTGCAGCGACACCGGCATCGCCACCGGCTCGACGATATCCTCGGCATTGTCGGTGAAATCCTGCGCCTCATAGGCCGATGCGGTGACCCCATGCACCGTCGGGCGTGCGTCACCGCCCACCGGGCGCAGCACCACAAAGACCGAGGGCGGCGTCATCGCCAGCGCCACCTTATAGCCTTCGACCACGGCGCGATGCAGCTCGAGCAGCGGCGTCGCGGCGTGATATTCGGTCACCCCGTCCTCGCGGCGCAGCACCTTCCAGTCGGCGGGACCGGCGCCGGGCAGCACTGCCGTCACCCGCCAAGACCAGGCCGCCCATCGGGTCACCCCCGGCGACTGGCGCACCACCACGCCCAGCGGCAGCCGGGCCAGCCGGGGGACGGAAGTGGCGGCAGTATTCACGCGGTCGTTCAAGACGCGGCCTTTCTTGCGGCTGGAATATCCCCTAGCATCATGCCTCACGACTCGCCCATTGTGAAATAGCGATTTCGGGAGGATGCCGATGACCCGACCACCGACCGCGCCCGACCGCCTGCTGCTCTGCAGCTGCGACGGCAGCATGCGCGTCGATCCGAAAACCGCCGGGGCGGCGACCGGCGCGGCCCGCGTCACGCGCTGCGACAGGCTGTGCACGGCGGACCTCGACACCGCGACCGAGGCGCTGCGGCAGGACGGCACGACGTTGATCGCCTGCGGCCAGATGGCCGGGTTCTTTGCCGATCTCGCCGAAGACCTGGCCGCCCCCGGCACCCTGATCTGCGCCGACATCCGCGACCGCGCCGGCTGGACTGCAGACGACCGCACCGCCCGCGATGCCACTGCCAAACAGGCGGCTCTGCTGGCCGACGCGCTGTTGCGGCCGCCGCCCGGCCCGGCGCGCGAGATCCTGTCCGAGGGCACCTGCCTGATCCTCGGGCAAGGCGATGTCGCGCTGCATGCGGCCGCCAGCCTCGCCGACCGGCTGGCCGTCACCTGCCTGCTGCAGTGCTCGGTCAGCGTCGTCATCGAGCATCGTGTGCCCCAGTTCACGGAAACCCGTACTGGTAGAGAGTGCCGGGTCTTCAGCGCCGTGTCCACGCCGATCTGGGAA
>JBBKVT010000343.1:0-2968 GCA_037968535.1 Paracoccaceae bacterium
AGGCGGGCGGCTCAAAGCACCACCAGGAACTCCTCGCCCCCTTCGGCCTCGACGCCAGCGACCCAGAGTTCTGGGACAAGGGCCTGTCGATGATCTCCGGAATGATCGATGAATTGGAGGCGATGGAGGGGTAAGGGCACTCTAAGTCAGTTTCCGCAATGCGGACAAGGACGAAGCCGCTACCGCGGCAATGGCGCTTGTTGCGGGCGTGGCGTATTGCCCTGAATGCTGTGCATTTTGAGATCTGACGCACCTATCTGACGATTGGGACTTCTCAATCGATGGACAGGAGGTTCCCATGACACATGAGAAGATGAGCCCGCTACGTGAGCGGATGCTGGAAGACATGCGCATCCACGGGATGGGTGACAAGGCTCAGAAAGCCCACATTCGGGCGATCAAGCACTTTGCTGGTTTTCTCGGGCGCTCGCCCGATACCGCCACGCCAGATGATCTTCGGGCGTATCAGTTGCATATGACCGATACTGAGGTGACGCCACCAACTTTCAACGCAAGGATCATGGCGCTGCGGTTCCTTTTCGGTACGACCTGCGACCGTGAAGACATGAAGCGTTATATGCAGTTCCGGACGCAGCCACGCAGGCTGCCTACAGTGCTTAGCATCGAGGAGGTTTCCGAGGTTATTGCTGCGGCTCCTGGGCCGGGGCTCAAATATCGCGCAGCCCTCAGCATCTCCTATGGTGCAGGTTTGCGGGCCTCGGAAGTCTGCAATCTCAAAGTCAGCGACATTGATAGCGACCGGATGCTGATCCACGTTGACGAGGGCAAAGGTGGCAAGGATCGCAAGGTTATGCTGTCGCCTGATCTGCTGGATTTGCTGCGCGCGTATTGGCGCGAGGCACGACCGGAGGGATGGCTCTTTCCAGGAAAGCCCAAAATTACGCCGATCTCGGCAAGGCAACTCAGTCGGGCGTTCAACTCGGCCAAGCATGTGGTAGGCATATCAAAACCCGCCACCCTGCACACGTTGCGGCACAGCTTTGCGACGCATCTGCTGGAGGCCAACATTGATGTGCGGGTGATCCAAGTGTTGCTCGGCCATGCCAAGCTGAGCACGACGGCGCGCTACACCCACGTCGCGACGAAGACAATCCGGGACACACCCAGCCCGTTTGAAGCGCTCAAGAAGCTGAACACCGAGAACCTGCATCACCGACCGGGATAAGCACCGGCCAGTTGGCTAAGCCAACGCTGGAGATCGCTGATATTTTCCAAAGGTATGGTCCTGAATGGCGACAGGCCAATAAGAGTCATGTCAGCCTGTCCCAGCTCAAAGTGATGTCCTCAATTGAAGCCTGCCGAACCGAAGCACTCGGCGGGCATGTGGCGGCCTGCACCAAATGCGATCACCACCATATCGCATATAACTCCTGCAAAAACCGGCACTGCCCCAAATGTCAGGGACCAGCAGCGCGCGATTGGATGACCGCGCGGGCCGAGGACCTGTTGCCCGTGGAATATTTCCATGTGGTCTTCACGCTGCCCGCTGAGATCGCCCGCATTGCATACTGGAACAAGAAGGCAGTCTATGGCCTGCTGTTCAAAGCGTCTGCGCAAACGGTTATGACAATTGCAGCTGACCCTAAACGTCTCGGCGCACGGGTTGGCATGACCAGCGTCCTTCATACGTGGGGATCGGCGCTGACACATCACCCACACATCCACATGGTCGTTCCCGGCGGCGGGTTGTCGAAAGACGGCACCCGTTGGGTCGCGTGCAGACCAGGGTTCTTTCTACATATCCGGGTGTTGTCACGGCTGTTTCGGCGCTTGTTTATCGAAGGGCTGCTGGCCCTACATCGCACCAGCGAACTGGTCTTCTTTGGTGATCTCGCTGAGTTATCGGAACCACAGGCCTTTGCTGCGTATCTCGCCCTGCTGCGCAAAATAGAATGGGTGGTCTATGCCAAACCACCCTTCGGTGGCCCCGAGGCCGTATTGGCTTATCTCAGCCGATATACGCACCGCGTCGCGATCTCAAACAGCCGCCTGATCAGTGCCGATGCCAACACCGTTGCGTTCCAGTGGAAAGACTACCGGATCAAAGAAGGTGACAGGCGATCCGTCATGCGCCTTTCCACATCCGAGTTCATCCGCCGCTTTCTGATCCATGTGCTACCGGACCGGTTCCACCGCATCCGCCACTATGGCCTGCTCGCCAGTTCCGGGCGAAAGGCCAATATAGCAAAGGTTCGGACCTTACTCGGCGCACAAGCCCCCAAACAAGATGATCTGCCAACCGCCGAGATCACCCCCCTCACATTACGAGAACCATGCCCCGATTGCGGTGGGACAATGCGCATCATCGAGACCTTCCGGCGCGGCCAGAAACCGCAATCCCGCGCACCACCCAGAACGGCCGCCGCATGACGGGGCGCACGTCATCAATCAACGACCATTCCCTGAACAGCATCGCGTTCAAGGCCAGTATCGGTTTGCATAAACGGGCTTTGACAACGCTTGGCGCGCTTGAAATCAAAACAAGGCTCTGCGCAAAACAAGCTCAAGCGTATCAATTCACCGCGCAGGACACAAAGTGTCAGCATCTCAGCGCACCCTCGGTAAGGTTGGCTTCGCGCTTTCCCCATAGGGCACACCCAGACACCACGGTTTCCTCCTAAACAGGTTTTCCAACGCGGGCCACCGGCGCCCCAAGAGGAAAAGCCGCGCTCAGGCCCGCATCGAAAAACCTAAAACAAAACAAAACTGTCGTACACCCTGACGCAGCGAATGTCAGGTTTAGGCACTTGGCAACGCGGCCAAATAACTGGGTCGGGGGCAAGCAATCACTCGGTGCGCATGGGGGGATGGCCTAATTCGGCCAGGCTAGCCGGCCTGGTTTGCTTGTTGCCGTGCCTGGCCATCGCTTGACGCAAAGCGGTGACGTGTCAGAAATGCATGGAATTCGCAGGGGGATTATTCGCAATGGGAAGTTGGGGCGTCGGTC
>JBBKVT010000344.1:0-10181 GCA_037968535.1 Paracoccaceae bacterium
GGTCGTCCGGCGTTGAATGCACGGATGATCCTGATGCCGCTGACCGATGATTTCGGCGATCGGAACCGGATCCTGGGCTGTCTGCAAAGTGAGGGCCGGATCGGACGCCAGCCGCGCCGCTTCGATGTGGCAGGGGTGACGCGTCAGACCGGATCCGACACGGCAACCGTCCAAGCCGCTCAGCCCGAACCGCAGGACGCCGCGTTTTCCGAAGCGTCCGGCGTCTTCGTTCATCCGTCTGACGCGAAAGGGCCAGACGTGCGTCCGGCCCTTCGTGTCATCTCGAACCTCGATTGATCAGATCACTGATCAGATCACTGCGGCCTGTGTTGCCTTTTGGCGACGGCTGCCCAGTTCCTCTGCCACCAGAAACGCCAGTTCCAGCGCCTGACTGGCATTGAGGCGCGGATCGCAAGCGGTGTGGTAGCGGTCCGAAAGATCCTCGTCCGTCACAGCCCGCACGCCGCCGGTGCATTCGGTCACGTCCTTGCCGGTCATCTCGAAATGCACACCACCGGGAACCGTGCCTTCGGCATTGTGGATCGCGAAGAACTCATGAACCTCGCGCAGCACGGATTCGAAAGGCCGCGTCTTGTAGCCGGACGACGACTTTATCGTGTTGCCGTGCATCGGATCGCAGGACCAGACGACATTGGCGCCCTCTTCCTCGACCGCCTTGATCAGACGCGGCAGGTGATCGCCCACCTGCCCTGCCCCGAAACGCGCAATCAGGGTCAGTCGACCGGGCTCGTTCTTCGGGTTCAACTTGTTCATAAGAACCTTCAGATGACCAGTGGTGATCGTGGGGCCGCATTTCAGGCCGATCGGGTTCTGCACGCCGCGCAGGAATTCGACATGCGCGCCATCGGGCTGACGGGTGCGGTCACCGATCCACAACATGTGGCCGGACCCCGCCACCGGCAGGCCGGTCGTGGAATCGATCCGGCACAGAGTTTCCTCGTATTCCAGCAACAAGGCTTCGTGACTGGTGTAGAAATCGACCGATTGCAATGTGTGTGCGGTGTCTTGGGTGACGCCTGCGGCCTGCATGAAGTCGAGTGTATCGGAAATCCGGTTCGCCAGATCGCGGTATTTCTCGGCCTCGTCCTGATCGGTGAAGCCAAGCGTCCAGGCATGAACCTGATGCACGTCGGCGTAGCCGCCGTGGCTGAACGCCCGCACGAGGTTCAGCGAGGCGGCGGCCTGCGTGTAAGCCTGCAACATCCGGCTGGGATCTGGCATCCGCGCCTCGGGTATGAAGTCGAAACCGTTGATGATGTCGCCCCGGTAGCTGGGCAATTCGACGCCGTTCACCGTTTCAGTGTCGGCCGAACGCGGCTTGGCGAACTGGCCGGCCATCCGACCCACCTTGATCACCGGCACCTTGGCGCCGTAGGTCAGCACCATTGCCATCTGCAGCATGACCTTGAACGTGTCGCGGATGCTGTCGGCTGAAAACTCGGCAAAGCTTTCGGCGCAATCGCCGCCCTGCAACAGGAACGCCTCGCCGGCCGCGGCCTTGCCAAGCGCGCGTTTGAGTTTGCGCGCCTCGCCTGCAAAGACCAGCGGCGGATATTTGGCCAACTGCGCCTCGACGGCATTCAGCGCGGCCTCGTCCATATAGACAGGCATCTGGACCCGAGGCTTCTGGCGCCAGCCGGATTTCACCCAATCAGTCATCGTCTCGCTCCGGTATCATTCAGGACGATTGCTTATAGGGCAGCAGCAGGACCACTGCAAACGCAGAAAACCGGGGCCGCTCGGACACAGTAAACCTCCATCCCTGCCGACTAATGCAACCGGTCGCTCTTGATTAAGGGTATGAAAGCTGGTTCGGTGCCGCATCGTAGTCGGGGCCGGATGGATCGTTGAATTGGCGGAAAAGAGCAGAAAAGACCCAGTCGCTGTGAAGACCCGCCGCTTCGTTTTCGTGCTGCTCGACCGCTTTACAATGCTGTCTTTCGCCTGCGCCGTGGACAGCTTGCGGATCGCCAACCGGATGATGGGGCAGGATGTTTACAGCTGGATCCTTGTCGGTGAAGGCGGCCAGAGCATCACCTGTTCCAACGGAACCACGTTCGCACTGGACAGCGACCTGCCCGAAACCACACGCGACGACACGATCGTGGTTTGCGGCGGCATCGACGTGGCAAGGGCTTCGACCAAGAAAGTCATCAACTGGCTGCGCCGAGAGGCGCGCAAGGGTGCGATCATCGGCGGTCTGTGCACGGCTGCCCACACCTTGGCCATGGCCGGGCTTCTCGATGGCAAACGCGCGACGATCCACTGGGAAAATCAGGACAGCTTCGGCGAGGAATTCGAAGCAGTCACGCTTACCAAGTCAGTGTTTGTTGTCGACGGCAATCGACTGACGACTGCGGGCGGGACGGCCTCGATCGACCTGATGCTCAAGCTGATCGCGGATGATTTCGGCGAGGATCTGGCGAATGCGGTCGCCGATCAGCTGATCTATTCGTCGATCCGGACGGATCAGGACACCCAGCGGCTGTCGGTCCCGACCCGGATCGGGGTGCGGCATCCGAAGCTGTCGGCGGTAATCCAGATGATGGAGCAGAATATCGAAGAGCCGATAAGCCCGGCGATTCTGGCGGGCGACGTCGGCATGTCTACACGACAGCTTGAACGACTGTTCCGGCGCTACCTGAACCGGTCGCCAAAGCGGTATTACATGGAATTGCGGCTGCAGAAAGCGCGCAACCTGCTGATGCAAACCGACATGAGCGTGATCAACGTGGCGCTGGCCTGCGGCTTTGCCAGCCCGTCGCATTTCTCGAAATGCTACCGGGCGCATTACGATACCACGCCCTACCGGGAACGTGGCAGCCACGCCGCGCGGCTGTCGATCTGAGAGGAACCGACCTCCGGCGGGATAATCTGGCTGATAAGAAACCGAAGTTGGCGGGTCCGCTAATCGTCCTGTCGCGGACGTCGGACGCTCGCCCGCGACCCGCTAGAGGCGAGAACCGGAACGCCCCAGAGCACCGCTGAAGCATCCCCGTCAGGCGGTTGTCATCGTGCTGAAATCAATCAATACGGGAAACAATTCGTCGGGCTTTTCTTTTGCATTCAGTGCATCTAACGTGCCGCTTTAGGACACAGGTCCAACTAGGGAGTGTAAATATGAAAAAGCTGCTTTTGGCGACTGCTGCCGCCGCACTTATGACTGGCGCCGCTGGTGCCGAAGACATCAAACTTGGCATTCTGCTGGGCTTCACCGGCCCGTTGGAAACCTTGTCGCCCGACATGGCGGCCGGGGCCAATCAGGCAATCGAGGAAGTGAACGCGTCAGGGATCTTCCTGGACGGCGCGACGAAGGTCAGCTCGGTCAATGGCGATACTGGCTGTATTGATGCAGGTCTTGCCGTTGCTTCGGCGGAACGCCTGATCACCTCGGACAAGGTGTCCGGCATCGTCGGCGGCATGTGTTCCGGCGAGACCACGGCATCGTTGCAGAACGCCGCGATTCCGAACGGCATGGTGATGATTTCGCCGTCCGCCACTTCGCCTGCACTGTCGACGGTCGAGGACAATGGCCTGTTCTTCCGCACCTCACCCTCTGACGCGCGTCAGGGTCAGGTCATGGCCGATATCCTGAATGACCGCGGCGTCAAGGAAGTCGCCGTGACCTACACCAATAACGACTACGGCAAGGGTCTCGCAGACAGCTTCCAGGCAGCTTTCGAAGAGTCGGGCGGCAAGGTCACGCTGAACGCAGCGCATGAAGACGGCAAGGCCGACTATTCGGCCGAGGTTGGCGCGCTGGCCTCTGCCGGCGGCGAAGTGCTGGTGGTTGCAGGCTACGTCGACCAGGGTGGTGCCGGCATCATCAACGCAGCGCTCGATACAGGCGCGTTCGACACCTTCATGTTCCCGGACGGGATGATTTCCGAAACGCTGGAAACCAAGTTCGGCCCCAAGGTAAGCGGGTCTTTTGGCCAGCATCCGGGAAATGACAGCGAAGGCGGCGCCAAGTATAACGAAATCGGCACCGCAGCCGGCTTCAACCCGACGAACGCCTTCTCGCCGGAAAGCTACGATGCGGCAGCGCTGATCCTCTTGGCGATGGAGGCTGCCGGATCGACCGACCCGCAGGTCTACAAAGACAAGGTGATGGATGTGGCGAACGCGCCGGGCGAACTGATCCTGCCCGGTGAATTGGCCAAGGGTCTGCAGATCCTCAAGGATGGCGGTGACGTCGATTTCGTTGGTGCCTCTGCGGTGGAACTGATCGGACCCGGCGAAAGTGCGGGCAACTACCGCGAAATCGAGTTTAAGGACGGCAAGATGGATACGGTCGGCTATCGCTAAGCCTGATGCTCTGATAAAAAGACAAACAGCCCGGGCCAAGTTCCGGGCTGTTTGCAAATAACGGGACCACTTTCGACGCGATTGCGGAACGGAAGGGCTGACAGGGGGAAGCGCATGATCGTCGTCGAGGATCTGCACAAGCATTTTGGCGGCTTTCATGCCGTCGACGGGGCGTCGCTGGAAATCAAGCAGGGTTCGATCACTGGGTTGATCGGGCCAAACGGTGCCGGGAAGACCACGCTCTTCAACGTCGTTGCAGGCGTTCACCAGCCGACCTCTGGCCGGGTGACGATGCAGGGCGAAGATATCACCGGTCGCACCCCGCATGAGCTATTTCACAAGGGACTGCTGCGGACCTTCCAGATCGCGCATGAATTCGGCACCCGCACCGTACGCGAGAACCTGATGGTCGTGCCCGCGGGGCAATCCGGCGAGCGGTTGGTCAACACATGGTTTGCCCGCGGCCGTATCCGCGACGAAGAACGCGCGCTGGCCAAGAAGGCCGACGAAGTGCTGGAGTTTCTGACCATTGACCATCTGGCAGATGAACGCGCCGGAAACTTGTCTGGCGGGCAGAAGAAATTGCTGGAACTTGGCCGCACAATGATGGTCGACGCCAAGATCGTGTTTCTCGACGAGGTCGGCGCGGGCGTGAACCGCACCCTTCTGAACACCATCGGCGACGCGATCATCCGGCTGAACCAGGAACGCGGCTACACCTTTTGCATGATCGAGCATGACATGGATTTCATTGGCCGGCTCTGCGATCCGGTCATCGTGATGGCCGAGGGCAAGGTGCTGGCGCAGGGTGCCGCAAAAGAGATCATGCAGAACGAGGCGGTGATCGAGGCCTATCTGGGCACGGGCCTCAAGAACAAGACCAAGGCGGAGGCGGGCGCATGAGCAAGAACGCCTGGCAGGACGATCGCGGCAACAAGGACCGCTCGATTGCCAACCCCCAGGGTCAGGGCAAGGAATTCCCGGTCGAGGGTCGCGGCAAGGCGGTGCGCGTCGAGGGCGACAGCCCGTTCCTGATCGGCGAGGCGATGACGGGCGGCTACGGCACCGGCGCGGATATCCTGCACGACTGCACGGTGGCCGTCGAAAAAGGCGAGATCGCCGTGATCGTCGGCCCGAACGGGGCTGGCAAGTCGACCGCGATGAAAGCGGTTTTCGGGATGCTGAACCTGAAATCCGGCTCGGTGCGGATCGACGGCGAGGATATCACAGCGCTCTCGCCGCAAGACCGGGTTGCCAAGGGCATGGCCTTCGTGCCGCAGACCTCGAACGTTTTTGTTTCGCTGACGGTGGAAGAGAACCTCGAAATGGGCGCGTTCCTACGCCGCGACGATATCCGCCCGACCATGGCGCAGGTCTATGACTTGTTCCCGATTCTCAAGGACAAGCGGCGGCAGGCGGCGGGCGAGTTATCCGGCGGCCAGCGTCAGCAGGTCGCCGTCGGTCGGGCGCTGATGACCCAGCCAAAAGTGCTGATGCTCGACGAGCCAACCGCCGGAGTCAGCCCCATCGTGATGGACGAACTCTTTGACCGGATCATCGAGGTGGCGCGGGCGGGCATCACCATCCTGATGGTCGAGCAGAACGCACGCCAGGCGCTGGAGATTGCCGACAAGGGCTATGTGCTGGTGCAGGGCGCGAATGCCTATACCGACACCGGCAAGGCGCTGCTGGCGAACCCCGAGGTTCGCAGAACTTTCCTGGGGGGCTGAGGGTATGGATCCGATCAACGCCATCGTGGCGCTACTGAACTACGTCTTCATTCCCGCAACGGCATACGGTGCGCAGCTTGCCCTTGGTGCATTGGGGGTCACGCTGATCTACGGCATCCTGCGGTTTTCGAACTTCGCGCATGGCGACACGATGGCGTTCGGCGCGATGTGCACGATCCTTGTGACGTGGCTTTTTCAAAGCTGGGGGCTGCACCTATGGGTGCTGCCGACCGCCCTCATTGCCCTGCCCTTCGGCATCGTCGCTACGGCACTGCTCGTCGTGGGCACGGATCGCGCGGTCTACCGGTTCTACCGAAAACAAAAGGCCGCGCCGGTGATCCTGGTGATCGTCTCGATGGGTGTGATGTTCATCATGAACGGCCTCGTGCGCTTCATCATCGGCGTCGATGACCAGAATTTTCTCGACGGTGAGCGGTTCATCATCTCAGCCCGGACTTTCAAGGAAATGACCGGGCTGGAAGAGGGTCTGGCGTTCAAGACCTCGCAAGGTCTGACCATCGTCACGGCGGTGATCGTGGTGGCGGCCCTCTTCTGGTTTCTCAACCGCACCCGCACCGGCAAGTCGATGCGGGCGTTCTCGGACAATGAGGATCTGGCTCTGCTGTCTGGCATCAATCCCGAAAAGGTCGTGACCTACACCTGGATTATCGTTGCTGGATTGGCGACAATCGCAGGTGTCCTCTACGGATTGGACAAAAGCTTCAAGCCATTCACCTACTTCCA
Source organism: Paracoccaceae bacterium (assembly GCA_037968535.1). Taxonomy (GTDB): domain Bacteria; phylum Pseudomonadota; class Alphaproteobacteria; order Rhodobacterales; family Rhodobacteraceae; genus JAHEAO01. The sequence continues at coordinate 6,804 of JBBKVT010000344.1, forward strand.
ACTGCTGCTGCCGATCTTCGCTTCGGCCATTGTCGGCGGGCTCGGAAACCCATTGGGCGCCATCGCCGGCGGCTTCGTGATCGCATTCTCGGAAATCACCGTGACCTACGCGTTCAAGAAGGTGCTGGGCTATCTCGCGCCCGGCGGATGGGAGCCGGACAATCTGGTTCAGCTTCTGTCGACCGACTACAAATTCGCGGTGTCGTTCGGCATCCTGATCATCGTGCTCCTGTTCAAGCCGACGGGCCTTTTCAAGGGGAAATCGGTATGACCCACCAGATCCGCGCCATCGGGATGTTCGTCGTGGTTTTCGGCCTGATCGCGATCACCGGCCAGACCAGCAGCTGGAACGTCGCCCTCGGCATCATCAACATGGGGTTGATCAGCGCGATCATGGCGCTTGGGGTCAACATGCAATGGGGCTATGCGGGCCTGTTCAACATCGGGGTCATGGGCTTCGTAGCGCTGGGTGGCCTGGGTGCCGTCATCGTCTCGATGCCGCCGGTGAACGAGGCATGGGCGGCGGGCGGCGCGCGCATTCTGTTGGCGCTGGCAGTAGGTGCCGGTACGATCGTTGGCGCCATCCAACTGTGGTCGCGAATGCCCAAGGGCGCCACCCGTGGACTTGCAATGATCGTCGTGCTGGTCGCGGGCTTCTTCCTGTTCCGGTTCATCTTCGACCCGGCGGTCGACGCAATCGAGGCTATCCGCCCTGCCTCCACCGGTTATCTCGGCGGGCTTGGCCTGCCGATCCTGATCGCCTGGCCCGTGGGTGGGCTGCTGGCAGCGGGGGCGGCATGGATCGTCGGCAAGACGGCGCTTGGTTTGCGGTCGGACTACCTGGCGATCGCCACACTGGGAATCGCCGAAATCATCATCGCCGTTCTCAAGAACGAGGATTGGCTGAGCCGCGGCGTCAAGAACGTCGTCGGCATCCCGCGTCAGCCGGTGCCGTTCGAGATCGACTTGCAGAACATGCCCGGCTTCGTCGAGCGGATGCGGGACTGGGGGTTCGATCCGGTGACGGCCTCGTCGATCGTGGTCAAGCTGTCCTATGCCGGGCTATTCACCGCCGTGCTTCTGTTGCTGCTCTGGCTCAGCCAGATGGCGCTGAACTCGCCCTGGGGCCGGATGATGCGGGCGATCCGCGATAATGAGGTCGCTGCCGAAGCGATGGGCAAGGATGTCACGGGTCGCCACTTGCAGATCTTCATCCTCGGCTCGGCGATCTGCGGGTTGGCGGGTGCGATGATGACCACGCTCGACGGCCAGTTGACGCCGGGCAGTTACCAGCCGCTGCGCTTCACGTTCCTTGTCTGGGTCATGGTGATCGTCGGCGGATCGGGCAACAACTGGGGTTCGGTGCTGGGCGGGTTCCTGATCTGGTTCCTCTGGGTGCAGGTCGAACCGATCGGGCTGTGGCTGATGGATGTCATCACCTCCGGAATGCCGGACGGATCGGGGTTGAAGAAGCACCTGCTTGAAAGCGCCGCGCATATGCGGCTTCTGACGATGGGTCTGATCCTGCTACTGGTGCTGCGCTTCAGTCCACGCGGGCTGATCCCCGAGCGATAGCGCGGGGCGTCGGTTTCGGGATATTTGAACTGAAAAGAAGGCAGGGCGCGGATGGGCGGGCTGGCGATCCTGATCCTGGCGGCGGGCCGGTCGAGCCGGATGCAAGGGACCGACAAGCTGCTTCTGGACGTCGACGGTGTCCCCTTGCTGCGGCATATCGCGACAGAGGGGGTGAACACTGGTCTGCCGGTTATGGTGACGGTGCCGGCCACCGGCGCAGAGGCGCGGCGGGCGGTTTTGCGGGACCTGCCGGTCACCTGCGTTACTGTCGCCGATCCGGATGCGGGAATGGCGGCGAGCATGGCCAGCGGAATTGCCGCGTTGCCTACCGAAAGCACCGGCGTGCTGCTGGTGCTGGGTGATATGCCGGACCTGACCACAACCGACATGCGCGCGCTTGCGGATGCTTTCGACGGATCCACCATCCTTCGTGCGACCGATGTTGACGGAGTGCCCGGCCACCCCGTGGTTTTCCCGGCGCGGCTTTTCGATGCGATCAAGCGTCTGTCCGGCGATCAAGGGGCACAAAGCCTGCTGCGACGCGAAAACGTCAAGTTGGTCGCTCTGCCGGGCAAACGGGCGACGACCGATCTTGACACGCCCGAGAATTGGGCGCGTTGGCGCAACCGCAAATCTTGAATATGACGGGCAGGTTGCCCCGCCCGCCGGATCCTGCTGAAAAGGCTTGGATCAATGCGGGCGGTCTAGCGATGATTCGTGACGGTGGCGTGACTTTCGCGGGGCCACGCCGGGACACCAGCCCTACCCGCCGCGCCGCCGCGCCCGCAGTCGCGGACAAATCAACCAGAGCGCAGTACCTTCGCCAAATTCAGCGTCGGATTCCAAGTCGATCGCCTGCCCCGCGATCCTGATTCTGACGGTTTGCCCCCCCGCCCCAGCGCCAAGGCAGACGACGGGCAAGACTGCGGCGGCAGAGTTTGTGCCAGGATGGCTTTCGGACAGGATGCAACCATGGCCCGGTCGCACCTCCCAGTTTTCGCTGGTGATTCCGTCGCCCGCCAGTGTGAAGGTCTGACCCCCTACCTCGAACGTCATCCGCCCGTTCGACGCGCTTTGCATCGGCAGCACGAACCGCGGCGGACCTGCCAGCATTGGCCCCAGCAGGCCGCCCTGCATGTGATAGATCCGGTCGGCCAGCAGCGCCATTTCGAACTGACTGTGCGAGACGTAGAGGATTGTCAGTCCGAAGTGATCGGCCGCCCGCGTGATGTAAGGCAGCACCTCGGCCCGCCGCGCGGTGTCCAGACCTACCATCGGTTCGTCAAGAAAAAGGATGCGCGGCTGGCTGGCCAGTGCCCGCCCCAGCGCCACCCGTCGCGCCTCGCCGCCCGACAACGCTGCGGTGCGCCGCGCCAAGAGCGGCCCGAGATCGAGCGCCTCGATCACATTGCGCACGGCGGCGTCACTCGCACCACGCCGCACCGCGCCGTAGCGTAGGTTTCCCTCGACATCGAGATGCCGAAACAGTCGCGCATCCTGAAACACGAACCCCACATGGCGCGCTTGGGGTGGCAGCCCGGTCCAGTCCGCGTTGCCGAACCGCACTTGACCCTGCATGGCCGGCTCCAGCCCGGCCAAAGCCCGCAGAAGCGTGGTCTTGCCTGACCCGCTGGCGCCGGAAATTACCGTGATCCCGGTGAGCGGAACATCGGCCGCCGCCTGCATCCTGAACCCCGGATAGTCCAACGAGAGATCGAAAGACAAGGTCTCAGCCACCGACCTGCACCCCGCGCCGGTTGACCACATAAACCAGCGTCAGAACCACGAAAGAGAACGCCAGCA
>JBBKVT010000345.1:0-4841 GCA_037968535.1 Paracoccaceae bacterium
GCTCACGGACTGCACAGAGATCGTTGTCACTGGCAAGCGCGACACCGGCCCGGCATCGAACGAAAAACGCTTCTACATCTCGAAAAAAGATTTTGAGCTTGCCCGTCGCTCCATGAACAGCATTGGCAACCTCGCACAGACAGCAGCCAAAATCGACACGTTGAAGCGTGACTGGAAGCAGTTCTCTGAACTGAGGCGCTCGGTTCAACTCCGGTATCAAGAAACCGTCGATGTCCGCGAGTTCGAACCGAAGATTCAGAAACTGCTTGATGACCACGTCGTGGCATTGCCAGCGGAAACAATCATCGAAGTGGTAAACATCAACGATCCCGATGCATTGAAGGCGGTTGTCGAAGAAACAGGTGTCTCGGAGGCGTCGCGAGCGGATCGCATTGCCAGCGCCACACGCCGCGCCATCACCGAAAAGATGGAGGAGGACCCCACGTTCTACCGCGAGTTCTCGGAGCTGCTTGAGGACACGATCCGCGCCTACCGGGAACGCCGCCTTTCAGAGCGCGACTATCTGAACAGCGTCGTTGATTTGGCGAGCAAGGTCGCCAGAAAGGATCGCGGCCGCGCAGTGCCTGAGCCCATCCGGGGCGACGACGATGCTCAAGCTTTCTTTGGAGTTCTAGATACCCGACTGACCACTAATGACGGCGTGCAGGTCAGTGGTAATGATGCAGCCCACATCGCCCTGGATATCGTCGGGATCATCAGGGCCCACCTGATTGTGGACATCTGGTCTAACGACGTGGCTCAGAATAACCTGCGTAGCGCAATTGACGACTTCTTCTTCGATGTCCTGCGTGATCAAAAGGGGATCGAATTACCCGTCGAAGACCTGGATGACATTGAGCTCAAGATCATGGATCTGGCGCGTGCAAGGTTCGCGGGATGATAGCAGATTGCAATCACTTGCAATACGGCGAGCAGCGCATCGAATATGGCGTAGTCAGACGCCAAAGGAAGACCCTTGAGATAGCGGTGAACCCCGATGCTTCAGTTGTCATCACGGCACCAATGGACGCGAGCATTGAGGCAATCGAACAGAAGCTTCGAAAACGGGCAGCCTGGGTTACCCGGCAGCAAAGGTATTTCACGCAGTTTCTGCCGCGCACCCCGGAACACAGTTTCATAGCGGGCGAAACGCACCTCTATCTTGGCCGACAATATCGACTGAAAGTTGTCCCGAATGTGCGAGAAAGCGTAAAGCTCATTCGCGGCTATATCGTGGTTGAGACACTTCGACCGAACCGAACTGACATTACTCGCGAGCTGGTGGAGGGCTGGTACCGCAACCGAGCCCACGTCAAGTTCGCAGAGCAGGTCGAACAAAGTCTGCAACGTTTCCCGGAGCCCGAAGCATTTCGGCCGAAAGGGATGATCATCCGCCAGATGAAACAACGCTGGGGGTCAATGTCGCCGGCACACCGTCTCTTGCTGAACCGACGTCTCGTCGAGGCCCCGGTTGACGCCATCGACTATGTCATCACCCACGAGCTTTGCCACATCGCTGAGCCACACCACGGCACGGCTTTCTTTGACCTGCTGGACCGAGTGATGCCGGATTGGGAGCGCCGGAAGCAACGCCTAGAGAGGATCATGGCCTGAGAAATTCCGACGCTAGTCGCCGCTGAACCAAACGAGACCGCTGTCCAAATGAAAACATCTGACTGGAATATGATAATAATATCTTACACTTGTGGAACTTCACTAAATCAGCGCAGTCAACAGGTCCGGAGAGTATCGGCCCGTAGAGAACGCTTTGGGCTGTCTTCGCTCCGGGGGCGGTGAACAGCCCCTCCCGCATAACCCTTGAATATAACGGAAAAATCCGACCGCAGCCGGATAGGGAGAAACGTTTCTCAAGGGCAAGTGGCGGAGCGAACGGGATTCGAAACCAAAGGATGCATGCCATCGTTCACCCTTTGAATCTCGAACAATGCCTGAGTTCGTGCGGGCGGCAGTCGAGCGCGTAGAGGGCCTGAGACATACTGTCCACCTGGTCATCATACTTGCCGTTCGGGAAGGTGACGGCCTCGGCCAGGAATGCCTCCTTGTAGGGGGCATTCAGCCGGAGCCGGACCTGACCATCTTCCAACTTCGGCGATTGGAGCGCCATGCGCGCGTCCTTGCCGATCTTTTTGGGTAGATGCGGCCGGACACCGGTCCGGCACTGACGGTTTAGATGATCATAGACCCCGCGCCCTGCACCTACGGCCTCAACGATGATCAGGTCGGGATTCCAGCGCTGGCGCAGCTTCGCAGCGACCCGAAGCAGGTCGGGCTGCAAATACTGGGCCCGGTGCACGTCGAGCAGATCGACATGGTTGCCAATCAGACCCCAGGTAGTGCAAACGGAGAAGTCATTGGATTCTCCCGGCACAGAGGCCGGGTCCCAGCTCTGGATCACTGCTTCGTAGTCGCAGCGTCGCAGTCCGTTTGGGATGGTGCCGAACCATTCCGGTCGGATAATGCTGCCACCAGCCGGGGTCGGGGTCTGCTGGTACTGCGCCTCGAAAGCCCGGGTACCCATGCCGCGCCGGGATTGGTCCAGTTCTTCCCGCCCCATGTGCTCAGGCAGCAGAATCTCTCCTGGCACGCGCGTCCAGGTGAGGTCGTCCGTCAACTGGATCTCGCGTTCACGCGTCTCGATGGCGGGTAATTCGAGGATATCCCAATCACCGGTAGCGATGAGCCGACCCGGGAGGTCATCTTCGTGCAGGCGCTGCGCAACGACGATTATTGCGCCTTCCTTGGGAGAGTTGAGGCGGGTGGATGCGGTCGAGTTGAACCATTCCCAGGTCGCCTCGCGCCGGGTTTCCGATGAGACCTCTTCCGCCTTCATCGGGTCGTCGATGATCAGGATGTCGCCGCCCTTGCCGGTCAGCGCACCCCCAATCGACGTACTCAGTCGAAAGCCGGCCCGGGTTGTCAGGAGTTCCTCGACGGACGCCTTGGTAGGGTCGATCTGCAACTCCGGGAAGACGGCGCGACACCATGCGGTCTGCATGAGATGGCGGCTTTGTCGGCTGAACGCCTCGGAAAGGCTGGTCCCGTAGCTGATCGTCACAATCCGCTTCGTCGGGTCACGCCCCAGGACCCAGGCGGGGAACCCGACGGAGACGCAATGAGACTTCAGGTGTCGTGGCGGCATCAGGATCAGCAGCCGCCGAACCTTGCCCTTGAGAACCTGCTCCAGTTTGTAGCAGATGGCACGAATATGGTGGCCGTAGTGGTACTCGGCCCCGGGGTTCAACTCGTAAAAGGCACGTTCGATGAAGGCGCAAAGGTTGAAATAGTAGAGCGCTGCGAGAATTTCAGAGGGTGTCATCTTCCGTCTCCTTGGGTTCAGTTGTGTCCCTTGAGTCCCCGGTAAGTTCCGCCCTTGCCTCCTCCAGGATGCCGATCCAATCGGCACGATGTTTGAGGACCATGAGGTCTGCAGCGGCTACGGTCAGGGCCGGCTTCTCCGCGACCTGTGCACCGTCGGAACCGAGCGTCGCGGTGACGAACTTGACGGCGGTCATGTCACCCTTCATGGCCTTCATCAGAACCGCCACCAGCATCGCCTCGTCCTGTGACATCGCGACCGGCGTGCCGTTCTGGATGACGACGATCTCTTTGGCGGCAAGCTTTTTGAGCTTGGCCTCGATCGATGCCGATTTTGTGGTCTTTCCGGATGGGTTCACGGACTCACCCTTCTTCCACTGGGTGTGCTTGGGAGGGTTCTTGTAGCCCGCGCCCTTGTTACCCGAAGATGTGGGTTGCTTCGCCATCAGAACGCCTCCCCGTCTTCGTATCCGCTCTGAACGGTCGCAGCAGCGACGCTGTCGAAGCTCGCGCCGCTCTCGGCATGGATGGCTTGCCCGCCTGTCATCTCCTGCCAGCGCCGGATTCCCAGATCGACATATCGTGGCTCGATTTCGACCCCAATGCAGCGGCGGCGGGTGCGCTCGGCAGCCAGCAGCGTCGTGCCGGAGCCGAGGAACGGGTCCAATACCAGATCAGAGGGTCCGGTCACATCGAGCAGCGCATCCATGACCAGTCGGATCGGCTTGACGGTCGGGTGCCTATTGAAGTCATCATCGGCATCCGCGGTCCCGCCGGTTGCGCCGGCATAGCGCCACACATTCGAGCGGTTACGTCCATGCTTGCCGAGTTGCACGTTGTTCTGGTGCCCGGCTCCGGGCCGGCGCGCCACGAAGACCAGCTCGTGCTGGCTCCGATAGAGGCTGCCCATGCCAGGGTTCGTCTTTACCCAGACGCAGATGTTGAGCAGTTCAAGCCCCAACGCGTTCAGCGCCTCCGTCATCTCGCCAACATGGCGCCAGTCCATACAGGCGAAGAGCACGCCTCCGGGCTTGATCATTGCCGCGGCGTTGCCTAACGTATCCATTAGGAAGGCCACGAAGTCTTGCAGGGGGCATCTCGCCCGAGGCTTCGGCGAACTCGGCAAAGCCAGCGCTCGCCGAGCGCGCATTTCCATTGATCTTCACGTTGTACGGCGGATCCGTGAACACGGCATCCGCGAGCATTCCATCCAGCAGCGCATCAATCGCCGAGGCATCCCGGGCCGAACCACAAAGGATCGTGTGATCGCCCAGGATCCAGACATCACCGACTTGGGAGACAATCGACGCGTCGGGCGTGGACAGCGGCGAACTTTTGCAGACTTCGGATACGCCGAAACCGCAGCATCGCCCGTTCCCGTCTTCGGAAAGGCAGGTGGGAATTCTCGGCCCTGTTGTTTAACCATCGGCCAGTTTCCTGGCGATCAGCAGCGCCGATCTCTTTCAGGGCTGCGCCGTAAGACCGCAGACGGTCGGTCACGATGA
>JBBKVT010000346.1:0-6853 GCA_037968535.1 Paracoccaceae bacterium
GATCGCCACCGGAACGCACCCCGAAAGCGCCGCCCCCGCCGACATCAGAACCACGAAAAGCCAGATCTTGTTTTGCATGAAAAATCCTCCTCGCAGACAGACTAGCGCGCCATTCGGCAAACACCAGCACCGTCGATCACCTTTTGCCCAAACCGCCCGTATTCACCGGAACAATCCGACCCCCGACGCCGTTAGCATTCCGCACCCCAACGGAGGATTGATCATGCCCACCCCGCAAGACCTCGAAGCCAAACTGTGGAAAGCCCTCAGATCCGACCGCACCGTGATGCTCGGTCTGGATGACGGTCAGGACGGGTTGCGCCCGATGACCGTTCAGGCCGACAGCGACGACGAAAACCGCGGCCCGCTCTGGGTCTTCACTGCCAAGGACAACGGCATGGTGCAGCAACTCGACGGCACCGAACCCGCGATCGCCAGCTTCGTCGACAAGGGCCACGATCTGTTCGCCACGATCCGAGGCAGCGTGACGCTGGACGATGACCCGGCCACGATCGAGCGTCTCTGGAACCCCTTCATTGCCGCCTGGTATGAAGGCAAGGACGACCCCAAGCTTGCGCTTGTGCGTTTCGATCTGCTCGAGGCAGAGATCTGGTTGAATGAAAACAGCATGTTCGCCGGATTGAAGATGATGCTCGGTGTCGATCCGAAAGAGGATTACGAAGACAAGGTCGCCGAGGTCCGGCTGCGGTAGCACTGGCGGCGCCTGCCAGCCGTTTCACATTTTAGCCGCATTTGCCGCCCAGAATTGCCCAACGGAAACCACAACGCGAGGCTTCGTCATGGGCAGGCTTCTGATCGCGGCGGCATTGGGAATCGGCGCCTATCTGGTCCATACCGGTCAACTACAGATCGGCGGGTCCGGCCTGCGTCAAACCACAGGCGCCGTCGGCGGCTACAGCGCCGCGCCCCGAACAGTTAGCGGCGGCGTCACACGCGCCGCCTCGAATATCGGGAACTAGTTCCAACAGCGATCAGGCCGCGGAACCCGGCATTCGATTTCGGCGTTTTCCATTTTTCTAACATGAAAATGGCGGGCCACACCGGGCCCGCCAACACTCTTTACTATTACATGCACTCGTTACTCAGCATTGGAAGTTCAGTTGCTCTACTGCGCCTGAATGCTTTCATTCTGGATAGCTTCACCAGCATTCTCGATATCCTGACCGGCGCCTTCGACGGTTTCGCAAGCGACGAGGCCAAGGAAAGCGATTAGTGCAAGAGTTGTGCGAGTCATGAAATTCTCCGATTTAATGGGCGGCTCTTGGTGGTCAACTCTCGCCGCCTGGATTGGTTCCGGAGAGATTGTGTATTCTTCAGAAGTCGTTGTAAGGCGATTCCACCGGGCCGATCTGAACGAAGGCGAGCCCGATCAGCAGCACCGCGACAAGCACGAGCCACTTGCCACGTTCGGACTGGAAAAAGCTGACGACGGGTCTAAGCCAGAACGGTATGGTTGGCGACATAGGACAGTCCGATGACAAGGCTAAGGGTGAAGATTCGACCGAGAACGCGGGTCGTCCTGCGCTGCGACATCAGGCGAGCTGGATACCAGCCCAAAGCCAGCCCGTGTCCGATGCCCCAAAGCAAATAGCCGAACGATAGATTGTGCCAAAGACCCATGAACACGAACGAGGCAAGCATCGAAGTGCGAGCGCCGAACGAGTTCATGTTCATCGGAAGGAAGATGTATTTCATGACGAAATCGGCCATCGAGCGGTGCCACCGGGCCCAGAAGTCCTGAGGGGTACAGGCCATCCATGGTTGCCTGAAGTTCTGCGGCAACTGCAAACCGATCAGCTTGGAAGAATTCTCGGCGATCAGCGACTGGCCCCAGAATGTGAAGAAGAGCTTGAGGAAATATAGCAGAGGCAGGACAATGATTGCCGGAAATGCGTTGGCGCGACGCACATCGTCGATCAGCACAACGATGCCCGATGACATCAGAATCGCCAGAAAGACACCGGCCAAGATCAACCGCCAGTTTTCCGAAGTTCGACTCGTCACCGCCGAGCCGGACTCGATCTGTTTCTTCAGGCTCAGGCCGGAAAAGACCGGGCCGATGACCAGCGCCGGTATGTAAAAAGCCGTGACCCAGATCCAGTAGGTGTCCCGAGGAACCGCATTGGATCGGCTGGCCAGATGATCTTTGACCGTCATGAAGATGCGGACCACCGAAAACGAGACGCCGAATGTCGCGACCGGAAAACCTAACATTGCGTCGGAAAAATCGACGAAAAGCAGATTGAGCAGGAGGGCGTAAGGTAGGTATTTCCTCAACCTCGACGCCTTGGCCCGGCGGGTCAGGGATATGGCAAGCAGCGAACCTTCTGCCGCTGTCGCCGCGATAATCACGAGTGAGGCCGGTGCGACGAATGCCAGATAAGCGACACCGAGGATCATCATTACCAGCGGCCCATGACGGTAATGCACAAGCCCCGCAACCGAGACGCCTGCCAATACAAAGACCAGATGAATAATCGGATCGTTCATGGCAGATCCGGCAGAATGTCTGCGATGTGCTGTGTGACGAACGCTGCCGCGGTAAAGTTCAGGTGGCTGACATTTCGCCACGCTAGGTTCAGTCTGCCGTCTTCAGCGGTTGCAATGAAATTGACGAGGTCGATCACCTCGGCTTCAGGAAAAACTTTGACCAGGGCTGCAGACTGGTCAGGGGTCCAGTCGTCTTCGAAATGGGGAACCACGACCAGATAGAATTTCGTGCTGCTATTGTTCAAGGTCGTCATCAGTTCCGACATGAGAAGATTGGAGGCTTGGCGGCGCCGTGCGGTGACGTCGACCCGCGTCAGGGCGTCGTCTCTCTCGGCCCGGTCTTTGCGGATCTGGCGCCACTTCTTTTCGGACGGTAGTTCGGTCGCTGAATCCAACAGATCATCGGCATCGACGTCGTCATACGGCCAGGTTGTCCATTCGTCTTCGCTGGTGCAAAAAAACGGTTGTTCAGCGCGCAGCCTGTGCGAGATGTTGACGACTCCGTAGAACCCGGCGGCGGCTTGCTGAAGCACAATTGTCGGCCAGCGCAGACGTTCGAAACTGAAGGTTTTCTCAAGCCAACTGGTAGGGTTCTTCTCGTCCAGATCGCTCTGCTTGGCCTGAAGCTCGAGCGATCGGGCGGCCGTGGTGAATAGGGTCGACCGTTCGGACTCGTGGCCGCTGGGAACGCGGTGCGACCATTCAATGAGCACAATCTTCGGATAGCCGCGATTGCGCACATAGGCATCCGCAAGGCCGATCCAGTAGCCAAGTTCCGCACCCGTTGCCGACATGCGCTCAACATCGATCTGTCGGCCGTTCCTGTCGCTCAATAATGTCTCCAGGAAAATTGGATCGATGGCCGACGATATCCGGCTTGATCCAACGATGACGACATCGGCAGCAGGCGCATCCTTGATCATTCTCAACGCCGTGCATCGCCACACGACATGTGCACTGTAAATCCGATATGACACGCCAATACTCGCGACAGCGAGGATCGCGACAAGCACCGCGGGCGCGATTAGTCGTCTCATTTCGCTAGTTCTCGCAGTTGCGCTCGCTTGATCTTTCCGTTGTCATTCAGCGGCATTTCGTCAAGTCTGAGTATCTGGGCTGGCATCATGTAAACTGGCAGCAGTTCCGCCAGGGGCGTCAGCGACGCGACCTCGGCGGCTCCGACATAGGCCAGCAGGATCTCTTTGTTTCCGCTCCGGACGATGTCGACGGCGGCGACAGCATCGCACTCGAAGGCCTGGGCAAAGACCCGTTCGACTTCGCCCAGTTCAACCCGGAAGCCCCGGATCTTGACCTGGCTATCGTTGCGTCCGAGGTGGTGCATCTCTGCCCCGTCATAGCGCACCAGATCGCCCGAGCGGTAAAACCGCAGCCCACCGAACTGGACAAAAGCTGTTTCTCCGACATCGGGATTGTAGCCTGAAAAAACCTGCGGGCCGGCCAGTAGCAATTCACCTTCGACTGGTTCAGCGGGGAGTTCATGAATGATGCCGATCGCATCTTCGATGGCCAGCACGTTGCGACCCAGTGGCTGGCCGAGCGGCGCCGTCCCCGTGGAAGAAATCAGATCGCTAATCTCGAGCCGCGAGATCGCAATTGTCGCCTCAGTCGGGCCGTAGAGGTTGAAGATCCTACCGTCGTTTGACGTCAGCGCCCGAAATTTTTCGACATAAGCGAAAGGCAAGGCTTCGCCGCAAAAAAGCGCAAGACTGATCTTGTGTCCCGGTGGCGATTTCGCGGCCCCCTTAGACGCGGTAAACGCCAGCATGGGGACGGAAAACCAGACGTCGATCTTGTTGCGCGCGACGTAGAGATGCGGCGTAAACAGGTCCATGTCCGAAGCCGGCACCAGTGTTCCGCCTGTCGCCAAACAGACCAGAATGTCGTGCAGCGCCAGATCAAAGCTGAGATCGAAGAACTGGCTGAAGCGCCGACCCCTCTCAAACGGAAGTGCCTCGATGACGCCGTTCAAATAGGCGTCAAGATTCCGCCTGCTGATCGGAACCCCTTTGGGTGTCCCGGTCGAGCCGGACGTGAACATGTGATAGGCGATCTCGTCGTTGCGGCGCGCGGATCCGACGGAAAGATTTCGCGGGCGTTCGAGAGCGGTATGTTCATCGGGAAGATCGAGCGTCCCCAGGTCAATGCCTGCGGGCGCGGCACCCTGACATCGTGGGGAAAACGGCGTTTCATGCAGCACAAGATCGACGCCTGCCGCATCCATGATCGTCTTAAGCCGAGCATTCGCGAACTTGGGGTTTAGGGGGACGAACCTGATTTCCAGAAACAGCGCCGCCACGACGGCGACATAGGTTTCCAACGAACGAGTGCCCAGGATGCCGAGGGCGCTCGGCCGGTCATCGCGTTGCAGAACGATGCTGCAAAGCTCGTCGACCATTGACATGAATTGAGCATAGGAAACATCGACCCGCTCGTTTCGATACCGCCCTGAAACCGCAATCGCGCCAGGTGCTGCGGCGCAGGCAGACAGGATCGACTGGCAGACGGCGAATTCCATCAGGCCGCCTGGACGAAGCCGATCATGTCTTTGATTGACATGAAATGGACCGCGTCCTCGTCGTCCACTTCCAACCCGAAATGCGCTTTCACCGACAAGAAAACCTCGACGAACGAAAGCGAGTCCCATTCCGGCGGGTTGTTGAACTGCGAGTCGAGCGTGACGGTCCCCGCGGCCAGCGTTGCCAACGTTGCATCATTCAGCGCAGCCTCGACCACGCCGCACAACTCCCTTTCGAATTCCGTCACTGGTTAAGCGCCTTCCCGACTACCCCTCCGGGCATTTCCCTCTCTGGCAACACCACACCCCCGACACACGGCCGGCTGGTCAAGAATTACCCCTCTCCTCCCGTTTTTCGACTGGGTCTTCACTAAGGTCAAGTATTGATTAGTGTCTTTCGCCATCCGGACTGAAGGGCGGGGGCAACGAAGTTCTTTCATCCCGCATCCAGGAACGCGCGCACCGCTGCCTCGAATTCGCGCGGCTTCTCGGCGTGTAGCCAGTGGCCCGCGCCGGGGATCTTGGCAAATCGCGCCTTGGGGAAAAGTCGTTTGATCTCGGGTCGGTGGTCGGCGGTGACATAGGTGCTTTCCGCGCCGGTCAAGAAAAGGCTGGGCCCGTCGAACTCTCCTTCAATCTCGGGAAAGCCGATGATGTGGTGCATTTCGTCGGCCAGAACGTCCAGATTGAGCCGCCATTTCCGCGCCTTGATGTCAAGCGATTGCAGCAGGAATGCCCGGACCCCTTCCTCGGGAACCGTGGAAGCCATGGCGATCTGCGCGTCGGCGCGGTTGCCCAGATAGTCCAGATGAACGCCTTGCATCGCCTCGACAAGATGGATCTGGGTATGGTTGTAGGCGCTTGGCGCGATATCAGCGACGACCAGACGGCGGACCGAGGGCGCGTGGCGGACGGCCAGAATCATGGCGGCTTTGCCCCCCATGGAATGCCCAAGCACGTCCATTTGCCCACCGAATTGGTTGATCACGTCGAGAAGATCCTCGGCCATTTCGGCATAACCGTGCGAGGTCTTCCAATCGCTTTCGCCATGATTTCGCATGTCGACCGCAACGACCTGCCCGTTCTCGCCCAACCGTTTCGCGATGACGCCCCAGTTTCGAGCCGATCCAAAAAGACCATGCGCGATGAGCAGCGGCGTGTTTTCGGTAGGATGGCCAGTGACGACGGTGTTCAGCATGATGAAGACTACCCAAACCGGGAAGGGCTGGCGAGTCCAACAATTGATCTATAAACTGTCGTTGGTTGCATCATTAAAGATTTGTTCCAATGACTTATGATGACCGAGCAGAGCATCTGGCCAATCTGATCGAAGAACGTCTTGGAATTCGGGGATCGGGGTTGGAGGCCAAGCTGCGTCGTGCAGGCCGGTTGCTGCCGCGACGCGTACAACGCGACGCCGCGCGGCTGCTGGAGGCACAAAGGCTGCAAGCCCATCCCAAACTTGCCCGACAGGTCAATGACGGCGCGATACAGGCAGCCTGCCGCAATGTCGAAGCCTACCTTGCCACCGTTGACCCAAAGAGCAGGCGGATGGACGGGATTGTCAGCCTCCTGTCCTCAAACGCTATCAACTTGCTGGCAACGGCAAGCATCGTGATCGGACTGATGTTGTGGCGTGGATACCTGTGATTTAGCGGATCAGCGACCAGGATAGATCGGGAACCGCGCGCAAAGTTCCAGTACTTTCGCCTTCACACCTGCCTCGACTGCTGCATTCCCGGCCTCGCCATTCGCGGCCAACCCGTCGACCACTTCGACAATCCAGTCGGCGATTTGGCGGAACTC
>JBBKVT010000347.1:0-3524 GCA_037968535.1 Paracoccaceae bacterium
ATCAAGGGGCGGGCGGGCCGACCTGGCACGATGTGAATTGCGTCAGCGTGCTGATGGCTCTCGCCTGGATGTCCGGGCCGCGAAATCTTTGGCAAGTGGCACTGCTGTTACACCGTGCAGCAGTGCGCTGATCCAAACTGTATTGACCGCAAGATGAAGGACGAACTCCCCAAGCTCGGGGGCGAGCTGTTCGGTGACCAACAACGCAAAGAGCGCCGTCGCCAATCCGCGCGGGCCAAACCAGCCGACGAACAATCTAGTGACTGTGTCCGCATCCGAGCCAATGAGGGATATCCAGATGGCCAGCGGCCGGACGATCAACAGGCTCAACATGATAGCTACCGCCATCGGGGCATCGAGGTGTGCTATCGCCTCGGGCACCAGCAGGGCGCCGATGACGAAGAAGGCTGACCATGAAAGAAGCTGACCTTCGCTCTCGGTAAAGTCGAAGACGAACTGGCAGCGCTCGCGGACGATGCAGGCAAACCCGATACCCGCCGCAAAGGCAGCGATGAACCCGTTGCCACCGACGGCAACCGCCGCGAAATAAGCCGCGGCGGCGAGCGACAGAGTGGCTATCCCCTCATAGAGCTGCGACGTCAGTGCGCGATCCTGCGCAAGGATCAAACCAACGCCACCCAGCACACCCAGTCCTGCGCCGACCAGCGGACCGAGTGTGACCTGAAGGAGGGCATAAAGCACCCAACCGCCGACCGGGGCCGCCGCAGCCGGTGCCACTACGGCCGCAAACATCAGGATCACCGGCAGAGCTATGCCGTCGTTTAAACCGCTTTCAACGGTAATCGCGCGACGATGGCGTTCGGGAACGTCCTCGTTCGTCACCACTGGCTGACCCAGTGCGGCATCGGTCGGGACGAGTAATGCCGCGATCAATCCGGCGACGGCGAGCGGCCAGGCCGGAAAAAGCAGCCAAGTGATCACCGTGCCACCCAGAAATGCCAAGGGCATCCCAAGGAGTAGGGTGCGCAAAGGCCAGCTATCGCGCTGAAGGAGACCTTGTATGTCGATGCGGGCGGCATCCAAAAAAAGCAAAACCACGAGCGAGATTTCAGCTAGGATATGCAGGTGATCCTCGGTGATCTGTTCCGGAACGAGATCGCCCCACGCCAGAAGCGCCCCGAACCCCAGCGCAAGCATGGGGGCCGTGACAATCGTTCGGGTGAACCATTGACCCAAGAGACAGAACGCCATCAGGAACATGGCGATGAGAAGGAAGGATAGATGCTCCAATCAGCGCGACGGTGCTGTTGGCGTTCCGGGGACTGGCAGGCTCATACCCGATGCTCCGGGTTTTCGTAGTCGAAGCGGCATCCTGCTTTCCATGCGTTGCGGTCGTTGCCGTGGTTGGGCAGACCGCCCGCATCTTTCAGCATTCGCGCAATGTGCATCAGGTTCCACGTCATGATGGTCGCATTGCGCTGTGTAAAATCATTGTCAAAGCCAGCCGGGCCGCCTTCGATCTCATCGCCGTAGGATGGACCCGGGCCCGCCTCTCCGATCCATCCGCAATCGGCTTGCGGCGGAATCGTATAACCTAAGTGGCCGAGCGCGTAGAGGATCGTCATCGCGCAATGCTTGATCCCGTCTTCGTTGCCGGTCACGACCGCACCGCCGGTCTTGCCGTAAAAGACACTTTGCCCCTTGTCGTTCAGCAGCCCCGACATACCGTATAGCCGTTCGATCACGACGCGACAGATCGAGCTTTCCTCGCCCAGCCAGATCGGCGTTCCGATGATCAGGATATCGGCAGCGACGACTTTTTCCCATAGGGCGGGCCAGTCGTCCCGCTCCCAACCATGCTCGGTCATGTCCGGATAGACGCCATAAGCGATCTGGTGGGAGGCCGCGTGGATATGCTCCACGCTGACACCATTGCGCGACATGATTTCGCCCGCGACCGAAAGGAGCAGCTTGGTATGAGAATCTCCCTCGACCTTTTTCAGCGTGGTGTTGAAGATCACCGCCCGCAAATCGGAGAAATCGGTGGTGTTATCATCGCAAAGCTTCGACTGGGTCTCATTCAAGGTCATTGTAGGGCTCTCCTGTTATGTAATGGTGGTGGGCCGGACTGGCTGGGGTCAGGCGGTCTGCGTTGTTGCTGGCAAGGCGATGTAAACTTTCCCCAACACCACCCCGAAAATGACATGTAGCACCAGCGTCATGACCGGTGCCATCATGCCAAGGTTCATGCCAAAGAAGCCCGCGCCTGCCATCGGCATGACCATGATCATCATGCCCAGCCATGCAGCAATGCCGAAAACGATACCATTCATGACGGCGCTGCCACCGGGGATCACATCATAAAGGACAGCAAAGCCGCCGCCCCAGGCCACGGTGCCAATCATGAAATGGGCGATCCAGCCAACGAAGATCGGGGCGCCAATCATCGCGGCGATCATCGCTGCCACGTCAAGTTCCGGCATCACGCCCATCATGCCTTTGGCCACCATCAACACCGATAATACGACAGTTGCCGCGAAACCGGCCAGAAAGCCGTTCTTGAGATTTGTCATTTTATTCTCCTTCAAATGTGCCCCGGCACCACCTCGGCAGCCGGGCTGCTTTCCATCGCGAGACGCGTCAAGGATGCTGTTGACGTCTGCGTCGAGTGTTTGTCGCTTCTGCCCGCCTCACCATAGAGCTTCTGCGGTGCTCAAGCTGAGCGTCACCCGCATGCGACCTTTGAACCGGGAACAGCCGCAGCATCAACAAGCGCAGACAAATCCATCGCCGTTGGCCAAGGCTAAACTATCCGCCCGGAAATGCGTCAGGCTGTTCGGCAAGAGCACAGCAGGCCAGCAGTTACTTTATCCATTGTCGTGTCTTACTGCTAAGACTATTTGGTCGGCGTTTTGTTACAGGAGTTTTTTAGCTTCATCGCCAAGCCGAGAATGTTGATCGGTTCACTGTATTCAGGCCCGAACGGGTGTGCGCCAAGTATTCTGCCGTCTGACCTGTCCATGACAATCTTTGGGGAGGGAGAGGTTTCACCGATCCGATAATTTGAATACCAACCGCCGGTGTCGGTAAAACGGACCTCGACATCGTGCCCGGCCTCTTTGGCTTCGGACTCCAACATGCCGACACGGGCCGCCGCCACCTCGGCCGCCACTCTGCTGGGCCAAGTCACCCAGACGTCCCGCTCCTGCCGTGCCAGGCGAAACACCAGCGTTTCCGCCCGGGCGCGATCCACCAGCATGCCTTTCTTCTTCTATATCGCCAGTTGGCGTTCCTGCGCCTGGTAAACCGTCAGTGCGGTGCGGGCTTTCAGATAGGACGAGCTGTCAGCCGGGCCGCTGAAACTGGCTTCGCCGCCGGTGCTGCGCCGCTGCTGATCGGGATCGGTCATATCAGCCCAGCGCAAGTCCGACGCTGCTGCATTGATCGACCCGTCGCTGTAAACCGCCAATCGCCCGGCTTTTCGGGCCTTCTGGATCGCCCCGCGCGAGAGACCAGAGTGGGCCGAATACTCGCGCTCTGACATACCTTCCATGGTGCTGTAT
>JBBKVT010000348.1:0-27217 GCA_037968535.1 Paracoccaceae bacterium
CATCAGGCATTCACCGACTACTCGCCCAGCCAAGTCCAAATCGCAAAAGCGGCCTGGGACTTCTGGCTGCACGAAATAAGCGTCCAAGAGCGAAATGGGCTCCCGCATCGGGAAGATGATACGGACTTTGGGCTTGTCTGCGGTATGTCCGCGAAGCGTATGCATGAGGACTGCGCTGAACCCGCTCAAGAATCCGTCGGCCCGTATGCGATCGATCTCGTCCCGTCCGAAATCGATGAGATCAAAGACAAAATATGACTGGAAGAATTCGCTCGGCTTGTTGGGGGATCGTTGATTCCTCGCGTGTCCGGAAAGCCAATAACCCGCGACGAAATCCCGGGCGCGTTTCCCAGTATCATCCAAACTCTGATATTCTTCCGCTGAAATCGTGTCATCGACAAAAGGTGTAGAGAGAAACGCTGCGACCTCGCCAAAGGTGTTCGGAGCAGAGCCGAGTTTGCGGCTCTGGATTACCTTCTCCGACGCCTTGATTGTAATGGGAAGCTCCAGACTGGCGAGGCGTTCAGAAAGCCCGTTAGCTGGGGAATTGCCAAGTTGCTTGTCCATCCTAGATGCCCCCGACAAGATGCTGATTCATCCAGGCATCGAGGTCACAACGCCGGTAAATAACCGAGCCTCCTTGTTTCAGGAACTGCGGACCATTTGCGCGATTTGCGCGCATCCGAAGTTTTGCCAAACAGGATTGCGAAATTCCGAGATACTCTGCTGCTGCTTTCGGCCGAATATACTCAATAGGCCTGTCAGTGATCTTTCCGTAAGGATGGACACTGAAGTTCTTTCCGATACTCATCATGATCATCTCCTTGATCGAAGCTGTTGTCCTCGGACTTCAACCCATTCAAGGAAATGGCGCATACACGGGAAAGATCACCTATCTCGTGTACGAGATAACAAATTGTAAATTAAGGAAGATCATCGAGCATGTTCGTGAAACGCAGAGCCTTCATGTCGTCGTAGACTTGCCTCTTCTGCGAATCGGTAAGAATGTTCTGAACGGTGCCAATATCCAGATTTGCTCCATAGCCAGCCGGGATCGCATGCACGATTATGTCGCTCGCAGCAAACCCCAGCGTTGCAGCATTCCGGGTTCGCAACAAGCGGTAGCGACCTTCAAGGATGTCCGCCACGTAGTGTATCATGTAGTCTCGCACCCACACCCTTTGGTCTGGTTGCCTCTTTTTTGCCCTTGGCTCAACGACCTCGCCTTTCAACCAACCGACGATGACCTTCGACATCCCGTCAGGGAGGGGATTGTGCCTTTCGAGATAGGAGGCGCTTACCAATCTGAACAACTCGAATGCATGCGGATCATTCTGCGCTTCTTCGACAAACAATGAAACGGATTCATCCGGAACTTCGATCCAGCCGTTGTCAATTTCGGAGCGATGTAGCTCTAACCGATACCAGAGGTTTGTCCACGTTTGACCCTTCTCAAATATCCCAGCACTTTCAAGTCGGGTAATTTCGGACTTGGCCACCAAAAGATGCTCTTTGAATGGAGAGTTCAAGATACTCTCCTCGGAAACTATGGACCAAACCTTGTCTTCGAAATTGGACATTGCAGTCACCCTTGCCTCTCTGGATAGGTAATGGTTCCAAGATCGATTTCTTGGGAGGCCTTCTGGATCAGCGACCGTAGCGCATCACATCAGATGTTGGAAGAGCGTACACCCCAAGCAGAAATTCAACATCCGAGTGGCCATAATGGTTGACAGCAAAAGAGCCCAGATCGTCAGAAATCTGAGCGGTCCTCCTGGATTGGACCAATCTCCCGTGCCAAGCTGGTAGGCGGAATAGCCAACCGTCAGCACAAATGTTGTCCATCGATTAACAGGGACCGGTACGGAACAAACACTCATATGGCTACTGCCCAGACTGCTCTTGTCGCGCCGGCGAAGCATCACTCGAAATCGGCGATCTCTCAACCAGACTTCCAATCCGCCCCGATCTGCACCAATTGCTTTCCGAAATTTCGCCCGGAGGTCAAGAAAGGCATCAGGGGCATTCTCTAGACCGTGCGCTATGGTTTCCCGGAATTTCAACTTGCCATCACGCACCATAGGCGCAACCTCGGCCAAGAAAGCTGGGAACCGTAGCACTCGCGATATATGCCCCGCCGGAAACACGCTTGCGAAGTTACGCCGCAAGTTCTCAAAGCCGCGCTCAACAAATGTCAGCAAGGATGGGTTGATCCGCTATCTGGCGCGCAAACAGGATTGCGATATATGTCCATTGAAGGCGCAATGCTGTCCGACCCAGCCTGCCAGAAAAGTGCTGCGGTCAGTCCATGAAGCCGCAAGAGACGTCGCCCGCAACATCCGCAAAACCGACGCCTACATGACCTCGTTCATGCAACGCCGAAAGGTCGAGATGCTGTTTGCACATCTGAAGCGATACATCGGTCTGCGAACGATGCGCCTGCGCGGTCCCAAAGGCGCAACTGAACAGTTCCAACTCGCTGCAACCGCCCAAAACCTCCGCAAACTGACCAAGTTGGTGCCAGTTCCAGCCCCGGCGTAAGTAGAGGTGGCGCTCGGCTCGTTTTGAAAACCAGTGAGCACACGTCAAATGCCGACTTCTTCAACAGTATCCGGACAAAGCGGACTTTCGCTGCGATGAGCGTCAAGGTCAGTGCCTTAGTTTGCGACCGTCTGAAAGAGCCCTGCATACCGGTCGCGTAGCTGGTTCTTTTGGACTTTGCCCATCGTATTGCGCGGTAATGCGTCCATGATTTCAACCCGTCGCGGCAATTTGAAACTAGCAAGATTGCGTTTCATGGCGGTCTCTATCTCGGACATATCCAGCGTGGCCCCGGGCATTGGCACCAGCACGGCCACGACGCTTTCGCCGAAATCCGGATGAGGCGAGCCGATGACCGCGCTTTCCAGAACGCCCTTTTGCGCGTCCAGGAACATCTCGATTTCTTTGGGATAAATGTTGTAGCCGCCTGAAATGATCAGGTCCTTGCCGCGCCCGACAATCGAGACGTAGCCATCCGCATCAATTTGCGCCAGATCGCCGGTGATGAAAAAACCGTCGGCGCGCAATTCTTCGCGGGTCTTTTCCGGCATCTGCCAATAGCCCTTGAAGACATTCGGGCCGCGTACTTCCAGCACGCCGATTTCTCCCTGCGCCACCTCGGCACCAGTTTTGGGGTCGCAGACTTTTATCTCAACGCCAGGCAGCGCAAAGCCGACCGTGCCGGCTCGACGCTCGCCGTCATACGGGTTTGAGGTGTTCATGCTGGTCTCGGTCATCCCGTAGCGTTCCAGGATGCGATGACCGGTACGGGCCTGAAAACGCTCATGGGTTTCCGCCAGAAGGGGCGCAGAACCCGAGATGAACAGCCGCATATGCGCGCTGAGTTCTTTGGTGAAGCGCGGATCATCCAGCAACCTTGTGTAAAAAGTTGGCACGCCCATCATGGTTGTCGCCTCGGGCAGACGCGACAGCACTGTTTCCAGGTCGAACTTTTGCAGGAAAATCATCGACCCGCCTGCCAGAAGCATCACATTGGTTGCAACAAAAAGCCCGTGACTGTGGAAAATCGGCAGCGCATGAAGCAGCACATCGTCGGCACGGAATCGCCAGCAATCCACCAGCGCTCGAGCGTTCGACAGAAGGTTGCGATGGCTGAGCATCGCGCCTTTGGACCGCCCCGTGGTGCCCGATGTATAAAGCAGCGCGGCAAGATCGTCCTCGTCGCGGTCCACGGTTTCGAAACCGGTGCCTTGCGAGGCGGCCAGATCCGACAGTGACCCGGCGCCATCGCCCGCCATCGTGTAAAGGAATCTGTCGCTCGCCTTGGCGATCTTGGCCAGATCATCCGCCTCGTTCGGGTCGCACACGAACAGCGCAGCGCCGCTGTCGCCCACAAAATAGCCCAGTTCGGTCGGCGTGTATGCCGTGTTGAGCGGAAGAAACACCGCCCCGGCCTGTACGCAAGCGGCATATAGCGCAAGCGCCTGCGGGGATTTCTGGATGTGAACCGCGACCCGGTCACCGGGACGTACGCCAATGGCCGTCAGTGCGTTGGCGTATTGTGCGGCCTCGGCCAGAAAGGCCGCATGCGTCAAGCTATGCCCGTCAGCCTTATGCAATAACGGCGTGCCGCGTCCCTGATGCGGGGCGAAAAGCGCGTCGAATAGCGGGTTGCTCATTGATTCCCCTCTTCGTCTGAATTTGCACGGAAATCTGCGGTACAGCGACTACGCCAGTGTCTCGGGCTCTTGCTCCACCATCTGCATGTACCGGGCACAACCCGAGGTGATATGCGTATGGGCGGCTGCGCGTGCGGCCGAGACATCTCCGCGAATGACGGCGGCGCTGATCGCACGGTGTTCTTCTAACGAGCGATCCATATTGGTCGTCACCGACAGGCCGCGGCGGCGAAACAGGTGCATTTCCTTGACCAGATTGTCATAGATCGTCTTGGCCTTCGGGTTGTCCGCCGCCTGCAATAGCGAGTCGTGGAATTCGATGTTGAGCGTGTAATATTTGGCGCTATCGGCCTTGGATGTCGCGACCCGCATCTTTTCAAGGTTACGTTCCAACAGCTTGGGCAACGCCGTTTCGACACCCTGCACCACACGGTGCGCCGCCGCCCCACATGCCATTTCAAACACCGCCCCGCGCAGATCATAGAGGTTGCGCACCTCTGCCAGCGTTATTGAGTGCACAAATGCGCCGCGATTTGCCACAAGGTCGATCAGGCCAGAGTCAGCAAGAGACCGGATTGCCTCGCGTACTGTGCCCCGGCTTACGCCCATGGCATTTGACAACGCCACCTCATTCATTTTGGCACCGCCCCTGAGTTCGCCATCAACGATCATTCGCTGAAGCTCTGAGCGAACTTCGCCTGCGAGCGTGGCCCGGCGGGATCCGATTGATCGTGTCGTCATAGTAATGGTCATCGTCTTACTTGGTCGAGACTCGGTTATTTTGTCAACATTTAACATTCTCGTTGTCATGCCCCTACGCATGACATAATGCTTGCGTTAGCAGATCTTTCACCATTGGGGTTAGCATGTCAGAGCCTGTAGACACAAAGCAAGACAGCAAAGCCGTGGTGGAAAACGCTGGCGCAATGCCCATGGGAAGCAGCGCATTGAACGGCTTGCGGGTTCTTGATCTTACACGGGTCAGATCGGGGCCCACCTGCGTGCGACAGTTCGCCGATTGGGGTGCGGACGTCATCAAGATCGAAGCACCTGTAGATACGGCTCAATTCGGCGGGCCACGTTCGGGACCGGATTTCCAGAACCTGCACCGCAACAAACGCAGTCTGACACTGGACCTGAAATCCAAGGCCGGTCTGGATGCCTTCCGCAAGCTGGCAGATACTGCGGATGTGATCGTCGAAAACTTTCGGCCCGCCGTGAAGAAACGCCTGGGAATCGATTACGAGACGCTGGCGCAGACCAATCCGCGCCTCATCTATGCCTCGATCTCGGGTTTTGGTCAGGACGGCCCGTTGGCTGATCGACCGGGATTTGACCAGATCGCACAGGGCATGGGCGGGTTGATGTCGATCACCGGCCAACCCGGCACCGGGCCGATGCGCGTTGGCATCCCGATCGCCGACCTCTGCGCAGGCCTGTTCGCGGCGCAAGGCATCCTGATCGCACTGTTCGAACGGTCGCATTCCGGCAAGGGCCAATGGGTGCAGACATCGCTTTTGCAGGCGCAGGTCTTCATGCTGGATTTCCAGGCCGCACGCTTCCTGATGGATGGCGACGTGCCAAAGCAGGCGGGCAATAATCACCCCACGTCCATCCCTACCGGCGTTTTCAAGACCGCCGATGGGCACATGAATATCGCCGTGACCGGAAACAACATCTGGTCACAATTCGCCAAAGTGATGGGGCGCGACGATTGGCTGGAAGAGGCGCGCTATGCCACCGCCCCGGCACGTTCGGTACATCGCGACGCGCTTGGCGTCGAAATAGAGGCGATCACGCGCACGCAGACCACGGCGGAATGGATCACGCTTTTCACCGGTGCCGGGGTCCCCGCAGGTGAGATCAACGATATCGGCCAGGTCTTTGCCAATGAGCAGGTTCGCCATCTGGGACTTGCCCAGCCGGTTGTAAGCCAGGAACGCGGCGCGACTGAACTGGTCGGTCAGCCGATCCTGATGAGCCGCACGCCAAGCCATATTGCGACCCCGCCCCCAACGGCGGGACAACACAGCGCTGATATTTTGTCTGAGATCGGACTGAGCCCAGCCGAGATCGCCGACATGAAGGCCTCAGGCGCCACCTAACCGATCCGGAGAGTTGAAACCCATGACCGACAAGATCCTGACAGAACAGTCCGGCGACATCGCCCGTATCATCTTTAACCAGCCTGAAAAGCGCAACGCCGTCTCACTTGAGATGTGGGAAGCTGTCGAATCCGCCATGGCACACTTTGCCACTGACGACAGCGTGCGCATTCTGATCCTGTCGGGAGCGGGTGGAAAAGCGTTCGTCTCTGGCGCCGATGTCTCAAAGTTCGAGACCGAGCGCGCAAGCGCCGACGCCGTGGCCCATTACAATGCAACCACGAAGCGGGTCTATGACATGGTCGAGGCCTTCCCGAAGCCGACAATCGCGCAGATTGATGGCTTCTGCATCGGCGGGGGCGTTGCATTGTCGCTATGTTGTGACTTGCGCATCTGTGGTGAGGGCTCGAATTTTGCGGTTCCGGCGGCAAAGCTTGGCCTTGGCTATGGCTTTCCGGGGATCAAAAGGCTGGTCGATGTGGTGGGGCCGTCCTTTGCCAAGGAAATCTTCTTTACCGCCCGCCGGTTCACCGCCGAAGAAGCGCGGACCATGGGCCTGGTGAATCGCGTGGTGCCCGATGCCGAGGTCGGCCAGGTTGCCGAAGATACCGCAAGGATGATCGCCGCCAACGCGCCGATGACCGTGGATTCGGTAAAATACATCGTGGGCCAGACCGTGGTGCCGGAAACCGAGCGTGACCTCACCGAATGCGATGCCCGCGTGAAAGCCTGTTTCGACAGTCAGGATTACATCGAAGGCCGCCGCGCCTTTCTTGAGAAACGCAAAGCCAACTTTGTGGGCGCGTGATGGCTGACGGATCGCCCAAGCGGATCGACGAAGTCGCCGCGCGCGCGCATTTCGACGAGGCGCTGGCGGCCCATGCACAGGCATTCGAGACGTTCTTTCTGGCACGATTTCTGGGGTTGAACTTTGACTATCTTCCTCATGACGCGCCCGACGCCGAAAAAGACCTGTGCCGCCTGACCTTCGAGGTCATCGACATGCTGAAGAACCCGCAAGGATCCCTGCATGGCGGCGCGATGGCGACGGCGATGGATATCTCGATGGGTCATCTGGTGAACAAGGTCGCGGGCCCCGGCGCGACCATCGAAATGAAGGTGCAGTACATGCGCCCGGTCCTACAAGGCACAGTCACCTGCGAGGGCCGGTTTACCAAGCGCGGGCGCAGCCTGTCGTTCATGGAAAGCCGCCTGATGGGGCCCGACGGAAAACTGGCCGCGCTGGCCACCGCCACGTGGAAAATGCCAAATATCTGACACCATAGGAGTGCAGAGATGCTCACGTTCAAGCCCGAGCTCATGGATGAGGTGCGCGCACGTTTCGCCCATGTCGATACCTGCCCGTTTGAGGGACCGAGGGTGTACTTTGAAAACGCCGGCGGAGCGCTGACGCTGAAATCTGTGTGCGAAACGTCTGGGAAAATGGCGGCGATCCCCGACAATCAGGGCCGCGACAACCCTGCCGCGCACGCGTTGGTGGCGATGATCAACAAGGCCAAAGCCGACATGCGCGTGATGTTCAACGCGCCGGACGGGCAGTTTTTTGTCGGGGAAAGCGGGACCGAACTGCTGTTCCGGTTGATCCGCACGGCCTGCGTGGCCACGCCCGCTGGCCAGGTTTTAAGCAGCACGGTCGAGCATCCTGCTTCGCGCAGTGCTGCCAGCAAATGGGCCGCCGAGACGGGCAAGCCGCATGTCATCGTGGCCCACGATCCCGAAACTGGGTCAATCGATGCAGACGCCTACCTGCCCGAGATCACGCCCGATACCCGGGTTGCCACGATCCTGCACACCTCGCCCGTGTCCGGCATGAGCATCGATGTGGCCAGCATAGCCAGCGCAATACGCAAGGTCGCACCCGATTGTTTCATCATTGTCGATGGCATCCAGCATGCCGCGCACGGGCGCCTTGATATCGAAAGCTACGGCATTGATGGCTATGTGGTGTCGCCCTACAAGGTGTTCTCGCGCCACGGCTATGGCGTTGCCTGGGTGTCCGACCGGATGGCCGCCCTCCCGCACGAACATTTGCTCGATGCGCCCGGCGAGCCGTGGGAATTTGGCACCCGCGACACCGGTGCGTATGCCACATTTTCGGATGTGGTGGACTATTTCGAATGGCTTGGAAGCCAGTTCACTGACGATACCGACCGCCGCGCCCGTATCGTCGCGGCGGGAGAGGCGATTCACGCCCATGAACACGGCTTGACAGAGGCGATGTTGCACGGCACGGGCAACCAGAAGGGTCTGGTCGACATGGCGACCGTTACGATCATCGGCGGCGTGGACAATCCGCGTCGTGAAGGATTGGTGTCGCTTGCCGTTGCGGGGATAAACGCGCCCGATGTGGTGACACAGTTGCGCCAACGCGGTATCCGCACCCATACACGCAAGGCGGATCATTATTCAGCCAATATTCTTGACCCGATCGGCCTGCCCAGTGCCGTGCGTGTGTCGATGTGCCACTACAACACAGAGGCCGAGGTGGCGCAGTTCCTGCAAGCCATGCGCGAGATCATTGAGGGCGCGGACTGAGGTTTTCAGGGGTTCGCAAGGCCGTACAGCTTCGCCAGAGCGCTCGATGATGGGCTAAGGCCGTTGGTACGGGCGGTTTTCAATGCGCGGATCGCCCGCGCGCCGGGAATTCGCACGGGATGATCGGGGTCGACCGGCGGGGTTTGCCCGACGGTCTGGCGTGCCGTTTCCATCCGCTCTGACAGCATGTCATCGGGCAGCAATTGGCTTGTGTCGATCAGCAGGAACAGTTGGCCAAGGCCCTGTACCGTGCCGGGAGATTTCGCCGTGGACTGAATGTCGGACAGCATCGTTGCGCCCGAAAGCCCACCGACCAATAGATCGAGACACAGCGCCAGATTTGCACCCTTGGCGCCGCCAATGGCCTGCATCAACCCGCGCATCGCCTCCTTCGGATCGGTGGTGGGGTTACCTGTCGCATCTGTCGCCCAACTGTCAGGGATCGGTGTCCCGGTCTCTGCCGCCGCGCGCACCTTAGACCGCGCGGCAACAGACAGCGCCATGTCGAGAATTGCGTGGGGACCGCCCGGGTTCGGCACCCCGATCCCCATCGGATTATTCCCCACCAGCGCCTTTCGCCCGCCAGCAGGCGCAATCATTGCAGCGGTCGTCGTCGTCATTATGCTGGCAAACCCCGCCTCGGCCGCGATCCACAGATACGGTGCCAACGCGCCCAGATGGTTGCCGCCCTTGCAAATTGCGACACCAACACCGACTGCACGCG
Source organism: Paracoccaceae bacterium (assembly GCA_037968535.1). Lineage (GTDB taxonomy): Bacteria > Pseudomonadota > Alphaproteobacteria > Rhodobacterales > Rhodobacteraceae > JAHEAO01. Next base: position 9,567 of record JBBKVT010000348.1, read on the forward strand.
CGGCGTCCATCGCCTCGGACAAAGCGCGGCGGGCGATGGCAGGGCCCAGTCCGTTTTGACCGTTCAACTGGCGGATGGCGGGGGCCGGACAGTCGACAAGGATTTCAGCTTTTGGATCGATTCCACCCGCGGCGATCCGGGTGACATAGTCTGACACTCGGTTCAGCCCATGGGTCGCAAGGCACATCATCTCGGCCAGTGTCAGAATTTCGGCGGCGTCGCTTGCTGCGGTCTCGGGCACACCGGCACGCATGAAAGCGCGGGTCACCAGGGCCCGCGCCTCCGCTTCCGTTAGGGTCATCGTCGGCTAGCTCCCGGATTTTTCGGCTTTGGAGGCACTTTTGCCAATTCGGCTTAACAGCGGCAGAAACACCAGCAGCGCAATTGTAACGCCGATGATCCAAAGCGATGCGGGACGCTCAATGAAGATCATCGCTGATCCGCGCGAGATCGTAAGTGTCTGACGCAACGCCTCTTCGGCCAATGGCCCAAGTACCAGCGCCAGAACCAGCGCCGCCGGTGAGAACCCGTAAAGCCGCATGAAGAACCCAACTATGCCGGCAGCGAACATCAGGTAGGTTTCGATGAACGATGCGTGCACGCTGAACGTCCCGAGCGTGCAGATCACCACGACGATCGGACCAAGGACGCGGTAAGGTACCTTGATGATCTGCACGAACAGCGGGATGGCAAAAATGCTGATCACCAGCAATATCATGTTGCCCAGATACATCGACGCAATGAGACCCCAGGCAAGCTCGGGGTTTTGCTCCATGAACAGCGGGCCGGGCCGCAGCCCCCACAGCATGAACGCTGCCAGCAGAACTGCGGTGGACGCCGAGCCGGGAATACCAAGCGTCAACAGCGGTATCATCGCGCCTGAAGACGCGGCGTTGTTTGCGGTTTCCGGCGCTACCAGACCGGCCATTTCACCCGTTCCGAATTTCTCTGGCGTCTTGGACAGCGACCGTTCGGTGGAATAGGCCATAAGCGAGGCGATGGTGGCGCCTGCACCCGGGATCACACCTACCACAAAGCCCAGGATCGAGCCTCTGACCATGGTCCAGCGGGTGGTAAGCCAATCCTCGGCCGAGGGCCAAAAACGCTCTTCCTTGTCATATTGAACAATACCGCCGCTGCCTAACCGGTGCATGCCGGTGTAAAACGAATAGAAAAGCTCTCCCAGTCCAAACAGACCGATGGCGATCGGGATGAAATAGATGCCGCCGATCAACTCGGCCGAACCGAAGGTGTAGCGGCCCTGCCCAGTTTCCAGGTCAACGCCCACGGTGCCAAGCGCAAATCCGATCAGAGCGGAAATCAAGCCAAGCTTCCATTGGCTTCCGATCATCACAATCAGGGTCAGCATGCCCATCATGGCCAGCAGGAAGTATTCGGGCGGCCCGAAACTTCGCGATACCTGCGAAAACATCGGCGCCAGAATGGTGATCAGGATCACGCCCACCGTGCCACCCACAAAGGATGCAACGGCCTGCATGACCAACGCGGGGCCGGCACGACCTTTCTTGGCCAGCGGGTACCCGTCGAACGTGCTTGCCACGGTCGCGCTTTCGCCCGGTGTGTTAAGCAGGATCGACGTGATCGTGCCCCCGTACATCGCGCCATAATAGATCGCGGCCAGCATCATGATTGCGCCGGTCGGATCCATTCCAAAAGTTACGGGCAACAAGATCGCCAGCCCCGCCGATGGTCCGAAGCCGGGGATCACGCCGACAATCATTCCGACCATCGCGCCCACCAGCAAGTAGAGCATATTGATCGGTGTGATGGCGATTGACAGGCCCATCAAAAGATCGCCGAAAATGTCCATCGCGGTTACTCCTGTCAGCGGGCGGCCCTTTTGGTGGCGACTCTCGCTGCGCGTCTTCAGATGGGTAGTATGTTGAACAGAGCCGATGGCATGCTGGCATTCAACAAGCGGTCGAACAGCAGGTAAATCGCAATGGGCACGATGACGCAAAGTAACGCGTTCTGAACGTGCTTGCCCGGGTTCAAAAGCGACAATGCCAAGGCAAGGTAAATTACGGTGGCAACGAAGCCACCGAACAGCCGCAGCGACACCGCAAAGGTGATTGCCAAGCCCATCAGCAACGCGACATCGCGCCAGCTTCCCGGATCGTCCGTTCTATTACGCGCCACTTTCAGTGCATCGACAAGCGACCAAATTGTCAGCACGACAATCGATACACCGACAATCCTCGGGAAAAAGCCTGGCCCCAGTCGCCCCCTGCGCGTCAGGAAATCCAGATCCACGAACGCGACATAGGCGTAATAAACTCCTCCCGCGAGCAGGGCGAGTAGAAATGCGATGCGCATGATTTACTGCCCTGATGAGAGTGGACCGGCCCTTGCCTTGCGGCGCGGCCGGTCCTTGTTGCTTTCAAGCGTCTTCACTTAATCGCGCCAATAGACCTCAGAACGGTCTCAAATCCGTTCTTGGTATTGGTCAGGAAAGTGCGGAAGTCCTCGCCATAGATCACCGTGGGCGTCAGCGTGTTGGTTTCGATATACGTTGCCCACTCTGGTGTTTCGACGACTTTCTTCATGGTGGCGATCCACCATTCCTGCGCTTCGGCAGGGGCGTCAGGTGCCAGGATCAGGCCCCGCGGCATCGACACACCGATGTCAAAGCCCAGGTCTCCCATCGTCGGAACACCTTTAAGGGCATCCGGCACGGACTGGCCCGAATAGACCAGCGGACGCAAGTCGCCAGAGTCGATCAGGCCCAGAATTTCACCGGGGTTGCCGACCATCGCGTCCAGGGCGTCAGACAACAGCGCGGTGGTTTGGTCTGCCATCGAATTGAACGAAACGTATTCAAATTCGAAACCGGCTTTCTCGGCAAACAGCGTCGGAACGATGAAGTCCACATTCACTGTGCCGGTTCCGCCGATGTTCATCGAGCCATCTTTGGCGGCGGCGATGAACTGCTCGATATTCTGAATTTCCGACGACCCGTTTACTACCAGAACCAGGTCATCGGTGGCCAGCAGGGCGACGGGTGTGAAATCGGCTGGCTGCCAGGGCGTATCGGCCTGAAGCGGCGTGGTCACGAAACTGCCGGATGTGGTCGAGATAGCATAGCCGTCCCCAGCCTGACCAAAGAGATAACCCCAGCCCACAGCGCCGGACCCACCAGAGCGGTTTTCCGGCTGGATGGATCCGGGATAAAGTTCGTATTTGGTCAGGATGTCGATAATGGTGCGGGCCATGATGTCATTGCCCCCGCCGGGTCCAAACGCGATTGTCCAGTCCAACGTCTCGTCCGAGGATGGATAGCTCTGGGCGTGGACAGGCGCCGCGAGAACTGTAGGTGCGGCAACAGCAGCAGCCAAAAGACCGGCTCGCAGCCAAGAGCCGTCGATATTGAAGATTTTTCTCATAGTTTTCTCCCTGGTTTCGTTATTCCCCCAGCGAACGACCTTACTCAAAGTACAAGCCGCCATGGGTTTCTTACCGGGCCACTGGCCCGGGTTGGCGTCATAGTGTCTCCAGCAAACGTGCCTTACCGTTGATGTGATGCTGCGCACCCTCTATGCGGGCCGCGGCGCTGTCACCGCGCTCGATCGCGGCCACGATCCGTCCATGCTCTGCGTTAGAGACCATCAACGACGGCTGGCCGGTCAGCACACGCAGTCGCATCAGGCGGACTTCCTTGCCCAGCGATGCGTACAGTTCCCTGGCGCGAGTCGCGCCCGAGACAGTCGCGATCCGATTATGAAAGGCAAGGTTCAGCTCAAAGTAACGCTTTTCGTCGCCATCGAGAATGGCCTCGTCCATCTGATCGACAAACGCTCTGATTTCGATCTTTGCTTCCGCCGTCGCGCGATCCGCGGCACGGGTGCACAGATAGCCTGCAATACCTGCCCTAAGATCATAAAGCTCCAAGGCTTCTTCAAGTGATAGCTTGCGCACAAAGACGCCCTTGTTCGCCACTGCCTTTACCAGCCCCTCGCGTTCCAGCGACCGGGCAGCCTCACGGACCGGACCGCGGCTGACGCCAAGTTGCTCTGCTAGGCTGATCTCGTTCAACCGCTCGCCCGCTCCGACTTCGCCGAGAAGAATCATGCGCTCCAACTCGTCGCGCACCTCAAGCACCAGCGAACGTTGCCGCAGCTTTTGCATCGTTTTGCGCAGATCTGAACGCATTTCCATGCCGCCATGACGTGGCAAAAACTGCATAATGTCAACATTATTCTGCTGATTGACAAACAGTGGTCGGCTGCTGATTGTTGTCCGGCGGAAGCTAATCAGCCGACTGATACGAACAATAAAAGGACGCCCTTTCATGACGCACCATACACTGACTGGAAAAACTGCTTTTGTTTCCGGCTCCGGGCGCAATATCGGGCGTGCCATCGCGGTGCACCTCGCGCAACTTGGATGTAATGTCGTCGTCAACGGATCAAACGATGCGGCGGCCGCCCGCGAAACCGCAGATCGCGTCGAACAGGCAGGTGGAAAAGCACTGGTCGCAATGGGGGACGTAAGCAAATCCGCCGAGGTGGCAAAGATCGCAGACATGGCGCTTGGCACGTTTGGAGTGGTCGATATCGTGGTCAACAACGCTGCGCGCCGCCCGCATAAACCATTTCTTGAGATGTCAGACGACGATTGGCACAGCGTTGTAGATGCCGCGCTGACAAGCGCCTTTTATTCCAGCCGGGCTTTCTTGCCGGGAATGGTCGATCAAGGGTGGGGCCGGATCGTAAATTTCGCAGGAATGAAAGCGATCAAAGGTTATTTCGAGGGAGCACCGATTTCGGCGGCCAAACACGGAGTTTGGGGGCTTACCAAGGCGCTATCGATGGAGTTTGCGCCCAAGGGCATTACCGCGAACGCCGTGTCTCCCGGCCAGATCCGCAGCGAAACCGAGACCGAGGACGACCCCAAACGTGCAGCAAGAATTCCGGTCGGTTTCATGGGCGCGCCTGATGATATCGCGGCCATGGTAGGGTTCCTCGCCTCGCCTTCGGCGCGTTTTATTACGGGTCAGATGATTGCAGTGAATGGCGGCGAAACGACATGAACCCGCCCATTTCAAATTGAAGATCGCAGCATTGTCGGAAATTGGGGCCATTTCACTACTGCTATGCTTCAACCAGAAAATTGCGGCACCGACAATTCGGCTGCATCACTCGACGCGCTGCGAAGCCACATCAGAACCGATCGTTGTTTGTTTTTCATATGTTCACCCAGAACACGGCCTAGTTCCTGACCGTCGCGGGCCTCGAGCATCTTGATGATTTGTTCGTGTTCACCGACTGCTTCCGACCAGCGTTCCTGTGACATGTTGGCAACGTATCGCGCCCGTTGCATACGCGCTGAAAGGGCCTGACAGGAATTGGTCAGTGTGTCATTTCGCGCTGCAAGCAAGATGGCGCGGTGAATTTGCTGATTGGTCCGGAAATAGGCCGCGAGGTCCCTGTCAATGTAGCTTTGCACCATGTTGTCGTGCAACCGTCGCACTGCCTTTATCTCTGCGTCGGTTATCAGTTTGCAGGCCAGTTCGCCGGACAGCGCCTCTAGGACGGTCAGGATAGGGAATACCTCGTTAACTTCCTCAATGGTGACCAAAGTTATCCAGGCACCCCGGTTGGGTTCCAAATGCACCAGACCCTCGGCGGCCAGAACCTTCAATGCCTCGCGCATCGGAGTACGGGACACGCTGAACTTTTCGCACAGAATTTTTTCTGGCACCTTGGAGCCGGGTGTCAGCTGGCCTTCGACGATCAGGGGCCGGATACGTTCCACCAGTTCATGGTGAAGCGAGCGCCTTTCGATAATGCTGGTTTCGGTTTTTACAAACATTCCTATTACCCGGCCCTATTTCAACGCCATGTCGAACAGTCGCGCCACATGTATCGGCGTCCGGTCGGTGGTGTCGCTGATCTGGTGGCGACAAGATGTACCGTCGGCAACAATTATCGTGTCCCGATCTGAATTTCGTACCGTTGGCAGCAGATCCAGCTCGGCCATTTTCAGAGATGTCTCATAGGTCTCGACACCATAGCCGAACGCGCCCGCCATCCCACAGCAACTTGATTCGATCTTTTCGACGACCGTGTCCGGCAGCAATGCCAGCGCCCGCTCGATTCCCGGCATGACGCCCATTGCCTTCTGGTGGCAATGGCCGTGAAACAGCACCTTTGGTGCCGGGGATTTCAGGTGCAGTCGAAATGCGTCGTTGTCCGCCTGATCGGCTATGAATTCTTCCAACATTACGGCGTGCCGCGCGATCAGCGCAGTGTCAGCCCCAGGCAACAGCGCCGGAATCTCGTCGCGCAGCGTCAACAGGCAACTCGGCTCTAGCCCGATGATTGGTATTCCCTGTTCCACGTAAGGTTTCAAGGCGTCGACCAGTCGGCGCGCTTCGGCCTTGGCTTCGTCGACCAGTCCCACCGACAGAAACGTGCGGCCGCAACACAACGGTCGCCCGTTGCCGGTTGCCTTGACGATGTCCAGCGACACACCTGCCGCCTGCAAGACGCGGATCGCCGCCCGCAAGTTCTCGGGCTCGAAATAGCGGTTGAAACTGTCCGCAAACAGAACCGCCCGCGGCGTCTTGATTGCGGCAAGTTCGGTGTCCCGAAAGGGTCGCGCGCTCCATTTCGGCAGGGTGCGCCGGGCTGTGAAACCCGTCACCTTTTCGGACAGCCACGCCAGACCGGGAAGCCGGTCTCGCAGGTTCATCAGGAACGAAACCTTCGAGGTCCAGACGGCATAGCGCGGCAGATACCCAACCAGCCTGTCATGAAGGCTGACACCGTGCGCCGCAGCGCGGGCGGCCAGAACCTCGATCTTCATGCGCGCCATGTCGACACCGGTCGGGCATTCGTGTTTGCACCCCTTGCACGAGACGCAAAGCTTCATGGTTTCCGCCATCTCGTCCGACGCAAACGCACCCGGCCCAAGCTGGCCGGAAATCGCAAGGCGAAGCGTATTGGCGCGGCCACGGGTCAGGTCCCGTTCCTTGCGCGTCACCCGGAACGACGGACACATAACACCGCCCTTCAATTTGCGGCAGGCACCGTTGTTGTTGCACATCTCGACTGCGCCCTGAAACCCGCCAGCCTGCCCCGGCCATGCGGACCAATCCAGCCGCATTTCCATTGCGGGCACGCTGTAACCTGGGCCATAGCGGAACAGGCTTCGGTCATCCATTTTCGGCGTGTCGGTGATCTTGCCGGGATTGAACAGGCCCTGCGGATCTAACCGTTTCTTCACCTCGGAGAATGTGGCGACCATCTGCGGACCGAACATCTTTTCGTGGAATTCCGAGCGCACGATGCCGTCGCCATGCTCGCCCGAGTGCGACCCCTTGTAGCGCGCAACAAGGTCAAAGGTTTCCTCGGCGATCGCGCGCATGGTGCGCACGTCCTTGTCCAGCTTCAGGTTCAGCACGGGCCGCACGTGCAGACAACCGACAGAGGCGTGGGCGTACCACGTGCCTTTGGTGCCGTGCCGTTCGAATATTTCAGTCAGCCCTGCAGTGTATTCGGCCAGATCGGGAAGTTCGACGGCGCAGTCTTCGACGAAAGACACGGGTTTGCCGTCTGCCTTCATCGACATCATGATGTTCAACCCGGATTTGCGCAGTTCGGCGATCTGGTTTTGCAAACCCGGGTCGGTGACAGACGTCACGCCGCCCCAGTTGCGACCGGTGCCGGACCACGAAAAGCCCAGATCACCCATCATTTCATCCAGTTGCCGAAGCTTGGCCGTGCCGTTCTCGGCAAACTCGACCAGCAAAAGCGCCTCTGGCGTACCGGTGACAAAATTCTCGATGGTCTTGCGGAACAGGGGGATGTCGCGGGCCAGGGCGATCATCGTTGCATCGACCAGTTCGACGCCTTGCGGATTTAGCGTCACCAGATGCTGTGCGGCATCCATCGCCTGATAGAAAGCCGGAAAATGGCAGACGCCCATCACCTTGTCCGTGGTCAACGGTGAAAGCTTCAATTCGATGGCGGTGGTATAGGCCAGCGTACCTTCGGAACCCACCAACAAGTGCGCAAGGTTTTGCGGCTTTGCACCCGGCACCAGCGCGTCGATGTTGTAGCCGCCGACCCGGCGCATCACGTTGGGAAAGCGTTTGGCAATCTCGGCTTCTTCGCGCTTTCCAAGCGCCAACAGGTCGCGGGCCAATGCCGCGTAGCCCGGGGTTTGTTCGGTTTGGCCGGTGCCGAAATGGTGCTTGCTGCCATTGGCCAAGATCGCATCAATCGACACCACGTTGTCGCGCATCATGCCATAACGGATGGACTTTCCGCCGCACGAGTTGTTGCCGACCATGCCGCCAATTGTGGCGCGGGACGCAGTGGAAACATCGACGGGAAACCAAAGCCTGTGCGGCTTCAGTTTACGGTTCAACTCGTCCAGCACGAGGCCGGGCCGCACGCCACAGCGCCGGTTCTCGACGTCCAATTCCAGGATGTCATTGAAATATTGTGTGTTATCCAGAACCAGCGCGCGATTGACCGTCTGTCCGCATTGCGAGGTCCCTGCCCCGCGCGGCAGAATTGGAATGCTTTCTTCGCGGGCAACATCTATCGCCGCGCTGATGTCGGCCTCGGATTTCGGGCAAAGCACTCCCAAGGGCATCATCTGATAAAAAGACGCATCCGTCGCGTAACGGCCACGGGAGAACATATCGAAATGCAGATCGCCCTGAACGCGCGAGGACAGGCGTTGCGCGATGTCAGACACTTTTCACCGAGCCTCCCGGGGAAAACGAATTACCGATTTCGGTTGACTTAATTATGAATTCAAAATGTACTCAGCACAACTCAAATCGCTTCACGCCGAGTCTGGCATCAAGCTGACGGCAGTGAATTTGAGAAAAACAAAAGGTATCCACATGCGGCGCGCCGGACGTCATTTTCTGCAGATTCCGGGCCCCAGCGCCGTTCCCGACAGAGTCCTGCGGGCGATTTCCGCGCAGACGATCGACCACCGTGGCCCGGACTTTGCCAAGGTCGGGCTACGTGCTTTGGAAGGTCTAAAGACCATATTCAAGACCAACGAGCCGGTCGTGATCTATCCGTCATCGGGCACCGGTGGCTGGGAGGCCGCTTTGGTCAACACCTTGTCGCCCGGCGATCGGGTTTTGATGTTCGAAACCGGCCATTTCGCCACGCTTTGGAAGAAGATCGCGGAAAAGCTGAAGCTGAAGGCTGAATTCATCGAAGGCGACTGGCGCGGCGGTGCCGACCCCGACCAGATCGAGGCGTATCTGGCCGACGACAAGGCGCACGCAATCAAGGCTGTCTGTGTCGTGCACAACGAAACCTCGACCGGATCGGTGTCGCCCATCGCGGCGATTCGCAAGGCCATCGACAACGCGGGTCACCCGGCGCTTTACATGGTCGACACGATCTCCGGCCTCGCCTCTCTGGATTACCGCCATGATGAATGGGGGGCCGATGTCACGGTGTCGGGCTCGCAAAAGGGGTTAATGCTGCCGCCCGGACTATCCTTCAACGCGTTCAGCCAAAAGGCGCAAGCTGCAAATAAGACGGCGACGCTGCAGCGGTCGTACTGGGATTGGGCCGATATGCTTGGGCCTAACAAGACTGGATATTTCCCCTACACGCCCAGCACCAACCTGCTGTATGGTCTGAACGAAGCCATCGACATGCTGCACGAGGAAGGGCTGGACAATGTCTTTGCGCGTCATGCGCGCCATGGCAAGGCTGCACGCGCGGCTGTGCGGGCCTGGGGGCTGGAGGTACTTTGCGCCAAGCAGGGTCAGGAAAGCGGCGTGTTGACAGCGGTTCTGGTCCCGGACGGTCACAGCGCCGACGCGTTCCGCGCAACGACATTGGCGCATTTTGACATATCTTTGGGCAATGGCTTGTCCAAGGTGGCTGACAAGGTGTTCCGCATCGGTCACCTTGGCGACTTCAACGACCTTATGCTGGTGGCAACGCTGGCTGGGGTGGAAATGGGCCTGAAAAAGGCCAGCATTCCCCACAACGCTGGGGGCGTAGGGGCTGCGATGGCGGTGCTTGATGAAGCTCCGGCACCCGGAATCGCGGCGGAATGAACCTGAAAGACCGGAAATTCAACGGGAGGAAAAATCCATGAAGATCATGGCGAAACTACTGGCAGCTACGACTGCAATCGGATTGGCCAGCGGCGCTTTGGCCGCGGACTTCACGCTCAAATTCGGCCACGTCGGCAACCCCGGCTCGCTGTTTGAATCGACAGTGAACAATTTCGCGGAATGCGCGAATTCTTCCATGGACGGCAAGGTCGAGGTGCAGACCTTCGGCTCGTCGCAGCTTGGCAACGACAAAGAGCTTCTGCAGAAGCTGAAGCTGGGTCAGGTCGACTTTTCGCTTCCGTCCTCGATCATGTCCTCGGTCGATGACAAGTTCGGCATCTTCGAGATGCCCTACATCATCCGCGACCGTGACCACATGCGCCGTGTTCAGGACGCGATGATGGACACGTTCCAGACCGCAGCCGAAGACAACGGCTATCATATCCTCGGTCTGGCCGAGAACGGATTCCGCCACATCACGAACAACACCCGTCCGATCACCGTCCCCGCCGATTTGAAGGGTATCAAGCTGCGGACGCCCAATGGGGTGTGGCGTCTAAAGATGTTCCAGGAATATGGTGCCAACCCGACACCGATGGCGTTCTCGGACGTGTTCACCGCGCTGCAGACCGGTGTGATGGACGGCCAGGAAAACCCCTATGCACAGATCGCATCGGCCAAATTCCAGGAAGTGCAGAAATACCTTTCGATCACCGGGCACGTCTATACGCCCGCCTATATCCTGGCGTCGAAGAAAGGTTTCGCCGAGCTGCCCGAAGATGTGCAGGCCGGTCTGATCGACTGCGCCGGAAAGACCCAGGATTTCACCTACGAAGAGGCCGCAAGGCTGGAGACCGAGCTGCTTGAAGTGATCAAGGCCGCCGGTGTCGAGGTGAACGATGCCGACAAAGACGCCTTTGTCGCGGCATCGGCACCGATCTACAAAGCCTTTGCCGAAGAGGTCGAAGGCGGTCAGGAGATGATCGACAGGGTTCTCGGTCTGGCAAACCCAAGCTGAACGTGCGTCGGGCGGCCGGGTTTCCTGCCGCCCACAATCACGGATTTCCCACCAACCACCGTGGTCGCTGACTGCGGCCACTGCATGCCAATCCGCTTCATCCCCCAAAGAACAGGCCCGCAATGGAGCAGTTCCTTTCCTCCTCCCTGCCGCGTGTCGTCGCGGTTTTAAGCACGCTTCTGGAATGGATCACGATATTCCTGATGGTGCTTTTGACCTGTGTCGTGACAGTAGCGGTTCTGGCGCGCCTGTCCGGGCAAAGCTTTTCATGGTATGATGAGGTGGCCGCGATCATGTTGGCCTGGATCACCTATTATGGATCGGCTCTGGCGGCGTTGCACCGACGCCATATCGGGTTCGACACGGTGCTTCTGAAGCTTCCCATTAAGTTCCGCATGGTGGCGCTTCTGGTTGGAGAGGCCATCGTTCTGCTGTTTTTCCTTCTCATGGCGCGCGCCGGGTTTCAGGTTCTCGAAGTGCTTGAGGGCGACAATCTGATCTCGCTTACCTGGGTGCCCGTTCAGTTCACCCAATCCGTAATCCCCATCGGCGCACTTCTTTTCATGCTGTGCCAGATCCTCAGCTTGCCGAACTACTGGAAGTTTACGGCCGCAGGCATCTCGCTTGAACATGCCGAGATCGAGGAAGAAGTCGAAACCGAGCTGCAAAAGAACAAGGATCGCGTCTGATGCTGATGGCCGCAATCTTTGTCGCTTTGGTGCTTATGATCTGCATCAACGTGCCGATTGCCGTTGCGCTCGCAATGTGCGGGGTCATCGGCCTTTTGATGACCGAGGGTGCCGACAGTCTGGTGACCATCGCGCTGGACATGTACGACGGATCGACCAAGTTTTCACTGATCGCGATCCCTATGTTCGTGCTGGCAGGCGCGATCATGAACGCGGGCGGGATCACCGACCGACTGATCAACTTCGTGTCCAGCCTGATCGGGTTTGTCCGCGGCGGGCTGGCGATGGTGAACATCGGCGTGTCCCTGTTCTTCGCGGAAATTTCCGGCTCGGCGGTGGCGGATGTCGCGGCGATGGGTTCGATCCTGATCCCGCAGATGAAAAAGCGCGGCTACTCTAAGGAATTCTCGGCGGCGGTCACATCCTCGTCGGCGTCGCTGGCGATCATCATCCCGCCGTCGATTCCGATGATCCTGTATGCGGCCTCGGCCAATACCTCGGTAGAACAGCTTTTCGTCGCCGGGGTCGTGCCCGGCCTCATCGGTGCGGCCGGATTGATGACCGTCGCCTATTTCTTCGCCAAACGGTATAATTTTCCGACCGAGGACGCCTTTAACATTGCGCGGGTGCGCGAAACATTCATGGACGCCCTGCCCGCCTTTACCCTGCCCGCGATCATTCTCGGCGGCATCTTCGGCGGGTTCGTCACGGCGACCGAAGCTGCGGGTCTGGCGGTGTTGGCGGCACTTGTCGTATCGGCCTGGTATCGCAACCTCGACGTAAAACACCTGCGGCGCGCGATGCTGGATGGCGGCATGCAGACGGCGGTCGTGATGCTGCTGGTCGCGGCATCGGTTCTGATGGGCGGCTTTCTGACGCGCGCCCAAATCCCGCAGCAACTGGCGCAAAGCATCCTGTCCGTCACCACCGAGCAATGGGCGATCTTGTTGATCCTGAACTTCTTTTTCCTGATCATCGGGTTCTTCCTGCATTCGGCAGCGGCGATTATCCTGGTGATCCCGATCGTGATTCCGCTGATCACAGCGGCGGGAATCGACCCGGTGCATTTTGGACTGGTCGTGACGCTGAACCTCGCCATCGGCCAGCAGACGCCGCCTGTCGCTTCGGTGCTGATCACCGCGTGTTCGGTCGCGCGGGCAAACATCTGGGAGGTCTCGAAGGTCAACGTCTGGTTCGTTGCTGTCCTGCTCGCGGTGCTGATGCTTTGCACTTACGTGCCAAGCGTTCCGATGTTCCTGGTGGAGTATTTCTACAGATGACCGACAATCAGCCCGAGTTGACGCAGGACGTGCGCGACGGCGTCCTTTGGCTCACCTTCAATCGCCCCGCGGCCCGCAACGCACTGACATTCGGCATGTACTCTGCGCTGGCCGACATCTGTGCCAACGCCCCCACGGATGGATCGATCAAGGCCATCGTCATATCAGGCGCGGGAGGCAAGGCCTTTGCTGCCGGGACCGACATGACGCAGTTCCGAGCCTTCAACACGGCACAGGACGCACTGGACTATGAGGCCCAGATCGAGGCTGTGCTTGATGCGATTGAACGATGCCCGTTGCCGACAATCGCAGCACTCAACGGGGCCTGCACCGGCGGCGGCGCGTCAATCGCGGCCGCGTGCGATCTGCGCATCGCCTCTGCCAGCCTGAAGTATGGCTTTCCAATCGCGCGCACCCTGGGCAACTGTCTGGCAGCCGGAAATCTGGCGCGTCTGTCGGAACTGATCGGTTCCGGACGGGTGCGAGAGCTGATCTTTACCGCGAGGCTGATACTGGCTGACGAGGCACAGGCGACAGGGCTGGTCTCTGAAGTCCTGCCCGACGAACCGGCCCTGCTGGAGCGCGCCCGGGAACTTGCGGCTCTGGTTGGCGGCATGGCCCCGCTGACCCTGCGCGCCACCAAGGAAGCCATGCGCCGTAACCGCGCCGCAGTGCAAGCCGACGATGCGGACCTGATCGCGATGTGCTACATGAGCGACGACTTCCGCACCGGGATGGAAGCCTTCTTGGGCAAGACCAAGCCCGCATGGTCCGGCAAGTGACAGCGGGCTCAAAGGAGGATCACATGCCACAACTCGATCTGCAGACCGCCCAGAACATCGTGTCGGATGCATTGGAATGGCGCAGAGAACACGGGCTGAAGCCGCTGACCGTGGCCGTTCTCGACAGCGGCGGCTATCTGATTGTCCTCGCGCGCGAGGACGAGACGAGCAATCTGCGGCCCGATATCGCGCAAGGAAAGGCACGGGGTGCGATCGGGATGGGGCTGGGTTCGCGCGCACTTTTCGAGCGTGCTCAGCAACAACCCTTTTTCATCCAGGCGATGAACAGCATCGCATCCGGGTCGCTTGTGCCGGTTCCGGGCGGCGTGCTGATCAAACACCAAGGCACGCTGCTTGGCGCGGTCGGCATTACCGGAGACAGTTCCGACAACGACGAAGCCTGTGCCATCGCTGCGATCGAGGCGGCGGGTTTCGAAGCCGACGGTGGGTGACGCGCGAACCAAGTGACTGCGTCAGGCCTCTGTGTCGTCGGCGTAAGCTTTATTCACAAGCTACCTGTACTGCGCATAACCCGAAACAATTTGGAACAGACTTGCGGCAGGTACGGCTTTGGCCTCGCCTGCGTCAACGGCTTCCACGATGCTCTGATGTTTGTCGTTTGACCGCGCCCCGTTGCTTGACGGCGTATGGCCGCTGCGGCGGTACAAATGCACGTCTCTGACCGGATTGTCATTTTTTGATTTCGCTTCTCGTTCCGAACCGCGCGCAAGATCATGACGTGGAGCTGTATGATCAGTGTGTAAGAGTTGTTTATCGGCGCCTAGGCATCGGGAATTTATGTTTGCCGTGAACAACGGCTATGGGGAAATCACGCCGTGAACGGTTTGCTGCACCATGATCCTCCCCCACAGAATTGGTCCGGCCCTATAGTTAGGAAACGGAGGATCAAAGATGGGAATCAAACGACACAAGCCGGAAGAGATTGTCACGAAGTTACGGCAGGTTGAGGTGCTGTGTGGTCAGAGAATGCCGCACGTTGATGCAATTCGACAGGTGCAGATAACGGAACAGACCTTCTATCGCTGGCTATCCGCTCAACGGGCTACTTGGAGGGCTAAATGTTACACGCAGATCGGTTTCATCGCTTACTGGAATGGCAGGAGACTCGATCAACATGCAGATAACAGCGCCAGTTCAGCCTGGAAATTCTGGGGGGGCCAGCGCTCAATTCCCAAGGTTCTGTAGTTGGTGTCGTCGTTACTAAACTAGATGAACTCAAGTTGGCCGATTTGATTGGCGAAATCCCGCAGAACGTCAACTTTGCCATCCGAGGTGAGATTGCGAAATTGTTTCTGTTTCAAAATGGTATTGAGCCCGAACTGTCTGACGTCAGACACCAATGGTGGCAAAGCGTATCTCTCCACGGTGTTAGTCATAGGCGTGTGGTTGAGCAGCCGTCCCACAACATCCTCGAGGACGCCGACCAACATGATACCCGGGCAGGACTGGCGGATCGACGAGTTCTCCTGTCATCAGCGAACTGGCAAATCTGCCCACTTTACTATCAAAGGTTTCCCTGTCTGTCTCCGGAGATCCTTGCGGTCAACTAGCCGTTGGGAAATCTCGAAATCCTCGTTGATCTTGACGACAAGCAACTTGCTGAAATGCCCGTCAAGTCTGACCAGTACCTCGTCTTTATTCTTGAATGGTGAGATGGTTTTGATCTCTACAAAATCATTGCCAAGTCTTCCGTCGGACCCCTGCGCATAGTTCTTATGCAGCTTGATGCCGTGTGTTATCGCACCAAACAGTTCTCCAATGTCGCCGTAGACGCTAAGGTGAAGCCCCGTTTCGCTGTGGTAGCACTCGGCTAGAGACATAAGGTTCTCGAAGTATGGGATCAGCGATCGAATGGCGTTGGGATACTTTTCAGCCCACTCCTGGCATTGAAGGTGCTCACCGATTTCAGTCCAGGTTACCCATTCGCCATCATCATAAAATGCGCGATCCGCCCATACGTCACTGTCCATCTTGGCCGTCCCTCAGAACAAAAAGTGCCCTAAGAAAATCAACCAAATGCGATCATTGTGTGACCGGTATGGGCTCCGGTCCGCCTTCCAACGAAATTGGGCGGTTTACGGGTCCCAAACCCAGGGTCAGGACCCATTAATTCACGAAAGAGCTCATGTCTGTTTTGCGGGACGATACGGACCTTCGCTCTGGCTGACCCAACCGACGCGAACGGCCGAGACTGTGTGAAAACTCCGCCAGCAGATTGAGAACGGCTGAAAACGCCTGATAACGCCACTCTCTCGGCCAGTTGAACGGGTTTTTCTACACTTCGTCGATATGAATGCGGCGACAGAGCTTCCGGCCACGAGTTTTCACACAGCCTCGGCCCAAAGCCGACATCCGTCCATACCGCAGCGAATGGCGGCAAGGAGCCCGAAGAAGGCATTAGTCTCCGGCGCAGTATCTGACACTAAGGGCGGATTGCCGACCTTCGCTGCGCGTTGCACCAAGGTCTGCTGTGCGAGACAAAGCAGTCGTTTGACGTTAACTATTGTTTGGCCGTTCACTGCCCGTTGCCGCCGGCCAAGACAGCTCTTGGACAGCGACATTTCAGGGTAAAAGCCGTGTGTTCATACGGTGGTATCACATGTGAAAGCCGCCGCTAGGATGGTGGCACACTGGACAGTAAGGCATAGATGAAACGGGCCGCCACCAGAGCAAGGAAGGCTCCGAAGGCAAGTTCCAGCGCGCGTCGCGAAAGCTTGTGCGCCAGCGCCACGCCCATCCGGGTTGTCATGAGCGATGTGGGGATACACACGGCGAACGCCGCCAGGGACACGAAGCCAAGTGTTGCCGGCGGCAGGTCTTCGCGCCCTAATCCGGCAAGAATGTAGCCAACGGTTCCCGGGATCGAGATCAGCGCGCCCACCCCGGCAGAGGTCGAGATCGCACGGTGGATCGGCGCGCCGAAAACGCTCAGGAACATAGTCGACAATGCGCCACCGCCGATGCCCATGATCGAAGATATGAGCCCTATCCCGGCTCCGCCCGCGCTCATGACAACGGGGCCGGGAAGCGTGTCGCGCAACTTCCAGCCCACGCCACCCGTCAGGAATTTCAGCGCGATCAGCGAGGCTACGCAGGCAAAAGCCAACTGGAAAACGGCCGGGGCCGCAAAGCGGGCGATGACGGATCCCGTTGCGACACCAAGAAGGATCGGCAGCGCCCAGAGCCGAAGGATTTCCAAGTCCAGCGTGCCCCGTTTGTGGTGTCCGAGGGCCGACGAAATGGAGGTCGGCACAATAACGGCAAGCGAGGTCCCGATAGCGACCGGCATGGCTACTTCCGGTGCGTAGCCGAGGGTGCGGAAGATCTCGAAGAAGACCGGAACCGATATCGCGCCGCCGCCGACGCCGAAGAGACCTGCGAGGAATCCGATGGCGGCGCCGGCCGCAATCAGCGCGCCGACGAGCGGTGCGATTGTGCCGGGATCGACAAGCGCCTCCAACTCAAGCGTTCGACAGGTATCGGGTCAGACTGGACCCGTCGAAACGGCCGAGCCCGGCCTCGACCGCTGTGCCATACGCGTCGCGCGCGGCCTCGGAAATAGACATCGATACGCCCGAATTCTGGGCCTGCCGAAGCGCGAGATCCAGGTCCTTGCGGAGCGTTTCGATGTCGACGGTCCCGATCTGATCTGTGCCGTTCAGCGTGTCGATCACCACCTGCGCACGGTTCTTCAGCACTGTGGGTCCGCCCGAGCTGTCGGCGATCACGGAAATGGCCTTTTCGGCCGGAATGCCGGCGTCCTTCACCATCTCCAGCGCCTCGGCCAGCGTT
>JBBKVT010000349.1:0-20186 GCA_037968535.1 Paracoccaceae bacterium
ATCCTGAACCCCGGATAGTCCAACGAGAGATCGAAAGACAAGGTCTCAGCCACCGACCTGCACCCCGCGCCGGTTGACCACATAAACCAGCGTCAGAACCACGAAAGAGAACGCCAGCAGCCCCGCTGACAGGATATGTGCGGTGCGGTAATCCAAAGTCTCGACTGCCGAATAGATCTCGATCGAGATCACCCGGGTTTTGCCTGGTATGCTGCCGCCGACCATCAGAACCACGCCGAATTCCCCCAAAGTATGGGCGAAGGTCAGAACCGCTGCCGTCAGGACCCCGCGCCGTGAAAGCGGCAGTGCAACGCTGCGAAACGCATCGACCCGCCCGGCCCCGAGGGTCGATGCTGCTTCCATCGCGCCCAGTCCGACCGAATGGAAAGCCGTTTGCATCGGCTGCACGGCGAACGGCATTGAATAGAGGATCGAGGCCAGCAAAAGGCCCCAGAAGGAAAACGCGAGCGTGTCTCCGGTCAGTCGCAGGAAGCCCGCGCCAAGGGCCGCGTCCGGGCTGAACAGCAGCAACAGGTAGAACCCCAGCACCGTCGGCGGCAACACCAGCGGCAAGGCGGTCAGTGCCTCGATCACCGGGCGCAGCGGGTGCCGAGTTCGCGAGAGCCACCACGCCAGCGGCATCGCCAGCGCCAGTAGGATCAGCGTGGTTGCTCCGGCCAGTTGCAGCGACAGCCAGACCGAAGACCACAGGCCGGTCATTCGGCCGTGCCGTAGCCCGCCGCCTCGATCAGCCGCTTCGCAGCCGGACTGTCGAGATACTCGTAAAAGCCGCGTGCCGCGGCATTGCTGGTCGCGCGCTCAAGCAGCACTGCTTCCTGCCGGATCGGATCATGAAGATCGGCCGGGATCAGAAACTCCTGCGACTTGAAATCAACGAGTGTCACCTGTGACAGGGCGACCAGCGCCGCGTCGACATTGCGGGTGGCGATGAAGCTCATCGTCTGGCCGACATCTTGGCCGAAGACCACGTTGGACCGCCAGTTCGCGAAACCGCGCAGACCCGCCAGCACCTGACGCGCCGCGACGCCGTAAGGCGCCAGTTCCGGATCGGCGATGGCGATGCGCAGTTTGTCCGTGGTGATCGCGGCAAGCGAAGCTTCGCGCGCACCCCTGACCAACAACACAAGTCGCCCCAGCGCATAGAGCTTGCGCCCCGCTGTCAGCCCGCGCGTTTCCAGCGCTGCGGGGCGGTCGGCGTCGGCCGCCAGAAGGACATCGAATGGCGCGCCGTTGACGATCTGGGCAAACAGCTTGCCGGTTGAGCCCGCCACAAAGACGGCCTCGTGCCCAGTATCGCGGGTAAACGCAGCCCCCAGCAATTCGGCGGTGGTCAGAAAATTCGCCGCAACCGCCACTGTCGCTGTTTCGGCACGGGCGGTTCCCGTGATCGCCAGACACAAAAAGAGACCACTTAGAATAGCACGAAAAACCTGCATCTTCCCTCCGCTCACTCGGCCCATTTCTGACCGCGCGCCGGACGCGCGGACCACAAGTGTCGAGGGGCTGCCTGGTACCCGAGGTCGGATTCGAACCGACACGCCTCGCGGCGGGGGATTTTGAATCCCCTGCGTCTACCATTCCGCCACTCGGGCAGCCGGGGACGGTTTAGCGTCGGCAAAGCACCGCGTCCACAGGAAAAATGCCCCGCACCTCGTTTCATCGTCTCGGCAAATATCCCCACCGGAGGCCCGTGCCGCCGGGACGGCGGGACCAGTATCGCGTGGCCCGGAACGGGCCTCATTATCCGCAAAACGGCACCAGCGGCCCGCGCACGTTCAGTGTTTCGATATCCATGCCTGCAAGCCTCTTGTAGCGGCTGGCCTCGGCTTCCAGTTCGGCGCGGCTCATCGCCTGCGAGATATCGCTGAACCCGCCCGGGGCTTTGGCGGCTACGACATCAAGGATCCTGTCCGGCCCGTCGCCGCGATTGGCCAGGACCAGCGCATTGACCGCCTCGCGGCGCACGGCCTCATAGGATTCCAGGGCTGCGGCATTGATCCCGATGTCTCGCAGTTCCCGCGCCAACACCCGCGCATCCAGGATCGCCTGCGACGCGCCGTTCGAACCGATCGGATACATTGCATGCGCCGCATCCCCAAGCAGCGTCATCGGCCCCTTCGTCCAGTGCGGCAGCGGGTCGCGATCGACCATCGGATATTCCCAGATGCCTTGCGCCGCCTCGATCACGGCGGGCACGTCCAGCCAGTCGAACCGCCATCCCTCAAAATGCGGCAGGATGTCGGATGCGGCGCCCGCGCGGTTCCAGTCCTGACTGGCCCAGTCGTGATCTGGGGGAAATCCCACATCGGCGATCCAGTTGATCACGGAGCGCCCGCCCGGCAGGTCGCGGATCGGGTAGCAGACGAATTTCTGCACCTTCCGGCCCGCCATCGCCATCGTCCGCCCGGTCAGAAACCGCGGACCCTCGGTGACCCCGCGCCACATCATCACGCCCGCCCAATGCGCCGAACCCTCTTCGGGGTAAAGCCGCGCACGCGTGACCGAGTTGATGCCGTCCGCCGCGACCAGAACCGAGCCTGACGCCGTTACAGTGTCAGTGCCGTGCACCCGGTCGCTCAGCGTGACCTTGACGCCCTGCCCCAGATCGGACCAGCCCGTGACAGCTGTTCCGGTCACCAGAACATCCGACCCCGCGCGGTCCACCAACGCGTCGCGCAAAAGCATCTGCAGCGCGCCCCTGTGGATCGAATATTGCGGCCAGTGGTAGCCGGCGAACCGGCCGCGTGGTTCCGACCAGATGCGCCCGCCCTGGGTCGAGAAATAGGCGACCTCTTCGGTTTGCAACCCAGTCTCGGCCAATATTTCCGCCAGCCCCAGATCGTGCAGTTCGCGCACCGCATGGGGTTGCAGGTTGATGCCGACCCCCAGCGGGCGCAGGTCTGCTACCGCCTCATAGATGCGGAACGGAATGCCCAGCTGGTGCAGACTGAGGCCAAGCGTCAGCCCGCCGATGCCCGCCCCCGCGATCAGGACCGTCATAGTGGCTACAGCCGGTCGGTGCCGAACGTGTCGCAGGCTGCCAGATCGCCGCTTTGATAGCCGGTGGCGAACCAGCGCTGACGCTGCTCGGATGTGCCATGGGTGAAGGTATGCGGCATCGGACGCTGGCCGGCGTTGCGTTGCAGCGTATCATCGCCAATCTGCTTGGCCGCGTTCATCGCCTCTTCGACATCGCCCGGTTCCAGCGTGCCGAATTGCGCCTCGGCCTGCTGCGCCCAGATGCCGGAATAGCAATCCGCCTGCAATTCGATCCGGACCGACATCGCGTTCGATTCAGCTTCGTCTGACCGCTGCCGAATCGCGGTCGCCTGGCTCAGGATGCCAAGCTCGTCCTGGACACTGTGGGCGACCTCATGCGCAACGACATAGGCCGCCGCGAAATCGCCGCCCGCCCCCATCCGGCGCGCCAGTGTCGTGAAAAAATCGGTGTCGAGGTAGATCTTCTTGTCCAGCGGACAGTAAAACGGTCCCATCGCGGCACCCGCACCGCCACAAGCCGATTGGGTGGCGCCCTTGAACAGCACCAGAACCGGCGGGTCGTAGCGTTGACCGGCCTGCTCTTCGAGCAACCTGGCCCAGATTTCCTCGGTGTCGGCCAGCGTGACCGAGACGAATTCACCGACCTGCTGGTCGGCTTCGGTGATCTCGCCGCCGCCGGTCTGGACCCCGCCGCTGCCCTGCAACAGCGGTGTCACATCAATCCCGAGGAAATAGCCGATCACCAGAACCGCGATAAGCCCGACGCCACCGACGCCGCCGACCCCGCTGACACGCATCCCGCGGCGATCCTCGATATTGCGGCTGCCCCGCCGACCCTGCCATTTCATCGCCTGCCCTCCGGTTGCTCTGGTTCACTTTACCGAAGGCTGTCGGCGCTGCAACGGCTCTGATCACTTGACCTTGGCCGCAGGGCATGGCCAATGGACGAAAACGAGGCAATGCGCAGTGATCAAAGCCCTTTACGACTGGACGATCTCGCTGGCCGAGCACCCCCGCGCGCTCTGGGCGCTGGCACTGGTGGCCTTCATCGAAAGCTCGGTCTTTCCGATCCCGCCCGACATCCTGATGATCCCGATGATCATTGCCCGCCCGAACCGGGCCTTTGTGATCGCGGGCGTGGCGACGGCGGCCTCGGTCCTTGGTGGGATGCTGGGCTATCTGATCGGCTGGCAGTTCTTCGATTCGATCGGCCGCCCGGTGTTGGAATTCTACGGCAAGGACGTACTTTTCGACGGCTTCGCGGCCCGCTACAACAATTACGGCGCTTGGGCCGTGCTGATCGCGGGCGTGACGCCGTTTCCCTACAAGGTCATCACCATCCTGTCGGGCGCAACCGCGCTCAGCTTGCCGGTCTTCATGCTGGCATCGGTCATCGCGCGCGGCTTACGGTTTTTTGTGCTGGCTGCCTTGTTGTGGAAATTCGGTCCCCCGATCCGCGACTTCATCGAGCGGCGGCTGGGGTTGGTGTTCACGATCTTCATCATCATCCTGGTCGGAGGTTTTGCCTTGGTGAAATACCTGTGACGCGCGACCGCCTCGTCCTGTTGGCCGCTGCCGGATCGCTGGCGCTGTTGCTGGGTGCCTGGGGGTTTCAGGCTTTCGGCTATCCGCCGTGCAAACTGTGCCTGTGGCAGCGCTGGCCACATGCCGCAGCGGTGTTGATCGGGGCTATAGCGGTGTGGCGGCCGGTGCGATGGCTGCCATGGCTCGGGGCGCTGGTCACGCTGAGCACTGCGGCAGTCGGGCTTTACCATACCGGGGTCGAGCGCGGCTGGTGGCAAGGTCCCGACACCTGCACCAGCGGCCCGATCGGAGGGCTGACATCAGAGCAGTTGATGAACCAGATCCTGGGTGCCCCGCTGATCCGCTGCGACGAGGTGGCCTGGCAGTTCCTGACGCTGTCGATGGCCAGCTGGAACATGCTGATTTCGCTGGGTCTTGTCGCGCTTTGGGTCATGGCGGCGCGCAGAACGGCCTGACGAGACCGGGCGACGACGCCTTGCGGCGTCAAATGCCGGGTTGCGCCGCGGCGCGGTCGTTCTGGCAATCAGTGGATGGTGAATTCACCCACTACATTGCGCCATTCCCCCGGCCCGATCATCTTGCGGTGGCTGAACCGGACCGAATGCAGCGGGCCTTCGATCGTGTCATGCCAGAATTCGATGAACTTGAAGAGCCGTGGATGGTCGGGCGCCAGATCGTAATCCTGCCAGATATAGCTATTCAGAACGTGGCGGTAATCGGGCATCCGGTAGAAGAATTCCGCCGTCGTCAGGCCGTAGCCTTTCAGCATCAATTCAGTCTCTGATCTGCTCATGGTGCACCTCTTGCGCGGGTCCCCCAAGACTCATCATGCCTGATAACAATTACTTTTCAATGAAAACAATGTGTTGTAACTGCGGCGTGATCGCGCCGTGCAAACCGGCAAAGCAGGCATTGCACCCCATATCCCGGTTCTGATAAACTGCCGACAACTAAATATAGAGCGAACAGAGTCAGGCGGACCACACGTGAGCGACATCCCCGAACCTCCTGAAACCGAAGAAGAAATGGGGCCTGAACGCCCCAAATATGACGGCCCGTCGATCGATATCACCGACGAGATGAAGAAGTCCTATCTCGATTACGCGATGAGCGTGATCGTGAGCCGCGCAATCCCCGATCTGCGCGACGGGCTGAAGCCGGTGCACCGACGCATTCTTTATGCGATGCACGAAACCGGCAACACCCATGACAAGAGCTACCGCAAATCGGCCCGTCCCGTCGGCGATGTGATGGGCAAATACCACCCGCATGGCGATAGCGCGATCTACGACGCGTTGGTGCGGATGGCGCAGGATTTCTCGATGTCGCTGCCGCTGCTCGACGGTCAGGGCAATTTCGGCTCGATGGACGGCGATAATCCTGCCGCGATGCGTTATACCGAAGTCCGGATGGACAAGCCAGCGGCCTTCCTGCTGGCCGATATCGACAAAGATACGGTGGATTTTCAGGACAATTATGACGGCAAGGACCAGGAACCCACGGTCCTGCCGGCGCGATTTCCCAACATGCTGGTCAACGGGGCGGGCGGCATTGCGGTCGGCATGGCCACCAACATCCCGCCGCATAACCTGGGCGAGGTCGTCGATGCCACGCTGGCGCTGATCGAAAACCCCGACATGTCTATCGAAGCACTGATGGACATCGTGCCAGCCCCCGATTTTCCGACCGGCGGCATCATTCTGGGTCGCTCCGGTGCGCGCAAGGCGTATCTGGAAGGGCGCGGCAGCGTCATCATCCGGGCCAAGACCCGGATCGAGGAGATTCGCAAGGACCGCTGGGCGATCATCCTCGACGAGATCCCGTATCAAGTGAACAAGGCCTCGATGATCGAGAAGATCGCCGATCTGGTGCGCGACAAGAAACTGGAAGGCATTTCGCACGTTCAAGACGAATCCGACCGGATTGGCGTGCGGGTGGTGATCGAGCTGAAACGAGACGCCACCGCCGAGGTGGTGCTGAACCAGCTGTTCCGGTTCACGCCGATGCAAACCTCTTTCGGCTGCAACATGCTGGCCTTGAACGGCGGCCGTCCCGAACAGTTGACCTTGCACGATTTTCTGCGTTATTTCATCAGCTTCCGCGAAGAAGTTGTCGCAAGACGGACGGCGTTTGAGCTTCGCCGAGCCCGCGAGCGTAGCCACGTTCTGTGCGGTCTTGCGGTCGCGGTCTCGAACGTGGATGAAATCGTTGCAACAATCCGCGCCTCTGCCGATCCGGCCGATGCCCGTGACAAGCTGATGACCCGGCGCTGGCCCGCGCATGACATCATCGAATACATCAAGCTGATCGACGACCCCAGCCACACGGTGAACGAGGACGGCAGCTACAACCTGTCCGAGATCCAGGCCCGCGCGATCCTCGAACTGCGCCTGCAACGGCTGACCGCCATGGGCGTCAAGGAAGTCACTGACGAACTTCAACAACTGGCTGCAAGTATCCGGGAATACTTGGATATCCTGCGATCTCGCGACCGGATCATGGCGATTATCAGCGACGAATTGCGCGAGGTGAAGGAACAATTCGCCGTGCCGCGCCGCACCGAGATCGTCGAGTGGTCCGGCGACATGGACGACGAAGACCTGATCGAGCGCGAGGACATGGTCGTGACCATCACCAGCGCCGGTTGGGCCAAGCGGACGCCTCTGGCCGAATTCCGCTCGCAGCGTCGCGGCGGCAAGGGTCTGTCGGGCATGTCGACAAAGGAAGAGGATGTCGTCACCACCCTCTTCGTCGCCAATACCCATACGCAGCTTCTGTTCTTCACAACCGATGGCATGGTCTACAAGCTCAAGACCTGGCGTTTGCCGCAGGGCGGTCGCACCGCGAAGGGCAAGGCGATCGTCAATATCCTGCCGATTTCCACTGGCACCTCTATCGCGGCGGTCATGCCCGTCGACGCGCCGGAAGCGGAATGGGAGAACCTGCAAATCTTCTTCTCCACCACCGATGGCGGCGTGCGGCGCAATGCGCTGTCGGACTTCACCAATGTCAAATCGAATGGCAAGATCGCGATGAAATTGCCCGAGAAGGTGCAGATGGTGAACGCCCGGATCTGCAACGCCGACGAGGACGTGATGCTGACCACGGCACTTGGCCGCGCGATCCGGTTCCCGACCACGGAAGTCCGCGTCTTCAAGGGCCGCGATTCCACGGGCGTCCGCGGCATCCGATTGGCGAAGGGCGATGTCGTCGTCTCGATGTCGGTGATCCGGCATTTCGAGGCCGATCCCGCCGAACGCGCCGCCTACCTCAAGATGCGTCGCGCGGTCGCGGGCGCGCTCGATGACGGGGCCGAGGCTGATGACGACGAGGAAGCGGTCGAAGCAGGACAGTTGTCGCCCGAGCGCTACGCCGAGATGTCGGCGGCCGAGGATCTGATCCTGACGATCAGCGCCAAGGGGTCTGGCAAGACCTCGTCCAGCCACGATTATCCAGTCCGCGGACGTGGCGGCCAAGGAGTTATGGCGATGGACAAGGCGATGCGTGGCGGCCGGCTGGTCAGTTCCTTCCCGGTGCAGATCGACGATCAGATCATGCTGGCCACTTCGACCGGCCAGTCGATCCGGGTGCCGGTCGAGGGCATATCGTTCCGTTCACGCAGTGCGGGTGGGGTCAAGGTGTTCGACACATCAAAGGGCGAAGAAGTTGTTTCCGTCGCCTGGATCGCGGAACAGGAAGAAGAACTGGAACCGTCGTCGGAAGACTGAACCAAACAGGCGGCCGGCACGGGATTGTGACGGCCGCACCGCCGATTTGCCACGAATCACCCGTCCCCTGTTCCCATTCAATCCGAAACCGGCCGAAATCCGCAGATTGCGAAATTCGCCGCCTCGGTGTTTTCCGTTATGGTTAATTCAACCTTAAGTTTTATCGACTTCCGGGAAATTGTCAGTGGTTGGGCGATGAAACTTCGCCTCGCAACGGCCTTATCCAGAACACTTTCCTGCCCCAGTCGCCCAGCTCCCCGACATAGTTTGGGCCAATTTCTGAACAATTCTTAACGCAAAGAAGAACTGTTTCACGTGTCAGCATCATTTCTGACCAATCCCGTGGGAGCCTACGATGAGACAAGACCGCACCCAGGCCAACAGCCTCGCCCCGACTGCCCAGAATCTGTCTCGGATCCTGATCGCCTCTTACTTCATCGCCGTGTCGCTGAATTTGATTGCGGGCACCACTGGATCGGCGCTCGCACTCTGGTTTGTTCCCGCAGAACATGCCGACTTGGTGTCAGCGATCGTCGTCTTCAGCCTGGCGTTCCTGGTTCTGATCGGGGTTTGGCTGCGGCCTGCAGCACTTTTGCTGGCGATGGTGATGTTCTGGTCTAGTTTCATCACTTTCATGAACCCCGAAACCCGCGCGAACGTCGACGGATTCTGGCGCGACCTCGCATTGATTGGCGCGCTCTTTTTGACCTACGCGCATTCAAGCCGACGCGCCGCGCGGATGCGGTCGGTGCTGCGCCGCAAGCTGCCAGTCCGCAAGCTCAAAGCGACCGGCAAGCAGACCGCTCGCCGCGTTACCGCCATCGTCAGTGCTACCGCCCGCCCCGTGATCGACGCTGACGCGGTGCCGAAGGTCCAGTTCACCAGCCAACGTCGAATTGCCCAAGAGGTGCCTGCCGATGTCGAGGATGTTGCAGCCGCCGACGACGGCAACATTTTCACCAACGTCTACCCGCTGAAAGCCACCGCCTGACGGGGCTTTAAGCAACCAGCCCTTTTCATTTCTCATGACGCGGTCTAAATCCCGCGTCATGAACGACACACTTCACATCATCGGCGGCGGCATGGCCGGATCGGAAGCCGCTTGGCAGGCAGCCAACGCCGGCGTCACGGTTGTCATTCACGAAATGCGCCCGAAGGTCGGCACCTTCGCCCACAAGACCGGCAACCTGGCCGAAATGGTCTGTTCCAATTCCTTCCGTTCCGACGACGACGAGCAGAACGCGGTCGGTTTGCTGCATTGGGAAATGCGCGCGGCGGATGGGTTGATCATGGCAATGGCCGATGCCCATGCGCTGCCCGCCGGCGGTGCGCTTGCGGTTGACCGCGATCCCTTCGCCGCAGCGGTCACCGCACGGCTTCGCGCGCATCGAAATATTTCTGTTACCGAAGAAGAAGTTACCGACCTTCCTTCAACCGGTCACTGGATCGTCGCAACCGGTCCGCTGACCTCGACCGCATTGGGCGAAAGCATCCGTCAGGCGACGGGGGCAACAGCACTGGCGTTCTTCGATGCGATCGCGCCGATCGTCTACGCAGACACAATCAACATGGACGTAGCGTGGATGCAGTCGCGCTATGACAAGGGCGAGACCGAGGATGATCAGAAGGCCTACCTGAACTGCCCGATGACGAAGCCTCAGTACGAAGCGTTCATTGACGCCCTTCTTGCGGCTGACAAGACTGAATTCCACGACGGCGAAGCGTCGTCGTCCCCCGATCCGACCCCCTATTTCGATGGCTGCCTGCCGATCGAGGTGATGGCAGAACGCGGCCGCGAAACCCTGCGTTTCGGCCCGATGAAGCCGGTCGGCCTGACCAATGCGCACCTCCCCGACCAAAAGCCCTACGCCGTTGTGCAACTGCGCCGCGACAACAAGCTGGGTACACTTTACAATATAGTCGGCTTTCAGACGAAGATGAAGTACGGTTCGCAAGCCAATGTTTTCAAGATGATTCCCGGCCTCGAAGCGGCGTCCTTCGCCCGCCTCGGCGGCATCCATCGAAACACGTTTATCAATGCGCCAACCTTGCTTGACAACCAGATGCGCCTGCGCTCGCAGCCCAACATTCGGTTTGCGGGTCAGATCACTGGGGTCGAGGGCTATGTCGAATCCGCAGCGATGGGTCTTCTGGCGGGTCGCATGGCCACCGCCGAGATCCGTGGCGCGCCGATCGCAGTCCCACCTCCCGAGACCGCGATGGGTGCGCTCATCCACCACATCACTGGCGGCGCAGAGGCCAAGACCTTCCAGCCGATGAACGTCAACTTCGGCCTGTTCCCCCCGGTCGATGGCCTGAAATCCGGCCGCCGAGGTCGCAGGGACCGCTACAAGGCCTACACCGATCGCGCCAAGGTCGCTTGGCAGGACTGGCTGCGACAAGCGGCACTGGACGCCGCCTGACCCGGCGCTGTAGCCTTCGGGCATGACCGAGGACAGCCTTGATCCCCGCCTCTGGAAGCCGCGCTCGGTCGACGAGACGCGGGCGCTCTATCGTGACTGGTCGGCGCGCTACGACGCCGATGTGCTGGCGTCTGGCTACGCGACACCGACGCGGGCAGCGTTGGCATTGGCGCCGCTGGTCGATCGGTCGGCGCCTGTGCTGGATTTCGGCTGCGGCACCGGTCTTTCGGGGCTGGCACTGCGCGACGCGGGCTTCACGGATATCGACGGTACCGACATCACGCCCGAAATGCTTGACCTGGCCCGCGGCAAGTCGATCTATCGCAGTTTGTGGCTGTCGACGCCCGGCGAATTAAACGTGGAACCAACGCGTTATGCGACGATCCTCGCAGCCGGCGTGGTCAGTCCTGGTGCCGCGCCGCCAGAAACACTTGAACTGCTCATGGCGGTGATGCCGTCCGGCGGCCATCTGGCGTTTTCGTTCAACGATCCGACGCTTGCCGACCAAAGCTATACGGGCGCTCTCGATAGCCTGATCGCCAGCGGAGGCCACTCCGTCGTCTTCAGAAATCACGGGCCGCACCTGCCAGCGAAGGCCATGGGTTCGGACGTGATCATCCTGCGCAAGGCATGATTACCCGATTTGCACCATCACCCACCGGGCCATTGCACCTCGGTCACGCCTATTCGGCGATGCTGGCGGATGACCGGGCGCGCGCTGCGGGCGGCACGTTCCTGCTGCGGATCGAGGATGTCGACCGCGACCGCGCCCGCCCCGAATGGGAAGCCCTGATCTTCGAGGATTTGCACTGGCTCGGCCTCGACTGGCCCAAACCGGTGATGCGGCAGTCAGATCGCCTGCCCGCTTATGCCGGTGCCCTGCAACGTCTCACCCTGCGCGGGCTGACCTATCCCTGCGCCTGCTCTCGTGCCGACATCCGCGCCGCATTGGCCGCGCCACAGGAAGGCGTGCCAGTGCTGGGTCCGGATGGCCTAGTTTATCCGGGCACCTGCCGGGGCCGGAGCGATGCGCCGGAAGGGGCCGCGATCCGCCTCGACACCACCCGCGCGCTGGCGGCCCTCGATGCGCCGCACCTGCTCACTTTCGACGAAGCCGGCCCCAAGCATCAGGGCAGCCACGCCCTTGATCCCGCCCAACTGACAGAGCAGGTCGGCGATATCGTTCTGGCGCGTCCCGGCCTTGGCACCAGCTACCATCTTGCGGTCGCCGTCGACGACGCGGCACAGCGGATCACCGAGGTTGTCCGGGGCGAAGATCTGTTCGCCGCCACGCAGATCCACCGCTTGCTGCAGGCCCTGCTGGACCTTCCGACGCCCACCTACCATCACCATAGGCTGATCCGCGACACCGCCGGCAAGCGGCTGGCAAAACGCGACGACGCCCGTGCGATCCGGACCTACCGGGACGACGGCGCCACACCGCAGGACATCCGCCGGATGGTCGGCCTTTGACATCAACTGTTCGACGATATTCTCGCCCGGAACTCCAACCTTAGTCTTCGGACGCCATCAGAGTCTCTTCCGACCCATCGCGGACCGCGGTGTAAAAGCACGTCCGCCGGCCGGTGTGACAGGCCGGGCCCGTCTGGCGCACCAGCACCAGCAAGCAATCCCGGTCGCAATCGATCCGCATCTCGACCAGGTCCTGCACATGGCCCGAGGTTTCGCCCTTCACCCAGAACGCCGCCCGCGACCGCGACCAGTAGGTCACCCGACCGGTCGCCAGCGTCCGCGCCACCGCCTCGGCATTCATCCAGGCCAGCATCAGCACTTCATGGCTGCCAGCATCCTGTGCGATCACCGGGACAAGCCCCCGGTCGTCGTAGCTGAGTTTTTCGGGATCGAACGGCATCGGGGGACCTTTCCAAGCGGGCAGTCCCGGCCTATCTAGGTCAGCAAGACCGAAAGGAAAAGCCATGAGCGACGCTGACCTGATCAACCTCTATTCCGGCCGTATCCTTGCGCTCGCCGCCGACATTCCGCTGAACCGGCGGCTGGACGCGCCGCAGGCCACCGCCAAACGCCGCTCGCCGTTGTGCGGCTCGATCGTCACTGTCGATGTCGTGACTAAGGATGGCCGGATCGCCGATTTCGGGCAGGACGTCAAAGCCTGCGCATTGGGTCAGGCCTCGGCCTCGGTTGTCGGCGCCAACATCATCGGCCGCAGCCGCCCCGAGGTCGAATCCGCCCGCGACCAGCTGCGCGCGATGCTGAAGGAAGGCGGGCCGGTCCCTGATGCGCCCTTCGATGGTCTCGAAGTGCTGCTGCCCGCCCGCGATTACAAGAATCGTCACGCTTCGATCCTGCTTGCGCTGGAGGCAACGGCAGAAGCCATGGCCGAGGCCGAAAACGCGAAACCCGCCTGATCCTTCATTGTCTTGAAAATATCCGCGCCGCAGGCTTCGCGCATAGTGCGAAAAAAACCGCCGCACTTCCGGGATGGGAAGGCGGCGGCAGGCAGAGGTCTGAAGGATCGGCCGGTTAGCGGGGATGAGGACCCCGACGACAGGACAGGCAGTCAGTCAGGCGCGCACCGTTTTGGGGACAGAGATACGCGTCGAACCAGCCGGTTCAGACCCAGGCAGGTCAGGCAAGACCCGGCAGGTAAAGGGCAGCCATCAACAACACGACAAGCGCCGTGGCACCGGCGGCGTCGGCAAGCAAGGTCGGCGCGGTACGGTCGATAATGGCTTTGAATTCGGTCAACATGGGCAACTCCTGTTCTCAGGTTTGTTGCCTCTTTGTTCTCACATCGTTAACCTGATGTAAAGAACTTTCTAGGAACATTCGCGAACAAACCGGAGCATCACCGTTAACCCACTGAAATCAGACGGATCGCCCGGTCCTGTTCCATCAGCCACAACAGCACCCGCGCGGCTCGACCTCGGTCACTCTCAAGCTGCGGATCGTCGTGCAGCAGTTTGCGCGCATCCGATTGCGCCAGCGCCATCAACGCCGTCTGCCGCTCCAGATCCGCCACGCGGAACTTCGGTAGTCCCGATTGCACGGTGCCGATCAGATCACCTGCCCCACGCATCGTGAGATCTTCCTCAGCGATCCGGAACCCGTCCTCGGTCTCGCGCAAAATCTCCAGCCTGCGCCGACCGCCCTCGGTCAGCGGCGGCTGATATATCAACAGGCAGGTCGAGGCGGCCGACCCGCGCCCGACCCGGCCGCGCAACTGGTGCAGTTGTGCAAGGCCGAAATGCTCGGCCCGCTCGATCACCATGATGCTGGCGTTGGGCACGTCGACGCCGACCTCGATCACTGTCGTGGCGACCAGAACCTTGGTGTCGCCCGCGATAAACCGCGCCATCGCCGCGTCTTTTTCCGCCGGTGGCAACTGGCCGTGCACCAGCCCGACGGTGCCCTCACCCAGAATCGCGCGCAGCCGCTGGAACCGGTCCTCGGCGGCGGTCATGTCGGACACTTCGCTTTCCTCGACCAGCGGACAGACCCAATAACACTGCCGGCCCTCAGCGATGGCGCGGCGCAGATGGTCGATGACCTCGTTGATGCGACCCGCCGAGACAAGCGCGGTCTTGACCGGCTGCCGCCCGGGCGGTTTTTCATTCAGCACCGACACATCCATATCGCCGTATTGCGACAGCGCCAGGCTGCGCGGGATCGGCGTGGCAGTCATCACCAGAACATCGGTGACCCGGCCCTTGGCCCCCAGTTCCATCCGTTGCGAAACCCCGAACCGATGCTGTTCGTCGACCACGGCGAGCCGCAGGTCGTGGAACTCGACGTCTTTTTGGAAGACCGCATGGGTGCCGACCAGAACCTGTATCCTGCCGTCTTTCAGCGCCTTGAGCTTGGCGGCACGCTCCGTCCCCTTGTCGCGACCGGTCAACAGCTCCAGCACCACACCGGCGGCCTCTGCCAAAGGCTGCAAACCGGCCAGATGCTGGCGCGCGAGGATCTCTGTCGGGGCCATCATCACGCCCTGCCCGCCCGCCTCGACCGCGACCAGCAACACCATGAACGCCACCAGCGTCTTGCCGGATCCGACATCGCCTTGCAGCAGCCGGTTCATGCGGATCGGCAGCGCCATATCGGCCGAAATCTCACGGATCGCGCGGTCCTGCGCGCCTGTCGGGCGGTACGGCAGGGCGGCCAGAACCTTGCGCTGCAACCGTCCCGTCGCATGGCTTTCGCGCCCCTTGCCGCGCTGCACCACCGACCGCGCCAAGGCCAGCGTCAACTGGTGAGCGAACAGCTCGTCATAGGCAAGCCGCACCCGCGGCAGTGATGTCGCGGCCAGATCGGAGAGGTCTTCGGGTGCATGCGCGGCCTCTGCTGCAGCATGAAAATCCGGCCAGCCCTCGCGCGCCTTCAGCGCGGGATCGATCCATTCCGCCAGCTCCGGCAGCCGCGACAAGGCACCTCGTGCGGCCTTGTAAACCTGCTTTTGCGTGACCCCCGCAGTCAGCGGATAGACCGGTTCATGGTCCGGGATGTCGCCTGCATCCTCGACGGGCAGGATGTGATCCGGGTGCACCATCTGCGCCACGCCGTCGAAAATCTCGATCTTGCCTGACACCAGCCGCCGCTGGCCGGTCGGCAGCTGTTTGTTCAGCCAGTCATCGCGGGCATGAAAGAACACCAGCTGAAATGTCGTCGCCGCGTCCTGCACGTTGACGCGCGTAGGCCCGCCCTTCTTGCGGGCCGGAAAATGCAGCCCGACCTCGACCTCGACCGTCACCGTGGCGGGGGCCTGAACCTCGCGGATACTGTCGCGCCTGCGCCGGTCGACCACGGAATGCGGCAGCGTGAAGATCAGGTCGCGGGGTTTTTCTACCCCCATCTGTGCGAAATGCTGCGCCGTCTTGGGGCCGACGCCCTCCAGCGTCTCAAGCCCCGCGAACAGCGGGAACAGGATCGCCGGTCGGCTCATGCGTCGCCGATCAGGGCCAGCCAGCCGTCTTCGTCGATCGTCTCTATGCCGAGTTCTTCGGCCTTTTTCGCCTTCGACCCCGCCCCGGGACCGGTCACCACCAGATCGGTCTTGGCGCTGACCGACCCTACAACCTTGGCTCCCAAAGCCTCGGCCCGCGCCTTGGCCTCGGCGCGGCTCATCTTTTCCAGCGAACCGGTGAAAACCACCGTTTTGCCCGCGACCGGGCTGTCGACGGCACCGCGCTGCACCGCATCCTGAACGTCGAGTTCCGCCACCAGCCGGTCGATCGAGGCGCGTTCCGCCTCTTGCTGGAACGTGGTCACGACCGAGGCCGCGAGCACATCGCCGACGCCGTCGATATTGGTCAGTTCCTCCCATTCGGGGCCGGTCCCGATTTGCACGCTCGTCATTGCCGCCTCGAACGCGGTCCAGGTGCCGTAGTGACCTGCCAGCAGCGCCGACGCACTTTCGCCGACATGGCGGATGCCAAGCGCAAATATCAAGCGATTCAAAGCGATTGTGCGGCGTTCTTCAATCGCGGCAAACAGGTTTGTCGCGGATTTCTCACCCCAGCCGTCCCGGTTCTCCAGCTTCGGAACATTGCCAGAGTCGCGACGTGCGAACGTGAAGATATCCGCCGGTTCCCGAATCGGAAGCTGATCGTCGTGATAGAACATCTCGACCTGCTTGGCGCCCAGACCATCGATATCGAACGCCGCGCGGTTGACGAAATGTTTCAGCTTTTCAACGGCTTGTGCGGGGCAAATCATCCCGCCGGTGCAGCGTCGAACAGCGTCGCCTTCTTCGCGCACCGCCTCCGATCCACACTCCGGGCATATGTTTGGAAAGACATAGGGCGCGGAATCTTCAGGCCGTTTCGACAGATCGACATCGGCAATTTTCGGGATCACATCGCCGGCGCGGTAGACCTGCACCCAATCGCCGATGCGAATGTCCTTGCCGTCGCGGATGGTCTGGCCGCGCGAATCGCGCCCGGCGATGTAATCCTCGTTGTGCAGCGTCGCATTCGACACGACGACGCCGCCAACCGTGACCGGGCTTAGCCGTGCGACGGGCGACAGCGCGCCGGTCCGCCCGACCTGAATGTCGATCCCCTCCAGCCGGGTCCATGCCAGTTCCGCCGCGAATTTATGCGCGATGGCCCATCTGGGTGTGGTCGATCGGAACCCCAGCCGCCGTTGCAGCGCCAGATCATCGACCTTGTAGACGACGCCGTCGATGTCATAGCCAAGGGTCGCGCGTTGTTCCTCAATCCGGGCATATTGAGCCAGCATTGCCTCTGGCCCTTCGCATAGGGTGGTCAACGGATCGGTCTGAAACCCCAGGGCTGCAAGCCGTTTGATCGCACCCATCTGCGTCTCGGCCAGAGGGTCGGAATGCGCGCCCCAGGCGTAGGCAAAGAACCGAAGCGGCCGGTCGCGGGTGATGGTGGCGTCAAGTTGGCGCAGCGATCCGGCGGCGGCATTGCGCGGATTGGCGAAGGTCTTGGCGCCGGTGTCGCGCTGCCGCAGGTTCAGATCAGCGAAATCGGCATGGCTCATGTAGACCTCGCCGCGCACCTCCAGAACCTCCGGAGCCTGGGCGAGGCTTTTAGGAATGTCCGCGATGGTGCGGGCGTTGGCGGTGACGTTCTCGCCGACCGAGCCATCGCCCCGCGTCGCTGCCTGCACCAACTTGCCGTGCTCGTAACGCAGCGACAGCGACAAGCCGTCGATCTTGGGTTCGGCGG
This sequence comes from Paracoccaceae bacterium, assembly GCA_037968535.1. Lineage (GTDB taxonomy): Bacteria > Pseudomonadota > Alphaproteobacteria > Rhodobacterales > Rhodobacteraceae > JAHEAO01. The sequence continues at coordinate 17,392 of JBBKVT010000349.1, forward strand.
TATAGCGCACGACCGCATCCCCAAGGCCGAGAAACTTGCGAACCTGCACATCGAAATCCGTGATGCTTGCGTCGTCGAACGCGTTAGCCAGCGACAGCATCCGAACCCTGTGCGTGACCTTGGCAAAGCCCTCGGCCACCACGCCGCCGACAACTTCACTGGGGCTGTCTTCGCGCTTGAGATTGGGAAAGCGGGCCTCGATAGCTGCGTTGCGCAGCTTCAGCGCATCATACACTGCATCCGAAATCTCGGGTGCATCCGCGGTGTGATAGGCGGTATTGGCGCGCGCGATGGCATCGGCCAACCGCGCGAGCTCTGCCCGCGCCTGATCTGCAGTCAGTTCGTCAACCGCTGTTTCAGCCTCCGCCGCCTGCCCGTGCTGCATCTCGACCCTCTTCGAAACCGACCCCAAAGTGATAGGAGCCTGCCGAAAGGAGGTCCAGTGCCCTGATCGGCCGGCCGTCGAATCCCGCAAGCCGGTCGGATGTCAGGGCCGCCGCGAAAGTTGTCAGCCGTTCACGGCGATCTGCTGATCATACTGCGCAGGCTCGGGATCGCGCAGCACATAGCCGCGGCCCCAGACCGTCTCGATATAGTTCTCGCCGCCGGTCGACTGCGCCAGCTTCTTGCGCAACTTGCAGATGAACACGTCGATGATCTTGAGTTCCGGTTCGTCCATGCCGCCGTATAGATGGTTGAGGAACATTTCCTTGGTCAAAGTCGTGCCCTTGCGCAACGACAGAAATTCCAGCATCTGGTATTCCTTGCCGGTCAGATGCACCGGCTTGCCGCCCGTGCTGACCGTCTTGGCATCCAGATTGACCTCGACCTCGCCGGTCTTGATGACCGATTGCGAATGACCCTTGGACCGGCGGATGATCGCATGGATCCGCGCCACCAGTTCTTCGCGGTGGAACGGTTTCGTCAGATAATCGTCGGCACCGAACCCGAAGCCCTTGATCTTGCTTTCGGTGTCATCGGCCCCGGACAAGATCAGGATCGGCGTGTCGATCCGCGACAGCCGAAGCTGGCGCAGCACCTCGTGCCCGTTCATGTCCGGCAGGTTCAGATCGAGAAAGATCAGATCGTAGTCATACAGTTTTGCCAAATCGATCCCCTCTTCGCCAAGGTCCGTCGCATAGACGTTGAGGTTGGCATGGGTCAGCATCAATTCGATGCTCTTCGAGGTGGTTGGGTCATCCTCGACCAGCAAAACACGCATGTTGAATTCTCCGTTTCCTATCCGTTCGTCATGTTCATCCTTGCCGAAGAATGGTTAACGACCCGTTATCATCGCGGACCACGATAGGCACGCAACTTACGGTTGTCTATAGTTCTGGATCTGCGTGGTCTTCAAAGCGTCAACGCCATGGGTCTCTACCGCGACGCGCCATTCGTCGAATTCCGCTTCGGACAGACCCCAGATCGTCAATGCCTCGGACCGGGTAATCAGCCCTGCGGCGACCCCGCGCACCACAGAGGCCTTGCGGCTGGCGACCCATCGACGGGTGTCGGGCGCAGGCAGGTCGGCGCGGGTCATGATCCTGCCACCGGGCAGGCTGACGGCCCTTGGACCGTCGATTTTCTTCAGATACATCGTTTCACCCCTCTCAAAGGTGGCTCAACCTGATGCGATCACGCTTAATGACGGGTGAAACTCGGTGCTTGTTACTGTCTCGCATTTTCCTATATTCCGACGGACTTTGGTAAAGGTGGACGGAAATGGCACTTGACGGCGACAGAGCCGCTTTGAATTCGCTGGGGTTTGCGAAGACCCCGGCCGAGACCCGCGTCGTTGTGGCGATGTCGGGCGGCGTGGATTCGTCGGTGGTCGCGGCAGAACTGGCGCGGCAAGGCTACGATGTCGTGGGCGTGACGCTGCAACTCTACGATCACGGTGCTGCGCTGGCCAAAAAAGGTGCCTGCTGCGCGGGCCGCGATATTCACGACGCGCGCCGCGTGGCCGAGGAAATGGGTTTTCCGCATTACGTGCTGGATTATGAGAACGTGTTCAAGGACGCGGTGATCGACGAGTTCGCCGACAGCTATCTGGCTGGGGCCACGCCGGTGCCCTGCATTCGCTGCAACGAGCGGGTGAAGTTCAAGGACCTGCTGGAAACCGCCAAGGATCTCGATGCCGACTGCATGGCGACGGGGCATTACATCCAGCGCAAGCTGGGTGTGGCTGGACCGGAACTGCATTCCGCAGCCGACGCCGCGCGAGATCAAAGCTATTTCCTGTTCTCGACCACGCCGGACCAGCTGGATTACCTGCGATTTCCGCTGGGACATCTGGCCTCAAAGGCCGAAACCCGGGCACTGGCCGCGAAATACGGGCTGAGCGTGGCCGACAAGCCCGACAGCCAGGACATCTGCTTCGTGCCGAACGGCAATTACGCGAGCGTCATCGAAAAACTGCGCCCCGGCGCGGCGGAACCCGGCGAGATCGTGGACACGGACGGCAACGTGCTCGCCGAGCATAACGGCGTCATCCATTACACGATTGGCCAGCGTCGCGGCCTTGGCATCGGCGGGCTGGCCGATCCGCTTTACGTGGTGAAGCTGGATGTCGACACCCGCCGCGTGGTCGTCGGCCCAAAAGAGTTGCTCGCGACCCGCACGATCCCGGTGCGAGAAATCAACTGGCTGGGCGACGGCGCGTTCGATGCGGTGGCTGAACGGCAAGTCGCGGTCAAGGTCCGCTCGACCCGGCCGCCCCGGCCCGCAATCCTGCGTCCGACCGGGCCAACCACGGCAGAGGTGGAATTGCTGACCCCGGAAGAAGGCGTGAGCCC
>JBBKVT010000350.1:0-8884 GCA_037968535.1 Paracoccaceae bacterium
CGCTTGGAATCCTTGCCGGACTTGGCAAGGCCGGACCGCACGAACAGTTGCGCGAGGCTGATACCGTCACCGATTTCCGCGGCTCTAAGCCGAAGGGTCGGCAGGTCTTCCCCGATCCCGCCCTTTTGAAAGACCTCCCAGGCGGTCGCTTCGGCTGCCGCAGCCGCCTCGGCCCCGTGCAGCAGGGCGGTGACTTCGTTGGCCAACCGGATCTTCGCCTCGTTGATCTCAGAGCCTTCCAGCGCACCAAGACGGTCGCATTCCTCGACCGGCAATTCGGTGTAAAGCTTTAGGAACCGCCCGGTATCGGCATCGGTGGTATTGCGCCAGAATTGCCAGAATTCGTAAGGCGAAAGCATGTCGGCATTCAGCCAGACGGCCCCCGACAGCGATTTGCCCATCTTCTTGCCGTCCGAGGTGGTCAGCAAGGGTGAGGTCAGGCCGTAAATCTCATGGTCCAGCACCCGGCGGGTCAGGTCGATACCGTTGACGATATTGCCCCACTGATCCGATCCCCCCATCTGCAAAAGACAGCCATAACGGCGATTAAGCTCTAGAAAATCATAGGCTTGCAGGATCATGTAGTTGAATTCGAGGAACGACAGCGATTGTTCGCGGTCAAGCCGGGACTTGACGCTTTCAAACGACAGCATCCTGTTGATCGAGAAATGCCGCCCGATGTCGCGCAGGAAATCGAGGTAGTTCAGGCCATCGAGCCATTCGGCATTGTCAAGCATCAGCGCATCGGTGGGCGCCTCGCCAAACGTCACATAGCTGGTGAAAACCTTGCGGATCCCGGCAATGTTGGCGTCAATCTGGTCGGGCGTCAGAAGCGGGCGTTCCTCGGCGCGAAAGCTGGGATCGCCGACCTTGGTGGTACCGCCGCCCATCAGCACGATCGGCTTGTGGCCGGTCTTTTGCAGCCAGCGCAGCATCATGATCTGAATGAGCGACCCCACATGCAGCGAAGACGCGGTTGCGTCAAAGCCGATATAGGCGGGCACGATGCCCTTGGCCAAAACCTCATCCAGCCCCTGATAATCGGTGCAGTCGGCCAGGAAACCGCGTTCCATCATCACGCGCAGGAAGTCGGATTTGGGGTGGTAGGTCATGGCGTCTTTGTCCATTCTCGGTCTTGTCGGCCCTTCTATATAAGGCTGGGCTGCGAAGGGGAAGTGATGAAGAAAACCGGACCGATCTGGGCGCTTGGGGCGATGTCGGGCACCTCGCTGGACGGGGTGGATGCAGCCCTTCTTTACACCGATGGCGAGGTCATCCACGGTTTCGGCGAAAGCGGATATCGACCTTATTCGGATGCAGAGCGCGCGGTTCTGCGCTCGGCCCTTGGCAGATGGGACCGGGTGGATGAGGCGGCCGAGATTGTTGAAACCGCCCATGCCGAACTGCTGTCACGCTATCCCGACGCCGAGATCGTTGGGTTTCACGGTCAGACGCTGGCCCATGATCCGGGCGGACGCGGCACTCATCAGGCGGGCGATGGCGCGGTGCTGGCCGAGGTGCTGGACCGGCCGGTGATCTGGGATTTCCGCAGCAGTGACGTGGCGATGGGCGGTCAGGGCGCGCCGCTGGCGCCGTTCTTCCACTTTGCCTGCGCCAAATGGATGGGTGCGGCGGAACCATTGGCGTTCCTGAACCTTGGCGGGGTTGGCAACCTGACCTGGGTCGACCCGCGCAAGGCGCGGCCGGAAGACAAAGGGGCTTTGCTGGCCTTCGACACTGGGCCCGCCAATGCGCCGATCAATGATCTGATGCAAACACGGTTGGGTCTGACAGAGGATCGGGGCGGTGTACTGGCGGTAGAAGGCACGGTCGACGAGGCGGTCGTTGCGGCGTTTCTGAGTTCATCTTACTTCTTGAAAATGCCGCCCAAATCATTGGACAGAAATGATTTTCAATCTTTGACAGCGGCTGTGGAAGATCTGTCCGATGCCAATGCCGCCGCGACGCTGACGGCGGCTGCGGCAGCGTCGGTTGCGGCGGGGATGCAGTTCTGCCCAACGCCACCCGAACGCGTTCTGGTTGGCGGTGGCGGGCGACACAACCCGGTTTTGATGCGGATGCTGGCAGAGCGGCTGACCTGTCCGGTTGCTCCCGTCGAGGATGCCGATCTGGACGGCGACATGCTTGAAGCGCAGGCGTTCGGTCATCTTGCAGTGCGGGTGTTGCGCGGTCTGCCGACGTCCTGCCCCTCGACCACCGGGGTGCCGGCGGCCGTAGGCGGCGGCCGGATCAGCCGGCCCGGTGCGGCGGGGTGACGGAAGTGGCTTTGGCCAGATCACGCGCGGCGCTCCTGTTGACCGCAGCCGGGGCGCGGAACAGTCTTTGGTCATGAGCTTTGCCGCCCGGATCACCCGCAGCCCGCGTGCCTTCGACCCCGACCGTGGGCGCGAGGCGCGGGATCTCGTGCCCGACGTCGCCCCAGAAGTGGCGTCAGTGCTGGAAGGGGCCGGGGGTTCCAGCCCCTATCTGCTGTCGCTGATGCAGCGCGATCCCGAGTGGTTGGCCGAGGCGTTGGCAAGCGCGCCCGAAACCGCACTGGATGCGGTTTTTCGCGCCGCGCGGGCGCTCGATGGTCCCGATCTGGCCGACGGGTTGCGGCGCGCCAAGCGGCGTGTTGCGCTGCTTGTCGCGCTTTGCGATCTGGCCGGGGTCTGGTCGCTGGAAGAGGTGACCGGCGCCTTGACGCGGTTTGCCGATCTGGCGGTGGACCGTGCGATCACCGTCCTTGTCGGGGCTGAAATCAAGCGCGGCAAGCTGCCGGGGGTGACCGAGGCAGAGGTCGGCACTGCCGCCGGGATGGCAGTTCTGGCGATGGGCAAGATGGGCGCGGCAGAACTGAATTACTCCTCGGACATCGACCTTATTTGTCTGTTCGACGAAAGCCGGTTCGCACCTGACGAATATGCCGAGGCGCGGTCGGCCTTTATCCGCGCGACGCGAAACATGGCGGCGCTGCTGTCCGAGCAAACCGGCGAGGGCTATGTGTTTCGCACCGATCTGCGGTTGCGCCCCGATCCGTCGGTCACCCCGGTTTGCCTTTCGATGGACGCGGCCGAAAACTACTATGAGAGCATCGGACGCACCTGGGAACGCGCCGCCTATATCAAGGCGCGTGTTTGCGCCGGGGATATCGCAGCCGGCGAAGCGTTCCTGCAAAGGCTGACGCCCTTCGTCTGGCGCAGGCATCTGGATTTTGCGGCGATTCAAGATGCCCATGACATGCGGCTGAGGATCCGCGAGCACAAGGGTTTCCACGGGCCGATCAAGCTCGAAGGCCATAACATGAAGCTGGGGGCGGGCGGCATTCGCGAGATCGAGTTCTTCACCCAGACCCGGCAGATCATCGCCGGAGGCCGCGACCCCGATCTGCGGGTGCGCGGCACGGTCGAGGGTCTGGCGCTGTTGGCCAGCAAGGGCTGGGTGCCCGCCGACGTCGCGGACGAACTGACCGGCGATTACAGGGCGCATCGCGAGATCGAGCATCGGTTGCAGATGGTCAACGACGCGCAAACCCACGACCTGCCGAAGTCCGCCACCGGATTTCAGCGGATCGCGGCGCTGTGCGGACGCGAGGTCGCAGAGTTGCGCGCGGATCTCGAACACCGGCTGACGCGGGTCGAGGGGCTGACCGAAGGTTTCTTCAGGCCGCGCGAAGGCGGCGCGGCGCCGAAGGAGCTGTCGGAACAGTCAAAGCAAACCGTCAGCAGTTGGCGCAGCTATCCGGCGCTGCGCTCGGCACGCGCCGTCGAGATCTTCGAACGGCTGAAGCCCGATCTGCTGTCGCGGTTGCAAAAGGCCGCAAAACCAGACGAGGCTTTGGCCCAGTTCGACCGTTTTCTGGCCGGATTACCGGCCGGGGTGCAGGTGTTTTCGCTGTTCAGCGCCAACCCGCAGCTGGTTGATCTGATCGTCGATATCGCCGCAACCGCGCCCGGACTGGCGCTCTATCTTGGCCGCAATTCACAGGTATTCGACGCGGTCATTGGCGGCGGTTTCTTCTCGCCCTGGCCCGGAACCGCCGCGCTCGGCGCAGAATTGTCTGCTCGGCTGGCGGGGCTTGAGGATTACGAGGCGAAGCTGGATGACGCCCGGCGCTGGATGAAGGAATGGCATTTCCGGATCGGTGTGCATCACTTGCGCGGGCTGATCGACGCAGATGCGGCTGGCGCGGAATATGCGGGGCTGGCGGAAGCGGTCCTGACCGCAGTCTGGCCGGTGATCGTCGCCGAGTTCGCGGGCAAATACGGGCCGCCACCGGGGCGTGGCGCGGTGGTGATCGGCATGGGGTCGTTGGGGTCAGAGCGGCTGAACGCCGCCTCGGACCTTGACCTGATCGTGATTTATGACGCGGACGGGGTCGAGGCGTCGAACGGGCGGCGGCCATTGCCCAGCCGGACCTATTACGCGCGTCTGACCCAGGCGCTTGTCACCGCGGTGACGGCACCGATGGCAGAGGGGCGGCTTTACCAGATCGACATGCGGCTGCGCCCCTCGGGGCGGCAGGGGCCGGTGGCGACATCATTCGACGCGTTTCGCACCTACCAGCAGTCCGAGGCCTGGACTTGGGAACATCTGGCCCTGACCCGCGCCCGTCCGGTGGCAGGCGACCCGGACCTGGCCGATGCGGTCGAGGCGTTCCGCCGCGAAGTGCTTGCGGCCCCGTCCGACCCGGCCAAGGTGCTGGCCGATGTTGCCGAAATGCGCGAACGCATCGCCGGGGCGAAACCGGCGAAGGGCGGTTTCGAGGCCAAGCTGGGACCGGGGCGGATGCAGGATGTGGAACTGTTGGCCCAAAGCGCCGCACTGATGGCCGGCGATCCGGCGCGTCAAATTCCCGATCAGTTGGCCGCGGGACAGCGCGTCGGATGGTTCAGCGCCGATGACGTCGCGCAACTAAGCGCCTCTTACACCTTGATGTGGCATCTTCAGGCGGCCGCGCGGCTTTTGACGGGCGAAGTGCTGGACCTTGATCTGGCCGGGCAGGGCGGCACCGATTTCGTGCTGCGCGAAACTGGCGCCGAAAGTGTCACAGCCCTGGCCCGGCAACTTGAACGGGTGTCGCGCCGCGCCGCCAAGGTAATCGACAAGGCTCTTGGCAGAGCGCCTGACTCGGCCTAAGTCTGGGCTGCGTGAACCGGAGGATCCGCCATGACACTCAACGAGATCGACAAGACGGGACTGATGCGGGAAAGTTACCGAATTGACGGGATCCAGACTTCGGAATGCCGGTCAATCTTTCTGGACTGGGCGATCAAGTTGCCAGCAGGCGTGGCGGCGAAGGACGCGGTGCAACTGGCGCTGGACCACTACGGATCTGAAAACCCCGATCATCCAATGACCGGGGTTCTGCGCGAAGGGCTGGTCGATGCCGGTCCGGGGGGCCGTCGGGGTGGACGCAAGGCGCGGGTCGGCAGTGACGACTAGCCTCTGGCCACCGCTTCCAGCGCAGCGATATCCAGCTTGATCATCGCCATCATCGCCTGCATGACCCGAGACGCCGCGGCCGCGTCTTCCGAGGCCAGCAGGCGCGGCAAGGCGCGCGGCACAATCTGCCAGGACAATCCAAATCGATCGGTCAGCCAGCCGCAACGGCTCTCGACACCGCCATTGGCCAGTAGGGCACACCACAGCCGGTCGATCTCTGCCTGACTGTCCACATGCACGGCAATCGAGGCCGCCGGGCTAAGCTTGTAATGCAGTCCTCCGTTCAAACCAGTGTAACGCTGCCCCTGCAATTCGAACTCGATCAGGAAGGTGCCGATGACATTGCCCTCGGCATTGCGCTGGGGATGTTCCGAGATGATCCGGGCGTCGTCGAAAAGTGAACAGTAAAGACCGGCGGCCTCGGCCGCCTGATTGTCGTACCAAAGGCAGGTGCTGACGGCAGGTTGGGTCATTTTGGTCCCCCAGGTTGGAAGGCTTCACACTGCGCCCGGTTCCGCCGACCTGCAAGATCAGCGTGGCAGCGCGGCAGCCTCGCGCGCCAATGCGGTGATCCCGTCCCAGTCGCCAGCCTTGATCAGACCGGGCGGAACGACCCAGGATCCGCCGACGCAGAGGGTATTGGGCAGTGCCAGATAATTCGGTGCATTGGCCAGCGACACCCCGCCCGTCGGGCAGAACCGGATCTGCGGCAGTGGCGCGCCGATGGATTTCACTGCCGCCGCACCTCCCGATGCTTCGGCGGGGAAAAATTTCAGCACGGTGTAGCCGCGTTCCAGCAGCCGCATCGCCTCGGTCGCGGTGGCAGCGCCGGGAAGAAGTGGCAGGTCGGCCTCCTCGCAGGCCGCAAGCAGCAGGTCAGTCGCGCCCGGCGAGACCCCGAACAGCGCCCCCGCAGCCTTGGCAGCACTCACGTCCTGCGGCGTCAGCAAGGTGCCCGCGCCGTCGACGCCGCCCTCGACCTGCGACATCTCGCGGATCGCTTCCAGCGCTACGGGGGTTCGCAGCGTGACCTCAAGCGCCGGCAACCCGCCGGCGACGAGCGCCTCGGCGAGCGGTCGGGCGATCGCGAGGTCGTCGATCACGAGGACCGGGATCACCGGGGCGAGGCGGCAGACCTGCTCGGTCTGTTGACTGGCTTGATCTGGGGTCATGGTGTTGTCCTGTTGTTCAGAGCAAAATACCGGGGCGGCGAAAAGGCTGCCTCCGGCGGGGATATTTTCATCAAGAAGATGCCCATGGTCCGGTTAGAGAATGACCGATGCGCCATCGGTTGCAAGGCCGACGTTTTGGCGGAACACCTCGAACAATTCGCGGCCAATGCCCTCGTGGCTGGCAGACAGGTCCATCGTGACCACGTCGCGCGCCTCGAAATCCGCGTCTAGGACATCGATCGAGCCGGCCGTCGCATCGACCCGGATCAGGTCGCCGTCGCGCACCTTTGCCAGCGGTCCGCCAAGGGCTGCCTCGGGGCTGACATGGATCGCCGACGGTACTTTGCCCGACGCGCCCGACATCCGGCCGTCGGTGACCAGCGCCACCTTCAGGCCGCGGTCCTGCATCACCGCAAGCACCGGGGTCAGCGAGTGCAATTCCGGCATGCCGATGGCGCGCGGTCCCTGGAAGCGGACCACGACGATGGTATCTTCGGTGAACTCTCCGGCCTTGAACGCGGTGCGGACGTCTTGCTGGCGGTGGAACACCCGCGCCTTGGCCTGCACCACATGGCGTTCCGGGGCGACCGCCGAGACCTTCATCACGCCGCGTCCCAGATTGCCCTGAAGCTGCTTTAGCCCGCCAGATGCCTGGAACGGATCGCTTGCCGGGCGAACGATCTTGTCGTTCAGGGATTTGCCCGCGCCGTCTTCCCATGTCAGTTCGCCGTCGCGCAGCTTTGGTTCCCTGGTGTATTCGACCAGACCTTGCCCCGCCACGGTTCGGGTATCGGGATGCAGAAGTCCGGCGTCCAGCAGGTCGCCGATCATGAACCCGAGCCCGCCCGCGGCGTGGAAGTGGTTCACATCGGCCAATCCGTTCGGGTAAACCTTGGCCATCAGCGGCGTGATGTCCGAGATGTCCGAGAAATCCTGCAGATCGAGGATCACACCCGAGGCGCGGGCCATCGCCGGAAGATGCAGGACGAGGTTGGTCGAGCCGCCCGTTGCCATCAGGCCGACCAGACCGTTGACATAGGTCTTTTCGTCAAGGATCGCGCCAGCCGGGGTGAAATCGTTGCCAAGTGCGGTGATTTCCAGCGCCCGTTTCGCGCCGGCCATGGTTAAGGCATCCCGCAAGGGGGTGTACGGGTTGACGAACGAGGCGCCCGGCAGGTGCAGGCCCATGAATTCCATCAGCATCTGGTTGGTGTTCGCGGTGCCGTAAAACGTACAGGTGCCGGGCCCGTGATAGGCGGCCATCTCGGCGGCCATCAGTTCCTCGCGGCCGCATTCCCCGGTTGCGAATTTCTGGCGAACCTTGGCTTTTTCGTCATTGCTGATGCCGCTGGTCATCGGCCCGCCGGGCAGGAACACCGCCGGGATATGGCCGAAGGTTGCGGCAGCGATCACGAGGCCGGGCACGATCTTGTCGCAGATGCCAAGGAAAACGGCGGCATCGAAGGTGTTGTGTGACAACCCGACGCCTGCCGCCAGCGCGATCACGTCGCGCGAGAACAGGCTGAGCTCCATCCCGGCCTCGCCTTGCGTCACGCCATCGCACATCGCCGGCACGCCGCCTGCAACCTGCGCCGTGGCGCCGACCGCGCGGGCGGCATCGCGGATCATCTGCGGGTAGGACTCGTAGGGTTTATGCGCCGACAACATGTCATTATAGGCGGTGATGATGCCCAGGTTGGGGGTGCGCGCCGCTGCCAGCGCTGCCTTGTCGTCGCCCATCGCTGCATAGGCATGCGCCTGATTGGAACACGACAGATGCGCACGACGCGGACCGTCCTCGGCGGCGCGGTTCATCCGGTCGAGATAGCGCGACCGGGTGTCGCGACTGCGGTCGATAATGCGCCGTGTCACGGCGTCGATCGTCGGGTGAAGGGTCATTCGGTGTCCTCCGGGTCGATGTGGTTCCTAGCATAATGCGTTAGCGCTAACAATCGCCGATATGAAAATCGGGTCGCAGCCTTTCGCCCTGTGCATGGCGGCATTGCGGTCTTGGCGGTCGCAGCGGCAGTGGCGATACCCTACCTAGCACGGTGAAGATCGCAATTGTGCAATCAAAGGACGACCCGATGGACCACTTCATTCCGAACCCGACGTATGATCACGTCACGATCACCAACCGCGCCCGCGCGATGCGGGCGGAAGTAATGGCGGATGCCATGCACCTGGCGCGCGGCTGGGTGGCTCGCGCCTGGACCAATCTGACCCATCGTCGGATGCATCAACCCGCCTGAGACAGGTTTCATGAC
>JBBKVT010000351.1:0-5471 GCA_037968535.1 Paracoccaceae bacterium
ATCGACTTCGTGCGTGGCAATTAATTTCGGCATGATGGATTCCCTTTTTGCGAACAATGGCCCAAGCGTCTCACGCGCCACATTGCGAAGCAAACTATTTGTTGCGACTTTGGCTGGTCGTTAAGTTACATCGGCCACCGATTTACGCAGGGTGTATGTCGACATGTCCCGGCTTTGTTGAAAATGCTGCGGCATTCAACGAATGGCTGCAATGCGAAAGCTGCACTGCTGCGTTGGGCAAGACGATGGAGGTCTGCAAAGGGCCGTTAGTGACGCTGTATAACACCCCATGATGGGATGTTTTGCCGCGCTGCCGCAAGTCAGGTCCGAGCCCAGATGCAGAATGCTGCGATTTGCACGAAAGTCCGCTTTCGTCAGTGCGAGTCGAAAATGCGCCAAGACCATATGAATTCTGACGGGGGATTCTGACCTAGGCAAGCCGAAGAAATCCCGTGACACGATAGCGACCGGCCAAAAGGGCCGTAGTTGACGAAAGGCCGGTCGCGTTTTGCTTTGGTCCTCTGCCTCGAGCTCACCAATTGCCCACCACTTCACATTCCATCCTATTCGCAGGCCAGAACAGGACCTAGAGTTCGAGGCACATTCAATTGGCAGTGCTATAGGTAGGATACAGACCAATGAACACGAAACAGTTCATCAGCAGCGTTTGGCTTTCCGGCATTGACTTCGGCTCCTCAAAATTTCCCATCCTAGGGCATCTTGCAGCGATTCCCCTCCGCCTAGCCTTTCCAACCATGCTCTACGAGAGGGTGAATTTTACCCGGATGCCGGGGCGAGCATTTTTGGTCATTTATCTTCTGGGGCTTGCCATATGTTTCGGGCTGCAAGCCCTTCTCGCATATCAGGCGGGCACGCTGGGGGTGGGCGATGGCACGTTTGGTATCGCGCCCGACCAAGATCCGAGCATGACTCGTCTCACGTTCCTGAAAGACGGCCACAACCTGCTAAACTATGTTGTCTTGGTCCCTCTCTATCTAGTCGCAGGAATCGGATACCTTTTGTCTGTGTTTTCGATGCAGCACCGAATGCAAGTTTCGGCCCCCGGCCATGGATTCGAAATAGATACCAGCAAACGCTCCCCACTGTCGGGTCTGGCCCTTTTGGGTTTGCTTGTCGGTTTGGTCACACTCGCCCAATCGCAATACGCGATGGATATGCACGAAACAAGGCAGCTATTCTGGTTCCACGGAGACAGCATTGGCAGCGCGTTTAAATTCAATGGGTACGCCTACCTTCTGATTAACGCTTTTCTCTGCACATTTGTGGCCGTAGTTGCGCTAGCTCATTTGGAACTGTTCCGGTGGTCCACGATTCTTACGCAAGGTCTGCGCACTTACAAGGTAGACCCAGAGCATGGCAGCATTTTTCTTAACCAAGGCGACCGGCTAAAAGAAATCTTTGCCCCGTTCACCGAAACCGCCATTTGGTCCAAGGCCTTCGCAATGCTGCTGGCGATGAACCTATACACTTGGAAGGCCAGCGGTGTGAGCGCAGCGGCTGGTATGGAGACCAACAGTTTTACCGATGATGGGCTCTTCATCAGGCTGATCTTCGTTGTCTATTTGGTGATTGTGCTCTGGTTTATCTCGCTGCCACGCTATCGGGTTCAGTTTGAGATATTCAAACTGCGCAAGGCAGAAGGAATTCATGAATATTTCGACATACGTATGCCCTGGACAGTGGGCTGGTCAGTCTTCATCGACGTGCTGTTGATTTCGTTCTTTTCAACCATGATCCTAGGCCAGAGCGAACTCTTCAATTTGCTGTCGTCCTTCATTCCCAGTTGATCAAGCGACGGATCAAGTTCCGGACTCTTCAAAGAAAGCTAGGATGTCGTCATACACTTCAGGTCTGCTTACAAACAAGATATGGCCATGCTTGGGATAACCTATAATTGTCGGTCCGCCCAGCCTGCTTGACAATTGTTTGGTCTGATCGGTTGTAAACACCGGGTCACTGAGGCCAACAAAAAAGCGAATCTTTTCCGGAGACACAATTAGGCCGTCCGGAATGCGCCAGTTTCTAAGGTCGCGGGCATGCGCTCGGTTCAAAGTTTTGTCAGGTAAGATCAAACGATCACGCTCCTGCGCTAACAGTTTTTCTGCCTGTGCCTGCCGGTCCGGGGCGCGCAGACCGTCGCGACCAAATAGAAGAGTCTTGTAATACTCAGGCCAAAGTTGGTCCAATTTGAAACTGCCCGCGCGTACCGCAGCCGCCAGCAGATCAAACGTTCCGTTTAAAAACGTCATCGCCCCACCACCGCGCTCGACTGCCGCGGACATGGCCGCAACCTTCGTATCAGCATGCCGGATTTCAGCACTGGCCAAGATAGCAATGGGCGCGCCGGTGGAGAAGCCGATCAACCGGATTTTCTTATCCGGATAACGGTTCGCGAAATCAACCACATCGCGCATGGCCTGCTCAACAACTAGATCATAGCCCGTTCCTGCCCCATCCATGCCGGGAAAACGATAATAAACCGGTGCATATCCTTGTGCGGCCCAAGCCTGTACCGGATCGAAAATCTGCCCGGGCGTCAACGCGCCGGGCAGCAGAAAGACGATCTTGTCCGCAGAATACAGTTGTTCCTTCTGATAGACAAAAGGGCTAGGTTCAGTGTCGGGGCGCGGAACCGGAGACGAACAGCCTAGAAGAGCGCTAAGCAACGTCAACAAACCAAGTGCCCGCATCGCCAAACCCTCCCATCCCAAGTTCTGCACGCGATAGGGCAGATTTTGCTACTACCAATCTCCTGGGTCGTCTCAGTTTAAGCAAACCATCTCTCGATCGCCATCTCGTCCGTAGGCTGGCTGCCCTGAGCAGACATTTTGAACATACTTTTCAGTATCGGTCCTAGAAGACCAAAAGGGGGTGAGACCGCCAAGCCTACACTATTGAGCTGTATCACACTGGCATAACGCTACGCGTTCGGAAAGGTGCCGATGGTACGGCTGCGGCGAAAGCTCACTTCATCCGCGTTGCAGTCCATTGTGACCTCGAAATGCTGCGCGATGCACGAATGGCAGCAATGACGGACCTCACCGCAGCATTTCTATCTGGTCGCCGAGGTCCGGAAAGGGCCGAAACTTCCGGATGCAGCCTCGGGTCTGAACGCTCGATATACGCGAGAAGCCGACATTGCCGCACGCAAGGACGGCCCGAACCATGGGCAATCGGGCTGCCTGGTTTGGGGTCGTGCTCCCAATGGAATAAATGGAGATCTGTAAATGAGGGATATTGATGATGGAGTATTTCGCCGGTTTGTATGTGTCTCTGCGGTCGTGCACCCTTTGTGTCATGGACGGGAGAGGGACGGCGGTCTTTGAGCGCGAGTTGCCCTGTGACGTGATCGATATCGCGGTCTGTTTGCAGGGACTCCCTGTGCGGTCGAACGGATCGGATTGAGCCCGGCACGACGAGGCAACGCCCGTTCTATGGTCTGTCAGACAAGAGACTTGATGTCGTTGGTATGGCGGCAGGCTAGGTAGACGCTGCACTGTCGGTGATGCGCAACAAGACGGAAAAGGGCGCAGCTCACAAAATGACCTCGTCCAGCGATTTTGGGTGATCCGTGACAGGCTCATACCCTTCCCCAGTTATGATGAAGCTGTCACCGACCTGTGCGCGGAAACTGTCAACCGAGACCGATCCATCAACAGCGAACACCATACCGGGCTGCAGAACGGTGGTATCCCCAGTAACCAGTTGCGGTTTTTCCAGAAAACTGAAACCCGTCGCCCGCCCGCAGCGAAACGGGTATTCGTAGCCCGCGCTTTGAATGACCTCAGCATAGGCCGTATGGACGCTTTCCGCAGTCACGCCCGGGCGAAGCGCGTCGAGTGCAGCTTTCTGGCTGGCGACGGCCACCTCGTAAACTGCCGCCTGTGATTTGTCCGCGACCTCCCCGATCCAGAATGTTCGGTCAAACCCCAGCTTGAACCGGTGGAAATTCGTCATGCCGCAAAAGCACAGAAAGACAGGTTCGCCGTGGCGCATGATCCGTGTCGATGCGCGGTGATGCGTTTTCGTGATCGCGTCTCCGGATGCCATGATTTGCAGGAAATGGGTGTTGGGTGACATGTCCTTGTCGTTGTAATGGGCCACCAGCAACTCTGCCGCCTTGCGCGTTCCAGCCTGCGACGTGGCGATCGCCACCTCGTATTCCGGTACGCCGTCGCCAATTGCCGCACGGCCCGCCGCCATCATCGCGCCCGCCACCTGGCCAGCATGGCGGGCCATCTGAAGTTCTTCCGCAGATTTGATCATCCGCATCTCTGAGAGAATTGGGGTTGCACTTGTCAGCTTTTTCGCCGTCACCAGGTCGTCAACATAGGCGCGCACCGGGGGCGGCATGTGTTCCGGTTCGATTGCGACGCGACCGGCGCCACGCACAGCGCCCGGCAATTCTTCGCGCCATTCATTGCCCATCCCATCGTTCCACGATGCGATCCGGTCAACCTGCGCCGACGCCCGGGCGGCATTCAGGTCGATGGTCGGGGTGATCAGCAGGCTGTCACCATCCCGCGGTACGACCAGGATCGTGGGCCTGCCGAACTCCATGTGGAGGTAGTCGTAGTATCCCGTCAGGTAATAGACATTATCGTCATCAGTGATCAAAGCCAAATCGATACCGGCGCCACTCAGCCGGCTGCGCAATGTCTGCAAGCGCGATGCGAACAGGGTCATTTCTCTTATCCTCCGTGAACTGGCAGGCGATCGCGGACAATCTCTGTCCAGAGCGCCGCGCCGATCGGCAAAAGCGCGTCGTTGAAATCGTAGTCGCTCGCATGCAGCGGCTGTCCATGCGCGCCACTGTCACCATTGCCCAGAAGCAGGAAACAGCCTGGCACCGCCGCGCTGAAATGAGCGAAATCTTCCGAGAAACTCATGGGTTGCCGGTCCGGGATGGTGTCGAGCCCGGCGTTCCGTGCCGCTCTGACCGCAGCCTCGGTAGGGCCGTCGGCATTGATGGTTTCAATAAATACCGTGTTGAAGCCGACCTCGGCCGAAACGCCATGCGCGGCCGCGATGCCCTCGGCTATCCGGCGCATGAAAGCTTCGATGGCGTTTCGGTCTTCGGGACTGCGGGCACGCACATCGCCTTTCACCACCGCCAGGCCCGGCAACACATTGCGCTGACCATCGGTCAGAAATTCGGTCACCGACACCACCGCCCCCGCGCCGGGGGAAAGCTTGCGCGACACGATCGTTTGCAGGGCCTGCACGATTTCCGCCCCGATGGTGATCGCATCGCGCCCGACCTGCGGCATGGAGGCATGGCCGCCCTGGCCGTGGATCGTGATCTCAAACAGGCTTTCCGAGGAACAGATTAGCCCGGGCCGGGTCGAAACCTGACCGACCGGGGCGCCGGGAAGATTGTGAAACGCGTAAACCTCCTCGACAGGAAAGCGCTCCAACACACCCTCCTGGATCATCGCCTTGGCGCCCAG
>JBBKVT010000352.1:0-6131 GCA_037968535.1 Paracoccaceae bacterium
TTCAAGGCTGGCCTGCATCGGCAGGATCATGAACGGCATCCAGACGTAGACGAAGACAAGGAACGTGCCGATATAGCTCGTTGACAGCGAATTGCCCCCGATCACCGGCAGTGCCAGAACCGTGTTCAACAGGTTGCCCGCGCCGATGCCTTCCGCCGCCCAGGTGATGATGCCTTCCTTAGCCAGGATCAGCTTCCACGCATAGACCTTGACCAGATAGGACGACCACAAAGGCAACATGACGCCAAGATAAAACGCGGCTTTCCAACGCCCCTTGGTATAGCGTGCAGCGAAATAGGCAATCGGAAAGCCGATCAGCGCCGATGCCAGCGTCACGGCGGCAGCCATGCTCACGGTGCGCAAGATGATGTCAAAATTCGACGGGCGGAACAGTTCCAGATAAGTCTTTAGGGTGAATTTCTCGACGATCAGACCTGAGAATTCGTCGATCGAGTAGAAGCTTTGGACCAGCAGCGCGGCAAGCGAGCCGATGTAGACGACCACGAGCCAAAGCAGCGGTAGTGCCAGCAAAAGGATCAGCAGCACCCTCGGTCGTCGCCAGAGGAGCGTGCTGAGGCGGTCGAACGGTCCCGCCGGCGCAAAGAAGACCGCCCGGCTCATGGCTCGCCGTCCATCACATGCAACGCGTCGGTTGCCCAGTCGAGCGCCACTGTCGCGCCGGTTTCAGGCAGCATGGTTCCTGGCGTCGCAAAAACTGCGACATGCTGGCCACCGCCCAGATCCACCGTTACCCGTGTACCTGATCCCAAATAACGCAGCGCCGTGACCGTTCCCGACGCCGGGCCGGCTTTTGCCAAACGGATCGATTCCGGTCGCAGGCTGGTCCACTTACTGGGGCCACCGAATCGCGCTGTAACGTCGGGGGACAACACGTTGGAAGACCCCACGAAATCCGCGACGAACCGGGTTGCAGGTGCCTCGTAAATTTCGGCTGGCGTCCCGATCTGCGCCACTTTTCCCTCGTTGAACACGGCCACCTTGTCGGCCATCGACAGCGCTTCACCCTGATCGTGAGTGACAAAGACGAAAGTGATCCCAAGCCGTCGCTGCAAGTCCTTCAGCTCATCCTGCATCGCTTCGCGCAACTTCAGGTCGAGCGCGCCCAGCGGCTCATCCAGCAATAGCACGCGCGGCTCATTGACCAGCGCTCGCGCCAAAGCCACACGCTGCCGCTGTCCCCCGGACAATTCGGCAGGCTTACGGGTGCCATAGCCCTCCAGATGCACCAGTTCCAGCATCTCGTCCGCCTTGGCGCGCCGGGTGCGCTTGTCGACCCCTCGCACCATCAGCCCGTAGGCGACGTTGTCGCTGACCGACAGATGCGGGAACAGCGCGTAGTCCTGAAACACGGTGTTCACGTTGCGCCGATTGGGCGGCACCCCACCCGCATCCTCGCCAAAAATGCGGATCGTGCCGGAACTGGGCGCCTCGAACCCCGAGATCAGCCGAAGACACGTCGTTTTGCCGGACCCCGACGGACCGAGCATCGCGAAGAACGATCCCTCTTCGACCGCCAGATCAACCCCGTCGACGGCCCGAATTGTTCCGAAAAAACGAGATACATCAATGAATTCCACAGCGAAGGTCATGTCAGGCAAACATCCTGCTGGCCCCGGCAGCGCGGGGTGAAATCGCCCCGGCGCATAGCCGGGGCGCAAGGCGAAGGTTCAGCGGCCGCCGATCACGCCGATGTAGTCGCTGACCCAGCGGTAATATGGAACGCAGGCGCCTTCGCCTTGCGAGCAGTTCGACACCGGCGTAGTCCAGAACCGGATCCGCTCGAAATCGTCCATGCCGTTGGCGGTGCAACCCTCGGCGGTCTGCATGCCCGACCCATCGGTGCACGCCGCAGGCACCACGGGGTTCGCGCCGAACCAGACCGAAAGATCCGATTGCAGGTTCGAGGACAAGGTGTGTTCCATCCACTTGTAGGCGCAATTCGGATTGGCGGCATCGACATGCATCATCGTGGTGTCGGCCCAGCCCGTCGCGCCCTCTTCAGGGATGGTCGAAGCAACCGGCTGTCCTTCGGACTGCAGAATGTTCACCTGGAACGGCCACGACCCCGAGGCGACGACGCCTTCGTTCTTGAAATCGTCCATCTGGATGAAGGCGTCATGCCAGTAACGACTGACAAGTGTGCGCTGCTGGCGCAGCAGGTCCAGCGCGGCCTTGTATTGATCTTCGTTCAGCTCGTAGGGCGAGGTGATACCCAGCTCGGGCTTGTGATACATCAAATACTGCGCCGCATCGGCGACATGGATCGGACCGTCATAAGCCTGAACGCGGCCCTTGTTGGATTGGCCGTCCGGCAGGTTCTGTTCCTCGAACACCACCGACCAGCTTGTCGGAGCCTCGGGAAAAACAGTCGTGTTGTACATCAGGACGTTCGGTCCCCACTGGTAGGGCACCCCGTAATGGACGCCGTCCACGGTAAACCACGGCGCATCCTTCAGCCGGTCATCGACGTTGCTCCAGGACGGAATGAGATTGGTATTGACCGGTTGCACCCGCTTGCCTGCGACCAGTCGCAATGAGGCATCCCCCGACGCGGTGACAAGGTCGAACCCGCCTTCGTTCATCAGTGCAACCATTTCGTCCGAGGTGTTGGCCGTCTTTATGTTGACCTTGCAGCCAGAGCTTTCCTCGAACTTCGTGACCCAGTCGAAACTGGCATCAGTCTCGCCCCGCTCGATGTAGCCGGGCCAGGCGACGATGTTGACTTGGCCTTCAGATTCTCCCAGGCTTTGGACTTGGGCAACTGCAACCCCTGTGGCCGCGACGGAAAGTGCGGTGGTCGCGATGAGAAATCGTTGTAGCATCGTCTGGTCTCCCCTTTTTTGATTTTTGTTGCGCGCGGTTACATCAACCCCAGCTGAGTGTAGAACCCCAGCGCGTCATAGTAATCGGCCTGATAGCTGATCTTGTCGTCCTCGACCCTGAACATCGACATTTCCCGAAACAAGAACGGCTTACCGGTGGCCGCGGTGCCATCCGCCCAGTCGCCGGTATTGGTGCCCGAGAACACCCATTCGAACGTCACCGCATCATCCGCGACGACAGGCTGGCCCTCTATCGCCCAGACCGCATCGGGTGCAGCATTCAGAAAAGCGTCGATCACTTGGGTCTTCGCGGCGTCGCGGCCTTCGACCGGTGTTCCGACAGACGCATCGTAATAGCGCACGTCATCTGCCATCAAAGCCGCGGCGGCACTGCTGTCATGGGCGTTCCAGGCGGCAAGGTAAGACTGCACGAGCGTCAGCGCGTCGCCGGCCCAAGCCGCGGGCGCCATCAGGACGGCGACCGGGATCACAGCAACGCGGGCAAACAGTTTGACTGAATTCCACATATCAATTCCCCCAACGACACAGGGTCAGGCAGCGTGGCCACCCTGCACACCAACACTGCGATCGCGCACGACCCTTCGCAATATCAAAAACCAGAAACGACATATCGGAAAATCCGATACATAGCGATCAACGTGGCGGTACCGCACTTTGCGCTGATCGGATGAAATTGCGGGCAGCGTCCGGCAGCGGCGCACCCTTTCGCCAGCAAAGCCCCACCTGCACGCTTGGAAGGTCGCCGGAAACATCCCTAATTTCTATCCGATCGCCTTCCAGCGACCACGGCCGGTAGACAAGGCTTGGCAGCAAAGCCACCCCTGCCCCCGTCGCAACGAGGCTGCGCACCGCTTCGACGCTCCGGGTCCGAAAGGCAATGTGCGGCTTGACCTTCAGTGCCGACATGAGGCTGCGAGTGCTTTCCTCGATCTCGTCCACGGTCAGCATGATCAACTGCTCATCGGCCAATTGATCCAACGAAATGACCTCGGCATCGGCCAGACGGTGACCACCGGGCAGCCAAAGGCGGTAAGGCGAGACCAGCAGCGATTCCACATGCATCGCGGCGCGGTCGCGGATCGTCGAGGTCAGCAAGACCGCGACATCCAGCTCACCTCCAATCAGCAGGTGCTGCAGGTACTCGCCGTTGTCCTCGATCGCCGATAGTTCGACCTGTGGATAGGCCCGGCGGAAGCGCGACAGGATATCGGACAGCACATAACCTGCGACAAGCGAGGTGACGCCAAGCGACAGTTGACCAGGCACCAGCCCGCCTTCGGCCCGAAACGCCATCCGGGCAGTGGCGACGTCGCCCAGAATCTGGCTGGCATGACGCAGGAACAGGCTTCCCTTGTGCGTGATCTGCAACCCGCGCGCCCGCCGCTCGAACAAACTGACGCCCAGATCCTCTTCCAGCCCCTGGATCGCTTCGGTCACCGAGGACTGCGAGATCGACAGCGCCCGCGCGGCGCCCGACACGCTGCCCGCCTCGGCGGCGGCAACGAAGAATTGCAATTGGCGAAGCGTAAAGGCCAAATCGGTTTCCACCGGCACTATGCGTTCGTCTGTCCGGTTGGACACACGACTTCCAGCTTATGTCTTAACCTGCCAGCGCCACCGCGCAACACCTGTGAAATTGGAATAGCTGCGTTTGTTGCTCGGGCGGTACCGCGGGACCTTGGTTTGACGCAAATCAACGGCGATCATGCTGATGCAGCTAAACTGCCGCCAAACCGCCGTCAGACTTTACTGGAGACCGAAGATGCACAAAGGCTGGATCATGACCGCTGCCGCTGCGGCGGGAGTGTCGACAATTCACGGCGTTTTCTACGGATTCTTTGTGCAGGACCTCGCCTGGCATCATGCACGCATCAGCACTGGCAGCCAGACTTTCCAAAGCCGCTTCGGGGCGATGGAGTTTGCGGTGCAGGGCGGCGGGCCAACCGTCATCATGATCCACGGCACCGGCGGTGGTTTCGATCAAGGATTGTCGATGGCCGCACCGCTGGTCGCCGCTGGCTACCGAGTGATAGCGCCGTCGCGGTTTGGCTACCTGCAGACCGATTTTCCTGATGATCCAACGTGGCTAAAACAGCACTGGCCCATCGTGTCGGTGGAGTCGTTGAGCGGACATACGCCAGAAACGACTTCTTGGAGCAGCGTCGCTCACTTCTGGAACGCTGGGCGGATCATCTGAGAGGCGGAACTGGTGCCGTTGTCGCCATGGCGCCCCAATCAGTGAAAGAGGTGTAGCAATGGCAGAAGGCGGAACATTTCGGGAGTGCCGCAAGAAGCAGGAACTGAGCGGAAAGCGACTTCGGGTCAAATTGGCAAAGAAACTTCGGGAACGTGGGACTTCGTCGCGTTCTTGGTCGGGCGAACTCAGCGAAACACCAATTGGTGACTTTCTCATAAGTGAGTTCAAAATCGACACCGGTGCACTTACCGATAAGCAGCGGGCGCAGTTGGATCAGGACATTATCAGGATTTCGCTTGATAACCGTACGACGCTGCGCAATCAGGCCAAACTGGATATCAAGTCCACTGATGCCGCTCTGAAGGCCCTGGAGAAACTTGGGCCTAAAATCGAAGACCTCTCCCCAGATTTTTGGACACAAAAGGGCCAAGGAGTTGAATCTCATCCCGCGTTCGCGGTTTTAGCGCTGCGTGAGAGACTGGAGGCGCATCGCCATTTGGCGGAAGAAGAAGCAGATCGCCTTGGGCGCGGAAGGGAGGCCATCACGTCGCGAGCACTGTGCCTCCACGCGATACATGTTTTCCTGCGATGGCGCCTTGATGACAGACCTAATGACAAACGCGGGCTTTCGTATCCGTTAGACTGGCCTGAGCTTGTTGTATTGTCGAAGGAATCCGGAATTGGGAAACACTCCGAACCCAAGAGCATCCTTGCCAATTTTCTCGAAAGTTGCACCGAAGTGTTGGGGAAACCAGAGGTAGCAAGACAGCTCCTAGTAAATGAAGAACGCGACTCAAAAGACGCCAAAACTAGGAAACGAACCGGAAGGGGTTGGGACTTCGACTATTGGGATCACGGACTGGTCGCATGCCAAGAAATTCGAGAGAAATTCTCGTCGAATCAGCCAAAAACTAGGGGCTGTTGACGTTCGGGATTCACAAATCACCTGAGTTCTGATTCAAGGTTGCAAACAGAGGAGAGCAGCCTTGACCCGAAGAGTCCTGACCGATGCGCATTGGGCAATCATCGAACCTTACTGTCTTGGAAAACCCACTGACCCGGGACAAACT
>JBBKVT010000353.1:0-3953 GCA_037968535.1 Paracoccaceae bacterium
GGTCGAGCGTTCCGACGGCGCAGTGCAGCTTCCCAAGAGCGGACGTTCATCAATGGCTCAGCATTTGGAGGCCGCGAAGGACTGCAACGCTGGACAAAGCCGCCTGATGCTACCGCAGCAAGAAAATATCCTTATATTTAATCCAGCCCTTTGCTCAACCCTCAATTGATCCAAATCAGGAACGCAGAACTGACGGAACACTCCGCAGCTTCAGCTGCCTGTTGCGATCGCCGAAACCTGGTGTTCAATCCAGCGCTGCAGGTCCTTCACATTGTCTGGCAAGCGGATCGCCGCCCCCTGTGCATACCTCTCAAAGGCATCTCTGTTCAGTTCATTTAGTCCGACCAAGACGGCTACGTCTCGACCCATTGCCTCAGCGATCAAGCTCCGAAATCCGCGCCCATCGGCCTCGTGTTTGCCGAATTTGTTGACGATCAGCACGTTGGCCCCTCGTTCAAGCTCGGCGGCACTCAGCGCCACGGCTTCCTCAAGCGCGGCCGGATCGAGGCGGCAGCCACGTGACCCCCTCCCGAGGGTCTGCGAGATGCGCAGCACGGGACCGCCGGGAAGCACTTTGACATCCATGTCGCACGCCCCGCCATCCGGGCAATCGCTGTTGATCTGTACAGCGCCGCACACGTGGACGCCGGTTACTGCGAGGCCCTCAGCAAGCCGTTGCAGTAGCAGGTCTGTGTCCCCCCGACCGGAAGGCATCGTATATGCAATTCGCATGTCCTGACCTCTTGAATTGTGGCGTCGTGGATTGGTCTCGATTTGCTGATCTTCGACGCGCCCGCACAGGTCGACGTCGACATCGGGCTAGGCGACTTCCGTCGTCCGGCCTCTGTATTCAGGCTGTATCAGATCGAATATCCTCATATCCTGACGATCGCGGCATTGATCCGTTTGCGATTTGCCTCAGGCTGCCGATATTCGAGATTCGGAGTGCGTTGCGACTTCGGAATGAGATTATTCCTGTGCTATTAAGATAGGCGAATGATCTGGAGACGGTTTCCGAACGCAACCCGAGGTACTCTGCGATCGCCTTTTTGGAGATTTTGATTCTCAAAGTGGTCTCGCCTGACGTTTTGACCTGGGACCGGTTCAATTGTTCGAAAATGAAGGATGCAACCCGTTCGTTGGGCGTCTTCTTTCCGATATCGACGCAATGGTCTCTCAGAATATGCATTTGCTCTCGCAGCCGTTTCTGTACATCCGCCAGAACGATTGGATCACTTGCGCAGATCTCATCGAAGATGGTCGCGTCCAACGCGCAAAACCGACTTTTCGTAAGGCACACTACGTCGCCTTGAAACCGGCGTTCTGTGCGCCTGAGGTCCAGAATGTCATCAACCTCGAACAGTTCTGTCAGGCCGGTGCGGCCGTCGGACAAGGCATTCCGCAATGCCAGGATGCCCGTGCACACAACGACCACGGTCTTGCTTGGATTGCTACCGCTCAGCGGTGCGCTGTTCCGCGCGCCATCAACCATGTTAGACTTGGCTGCAAGCCGATCAAGGTCTGTCGGCTTCATATGTTCGAAGATCGCCGCATCGCAGCGGTTCAGAGTGGACCTTTGCGGATTCTGGAAGCTCATTGATCAAACCCTCGGGAACTCGCTTCCCAAGATGTTATTATGTGGTACTTCCCCTGCCTCAAACATGATCTGAATCAATCTTTCGCCCCCCCCCCAAAAAAAATGAGATTCGTGAGCGCACTCATCGTTGGCCGTCGCTCAATGGTCGATAATCGATGATCTAGACGAGTACTGCAGCGAACATGGGGCCATAGATGAATCCGAATAATGTGAACCGAACTGTATTGCCGCGCGTCTCTGGTTTGTTGCTGGCTACGTGTCTGTTAGGTGCAATCTCTACGTCAGGGGCATCCGCTCAGGATGCGGATGCGGGCGAAAAGGTCTTCAAGAAATGCGCGGCGTGCCATGCAGTGGGGCCTGATGCGAAGAAGAAGACCGGCCCGGCTTTGAATGGGATTATGGGAGCGCCTGCCGGTCAGGTTGAAGGGTTCAAGTATTCCACAGCAATGCTCGAAAGCGGTCTCACCTGGGATGAAGAGACATTGGGAAACTACCTGCGCGACCCGAAATCAGTTGTGCCGGGCACCAGGATGACATTCGCCGGGCTCAAGAAGGGCGAGGATGTTGCAAACGTCATTGCCTACCTCGCAGGGTTTTCGCCGGATGGAACGGCCAATTGAGCGGAGTGCCCAGATCCGTGCATAGGAAAGGTCAGACATGACGAACAAAGCAATGAAATCTCCCCGGAAGTCGCGGCTACATTCCTGGTTGGCCGGTGTGGCCAGCGTGGGAATTCTGTCTTTTTCGGCAACAGTATTGGCCGCCCAGGCGATCCCCGAAGGGCTTGCGCCATTGCCGGATGCGCTGGAAGTCAATCAGGCACGCGCAGATCTTGGCAAGATGCTATTCTTTGACGACAGGATGTCCGGCGATACCGGTAATTCCTGTTCGACCTGCCACGATCCGACCGCTGGCTGGGGTGACGGTCAGCCGATGTCGACCGGTTATACCGGTGTTGAATACTTCCGCAACGCACCTGGCCTCTTCAACGTTGCGAACCGGAACTACTTCATGTGGGACGGGCGGCTTGACGGGGCCGACCTAGGGACCGTCGTCCGCGACATGCTGGTCGAGTCGCACACGATGCAGATGGACAGCCGTCTGGCACAGGAACGGCTGAAGCAGGTTCCGGAATATGCCGCGATGTTCGAGTCCGCCTTTGGTGGCGATCCGTATGGCGGTAAAATGTATGGGGCGATCGGCGAGTATCTGAAAACCATCCGCACCACGAATGCGCCGTTCGACGCCTATCTGAAGGGCGATTCTTCCGCGATAGATGACGCGGCCAAGGCGGGGCTGGAAGTCTTTGCGGGCAAGGCCGGATGCATTCAATGCCACTCCGGGGCCATGTTGTCGGACGGCGGCCTGCATGCTACCGGGGTGCCTGATAACCTCGAGCTGCAGACCAATGCGGATCGTCAGATCACGCTTCTACGATTCTACGCGACGATGGGTACGCCAAATTACATGAATCTGCGCTCGGATGTCGGCAACTACGTCGTCACCAAGGAAGAAACTGATATCGGAAAATTCGCCACGCCTTCGCTGTGGGACGTCGGCCAGACCGGGCCCTACATGCACTCTGGCGTCTTCGAGAGTTTGGACGAGGTCGTTGCGTTCTATGACGCAGGTGGCGGCGACGGGCCGAACAAAAGCCCGCTGCTTAAACCGCTTGGCCTGAACGCCAATGAGAAGGCAAATCTTGTCGCATTCCTGAACAGCCTGACAGGTGAGGCGCCCGCAGTCGAAGCGCCGGACTTGCCGGACTATCAACTGCGCACCGCTGGCCAGAATTGAGGGGAGCCGACATGAAATCCATCATCAAACACGTTCTTGGATCGGCGGCCTTAGGTCTGTCGATGGCCGGAGCCACTTTGGCGCAGGACACGTCTTTGCCGGCATTGGCCACCCTGCCGCCGGTAAGCGCACCGGCGGATAATCCGACGACACCCGAAAAGGTGGCGCTCGGAGAGAAATTGTTCTGGGACGGGCGCTTGTCGGGCAACGGCACGATGCCCTGTTCGGCCTGCCACTTGCCTGATCTCGGCTGGGGCACCGGCGGTCCGATCTCATTCGGCTATCCCGGCACACAGCATTGGCGCAACAGTCAGACCATCCTGAACAGCGCCTACTACAACAAGCTGTTTTGGGAAGGCAGTGTCACCTCACTCGAAAGTCAGGCCAAGGCCGCCGCTGGCGGTGCAGTGGCCGGCAATGGTGACGGCTCAATGATGGATATGCGCCTGCGCTTCGTTCCTGAATATGTCGCGGCCTTCAAGGAGGTCTTTGGCACTGACTGGCCGCATGTTGCCCATGCCTGGGATGCCATCGCCGCCTATGAACGCACGATCGTGAC
>JBBKVT010000354.1:0-10197 GCA_037968535.1 Paracoccaceae bacterium
GATCAGTCGGTTCGACACATAGTAGCGATGACGGCGACCAGACTTGACGCTGTAGGTTGGCGTTAGCCGATCGCCGGTCTCATCACGAAGCTTTCCGATCAGGGGCGCGGGGTCGGTTCCTATTGCTTTGCCTCTCCCCCGGCGCGCATTCTGTTGCAGGCGGTCCTGCACACGATCCCAGAGTGCCTCGTCGATGATGGCGGGATGTCGGCCGGGCCAGACCTGATCCTTGTGTCGGATGCGCCCGAGGTAGACCGGGTTTCTGAGGAGCTGGTATATCTGACCGTTGGAGAACGCGCTGCCGCCTTGCCTGCGTCCAGACTTGAAGTGATGCCGCTTGGAACGCAGGCCCGACTTAGTCACTTCGCGTGCGACGTCGGACAGATTGCCAAGCCGGTCGTAAAGTTCAAACAGGATCCGGACGGTCTCCGCCTCCACCCCATTGACGATCAACTCCCTTTTGTTGGGATCGGGATGTGGATCGTATCCAAGTGGGGGAACACCACCCATCCACATGCCTTGCTTCTTGGAGGCCGCAATCTTGTCTCGGATGCGTTCGGCCGTCACTTCGCGCTCAAACTGGGCGAAAGAGAGAAGCACGTTGAGCGTGAGCCGGCCCATCGAAGTTGCGGTGTTGAAGGCCTGGGTGACAGAGACGAAAGAACAGCCGGCGGCATCCAGGCGCTCGACGAGCCGGGCGAAGTCGGCAAGCGATCGGGTCAGCCTGTCGATCTTGTAAACGACAACCATGGAAATGCGTCCGGCCTCGATCTCGGCCAGAAGCCTTGCGAGGGCAGGGCGCTCGAGCGTCCCGCCCGAGACGCCACCGTCGTCGAAGCGCTCCCGAGCAAGGATCCAGCCTTCCTGTTTCTGGCTGGCGATGTAGGCGGTGCAGGCCTCATGCTGGGCGTCGAGCGAGTTGAAGCTTTGCTCGAGCCCTTCGTCAGAAGACTTCCGCGTGTAGATCGCGCATCGAATTTTGGGTCGCGTCGTCATCGTTCACGCCCCCCAATTCCGAAGAACCTCGGTCCGGACCATCGCGCGCCGGTGATGGCCCGCGCCACTGCTGAGAGCGAGCGGTATGTCTTGCCATTCCAGCGATAGCCGTCATCCCGGACATCGACCGCATGGGTTACGCCGTTCCATTCGCGCAAGAGTCGCCCGCCCGGCAACGGGCCTGCGCCATCGGATGACGTGCCACCGAAGACCTGCCGGTCCAGGGTCTTCAGGAATCCTTTTGGCAGGCTGCCTATGCGCCGCGATTGAACCTCGAAGGCGAGGAACCGCCGGAGGAACGGCTTGCTGAGGCCCTTGGGCACGGGCGATTTGAAACACTGTTCCCAGGCGGCGGGAAGCGCTACCCGGTCCATGGCTTCAATCTCGGCGACCGTTAGGCGTGTCATTGTGTCTCTGGCACCGCCGTGATCCTGTAGGCACCGCCGACGCCATCGGCCTTGGCCGGCAACCGGTCGATCGTGTAGCCTGACTTGCGCAGGGTACTGAGTGCTGCGCGCACCGAATGCGGTTGCCAGCCGGTCGCATTCTGCAGAGCCGCGATGTCAGCGCCGGTCTTGCGCGAGAGCAGCCGGGTGATCGTGGCGGACTTGGTCTCGCCGCGTGTTTTGTCTTTTGAATTGGTCATGGAAGTTTCCTCGGTCGGTCGGTGCTGGCATTGTGCCGGCCCTCACCGAGGCAAGCCCGGAGGTCCGGACGCGGCACCACTGACGCTCTGTTCGGCGGCGGTGTCCAGTCGAAAACAGAAAACCCGCTCGGCTCGTGTCATTCCAAATGTTTTGTCAACCTTTCAAATGGGTTACGGAATTCTCTATTTGACAAAAAATCTGAAAACTGTATTTTTAAAAATCAGATAGAACTCGGTCGCAGCAGGAAGCTTCGGGACTCGATGTTCGTCCATCGTAATCCAAGAGGATTGCGACTTGGATGAGCCCGTGCGCAACTTCCTGCCGCAGCCCGCCAGTCGCCTCTTGGTAAAGCCAAGGAGGCGATATGGTTTTTAAATCAAATGAACATGAGAATAGACCAGCCGAGGCGTCAGGGGATGCCAGCGGCGTTCCACAGGTGACGGCTGCTCTGAAGAACGACCTTTTTCCCGAGATGTGTATCGCCTGGTTGGCTATTGTCCTCATTGATGTCGCTCCGCGCCGTATCCGGCGGGCGCTAGAGAAACAGGTTGAAGCAGTTATAGGGGCAATCAAGACCTTTGGCTTTCGTGTCCCCATCTTAGTTCGTCGTTCTGCGGCCGGCGAAAGATATGAGGTCGTGGATGGCCATGTTCGAGTTGAAGCTGCGCGCCGGCTTGGCGCTGAAAAAGTGCCGTGTATCATTGTCAATAATCTATCCGATGTGGACCTGCGTCGGTTGGCTTTGTCACTGAACAAGCTGCAGGAGACCGGTGAGTGGGATCGCGATCTTCTAAAGCTTGAGATCGACGAAATCATTGAGATCAGTGGCGATGTAGAAATTCCCGGCTTCGAGTTGGCCGAGATTGAGGGGCTACACTTCGGTGTTGGGGGAGCTGAAGATGCCGATCCCGCGGACGACATGTCGGATTGTGAACCGCAAGGCGAGCATCGGGTATCGCGCCCGGGAGATATCTGGCTGCTCGGCGATCACCAGCTTTTTTGCGGAACCGCCCGGGACGGCGTTGGGATGGCGGCGTTACTCGATGGTGAGCTTGCCGATGCGATGTTCACAGATTCACCCTATAATGTCCCAGTCAGCGGGCACGTTAGCACCGTGCACGGGAAACATCCGGAGTTTGCTGAGGCGTCCGGCGAGATGTCCCGCGACGCCTTCGTCGCCTTCCTGGTGGAGGTGCTCGGAAACGCGGTCCACTGCCTGAGGCCGGGCAGTGTCATCTATTCCTGTATGGACTGGCGCCATGTTACAGAGATGAAAGAAGCGTTGGATGCTCTTCAGATGAGCATCATCAACATCTGTATCTGGGTTAAGGACGCGCCGGGCATGGGCGGGCTCTATCGCAGTCAGCACGAGTTCGTGTTTGTCGCACAGAGACCCGGCGAAAGTCACCTCAACAATGTCCAGCTCGGCAAGTATGGCCGTAACCGGTCGAACGTCTGGGTGTACGCCGGCGCAACCGGCGGACCCAAAGATGCGGACGACAACTTTGCTGTTCATCCAACGGTGAAGCCAATCAGGATGGTGATGGATGCGCTTCTGGACGTGACCAGCCCCGGTGATCTGGTACATGATCCATTTCTCGGGTCGGGCACGACGCTCCTTGCTGCGGAGCGCACCAGGCGGCGCTGCATCGGTGTCGAGATCGAGCCCCGCTACGTCGATCTCGCCATTCGGCGATGGCAGGTGATGACTGGCAGCCAGGCGACCCTCGCCGGAACAGGTCAAACCTTCGGCACGGTTGCTTCTGCGCGAGACGGCGATGATGCAGCCGCCGCCAGTTCTGCGGAAGCCGATGCCCCTGAGAACGGGGAGGGTGCATGATGTCGGACAGCGAACAAAAGCTGAAAAAGGTTGGTTACAAGAACCCACCAGATCACAGCAAATGGAAGAAAGGACAGTCAGGAAACCCATCTGGCAAAAAAACCAAATCGGAATCCCTATACCAAATCATGAAGCGTCTGGCCGATCAGGAAGTCGTTGTTCAGAAGAATGGCATCCAGATGTCCATGACGCAATTCGAGGCCATGCTGACAGCGATCTTAAGCAAGGCGATGAAAGGCGACATTGCCTGTGCCAAGTTCATTCATAGGGAACTCGGTACCCATCTCGCGTCGCGGAGCGAGTCCGTGCCGATGACGAAGGTGACTGACGCGGATCTTAACTGCCTCAAATCCCATGCCGATTGGGTCCTCATTATTGAGGCGGCTCAAGAAGAGCTTGATGCCAATGAGGAGGACTCTGACGATGCTGATGCAACCTGGTGATGTCGCGTGTGGTCTTTATGCCAGCAGGTTGGCGCCGTATGTGGAGCGATCTTTATATGAGCTGAGGCCAGGGCAAACTTATCATCCCAGCTTTCACATTCGGACCATCTGCCATCAGCTCGAAAGGGTGGCTATGGGTGAGTGTCGGCGCCTGCTAATATTAATGCCGCCACGGCATGGAAAGTCGCTCTGCGCGAGCGTGGCATTTCCGGCGTGGGTTTTAGGCCGCGATCCTACCAAACGATTGATCAATCTCAGCTACGGCACCGATCCGGCAGAAAGCTTTGCTTACGAGTCTCGCCGCCTCATGCAATCGGATTGGCACAACGCGGCTTTTCCGGGTTTCGAGATCGACCCCAAGAAGGCCTCGCTAGACAATATCAGAACTACGGCCGGCGGCTTTCGTCTGGCTATTTCAAAGAGTGGTCCGCTAACGGGCAAAGGTGCGGATATCTTGATCATTGACGATCCCAGCAAGGCCGCCGATGTGGCCTCAGAAACTCAGCGTGACAACCTATGGGAATGGTTCACCGGTACGGCCATCACTCGCCTCGACAAGCCGAAAGAAGGCGCTGTGATCGTTGTAGCGCAACGTCTTCATGTTGATGACCTGCCGGGGCGCCTGATTGCCACAGACGAATGGGACGTTCTCGAATTGCCTGCGATCGAGACGCGTCAGCGAACAATCGATCTCGGTGACGGTATGGAGTGGCCGAGATCGTCGGGCGATATTCTCTTTCCTGACGTGGTGGGGCAGGAAGAGCTCGATCGTCTCAGGTCAGAAATGGGCTCGGTCAAATTCGAAGCACAATACCAACAGGCGCCGGCGCCGGCCGCCGGCAACATCATCAAAACGCAATGGTTCGGGAGGATTCCGCCGGCCATCCGACGGCAGGAGTACGAGGGCATCGTCCAGAGCTGGGATGTGGCGGCAGTTCCCGGCGAGTCCAACGACTATTCGGTCTGCACGACTTGGGGGCTCATCGGGAACTACATTGACCTCCAGCACGTCTACCGTGCTCAGCACGACCCGCCACAACTGCTGAGAGTCGCTCGCGAGCTCCGTGCAACTTGGAGACCAAATCTTCTGGTTGTCGAGACGACAGGCGTTGGCCAGAGCCTAAAATCGCATCTTTTGCAGGATGATCGTTATGGCGTTCGGGGGGTCAGCCCGAAAACCAACAAGATCGACAGAATGTTGAATGAGACCTTCACTTTGGAAAAAGGCGAAGTCCGTCTTCTCGTAAAGGCACCTTGTGTTGATTTCCACCCAGAACTGAGCCGGGTGGGCACATAATTTCCATTGAGAATTGAGCCATGTGAACCTTCCCCCAAAGCAGAGAGCGGCGGGGGCAACGGAGTGATCCACATGGGACTTTTGAACATCATCCGACGGATGCATTTGCGGCAGAAGTTGTCGATCCGCGAGATTGCGCGGCTGACGGGCGTGTCGCGGAATACTGTGACCAAGCATCTGGCGGCGAACACCATCGAGCCAAGATTCGCGACGCCTGATCGTTCGAGCAAGCTTGACCCTTTCGCCGAGAAGCTGGCAGGCTGGCTGAAGACCGAGGCCGGGAAGTCGCGCAAACAGCGGCGAACCGTGAAGCAGCTGCATGCCGATCTCGTGACGCTGGGCTTCACCGGCTCTTATGGCCGGGTGGCAGCCTTTGCCCGGCAGTGGCGGGCAGATCGCCAGCGCGAACAACAGACCACTGGGCGCGGGACCTTTGTGCCACTGTCTTTCAGCCGGGGTGAGGCCTTCCAGTTCGACTGGAGCGAGGACTTTGCGGTTCTGGGAGGCGAGCGCACCAAGCTGCAGATGGCGCATATCAAGCTGGCACACAGCCGGGCCTTCCTGCTGCGCGCCTATCTGCTTCAGACCCACGAGATGCTTTTCGATGCGCACTGGCACGGGTTCCGGGTCTTTGGCGGCGTGCCGGGTCGAGGGATCTACGATAACATGCGCACGGCGGTGGATCGTGTCGGCCGCGGCAAGGAGCGGCAGATCAACATGCGCTTCCTGGCCATGACAAACCACTATGTCTATGAACCCGACTTCTGCAATCCGGCGGCAGGTTGGGAGAAAGGCCAGGTCGAGAAGAACGTCCGGGATTCCCGCCACCAGATGCTGCAAGTCATGCCGGACTTCCCCGACCTTGCCGCGCTGAATGCATGGCTGGAACAGCAGTGCCTTGAGCTGTGGCGCCAGACGGCCCATGGCACGCTGCCCGGCACGATCGCCGATGTCTGGGCTGAGGAACGGGGCGCGCTGATGCCGCTGCCTGTCGCTTTTGACGGTTTCATCGAGCTGAGCAAGCGCGTCTCGCCCACGTGTCTGATAAGCTTTGAACGCAACCGCTACAGCGTTCCGGCGTCATTCGCCAACCGTCCCGTCAGCCTGCGGATCTATCCAGACCGGCTGGTCGTGGCGGCCGAAGGCAGTATTCTGTGCGAACATACCCGCGTGATCCAACGTAGCCACCACCTACCGCCGCGGACGATCTACGACTGGCGACATTATCTGGCGGTCGTTCAACGCAAGCCCGGGGCTCTTCGGAATGGCGCACCTTTCCTGGAATTGCCGCCTGCCTTCAGGCAGTTGCAGGATCACATGCTGCGCAAGCCCGGCGGTGACCGCGAGATGGTCGACATCCTTGCCCTGGTGTTGCAGCACGACGAACAGGCCGTGCTCACCGCCGTGGAACTGGCATTGGCCGAGGGCGTCGCGACCAAGACCCATGTGCTGAACATCCTGCACCGGTTGGTCGACGGAAAGGTGATGGACGGACCGCCGCTGGATACCCCGCAGGCGCTGGCCCTGCGCCGCGAGCCCAAAGCCAATGTCGAACGCTATGACGACCTGCTCAGCCAGACCAAAGGAGGCCGCCATGCGTCATGATCCCGCCAGCGGCGCCATCGTCATCATGCTGCGCAGCCTGAAGATGTACGGCATGGCGCAGGCCGTCACCGACCTGATCGAGCAAGGTGCCCCGGCTTTTGAAGCCGCCATCCCGATCCTGTCGCAACTGCTGAAGGCTGAATTGGCTGAGCGCGAGGTCCGCTCCATCGCCTATCACATGAAGGCGGCACGCTTTCCGGCTTATAAGGATCTCTCAGGGTTCGACTTCGTCGCCAGTGAGATCAACGAGACCACCGTCCGGGCGCTGCATCGCTGCGAGTTCATGGATGGCGCGCAGAACATCGTGCTGATCGGTGGGCCGGGGACTGGAAAGACCCATGTCGCGACAGCCCTCGGCGTCCAGGCTGTCGAGCATCACCGGCGAAAGGTCCGCTTCTTCTCGACCATCGAGCTGGTCAACACGCTCGAGCAGGAAAAGGCCAGGGGCAAGGCCGGCCAGATCGCGGAAAGCCTGACCAGGCTCGACCTCGTGATCCTCGATGAGTTAGGATACCTGCCTTTCAGCGCCTCGGGCGGGGCGTTGCTCTTCCATCTTCTGAGCAAGCTTTACGAGCGTACCAGCGTGGTCATTACCACCAACCTGAGCTTCAGCGAATGGGCCACGGTCTTCGGTGATGCCAAGATGACCACGGCCTTGCTCGACCGCCTTACCCACCGCTGCCACATCCTGGAGACCGGAAACGACAGCTTCCGCTTCAAGGCAAGTTCAGCTGCAACAGCCGTAAGCGCTACGCCGACCCCCTCCTGCCATTCCTGATTTGATCCGGTCATTTTGTCCCAGTGATTGAGCGGGAGGGTTTGGCTTTGGAGAGAGACGGCAAAATGGGCGTCCATTTGGACGGCTCGACGGGCTTCGGGGTTTCCCGGCTGGAAGTGATCGAGGGGCCAAGCGGCCGACGACAGCGCACGAAGGCACAGCGCGCGCGTATCGCGGCTGAAAGCATGATGCCGGGGATGAAGGTGGCCGACGTTGCGCGCAAACATGGCACGACCCGCTGGCAGATTTACGATTGGCGCAAGCAGATGCGCAAAGGCAACCTCGTGGTGCCCGAAAGCGTAGCGGCCCTGCCGATGTTCGCCGAACTGGTTATCGAGGATATCACGACTGATGCATCGTCTCTGGGTGGCCGGTCCGATCTCGAGATCGTCGTAGGCGACGTCGTGATCCGTGTGGGTGTAGGCGCAGATGAAGGGCAGTTGACACGGGCCATCCGCGCGGCGCGGGCAGCGGTATCGTGATGTTCGGTCAAGGCGGGCCGGTAAAGGTCTTCGTGGCGACGCGGCCGGTGGACTTCCGCAAGGGCATCGACGGCCTGGCGCTGGCGGTGCAGGAGATGTTCGGCTTGGACCCGTTCTGCGGAGCAGTCTTTGTGTTCCGATCGAAACGCGCGGACAGGATCAAGTTACTGGTCTGGGATCAGACCGGAATGGTGCTGGTTCACAAGCGGCTGGAGGGCGGCAAATTTGTTTGGCCACAGGTGCGGGACGGGGTGATGCGGCTGTCGTCCGCGCAATTGTCGGCGCTGTTTGAAGGGCTCGATTGGCGGCTGGTCCGGCCCGAACGCGCACGCCGCCCATCGGTGGCGGGATGATTGAGAAAACGGGGTAGAACCCCTGATTTTACTGGCCAGATGGGGTGCGTCGTGATTCACTTCGGCCCATGGATTCCGCTGTTCTCGCCCGAGAAAACGCCCTGCTGAAAGCCCGCCTGACCGAGGTCGAGGCGGCGTTGGCCGAGCTGCAGGAGGCCAATCGTCGGCTAGAAGATATCCTGCGTACATCGCAGCGCGAGAAGTTCGGCAAGCGCTCCGAGAAGCTGTCGCCAGACCAGTTCAACCTGCCGCTCGAGGATGCCGAACTGGCCCAGGGCGTGCTCGAGGCTGCGCAGGAGAAGGCCGAGGCAGCGCTGCGGGGCACGGGGGCGCAGACGAACCGCAAACCCAAGCGCAACCGTGGCCATCTGCCGCCGCATCTGCCCCGGGTCGAGCGCGTGATCGAGCCCGCCAGCACGCAATGCCCCTGCGGCTGTGGCGAGATGACGAAGATCGGCGAAGACGTGTCCGAGCGGCTGGACGTGATCCCGGCGCAATTCCGGGTGCTGGTGACGCGGCGACCAAAATACGCCTGCCGCCGCTGCTCGCAAGCCATGGCGCAAGCGCATGCGCCCGAACATGTTGTGCCCGGCGGGCTGCCCACGGAGTTGTTCATCGCCTGGATCATCGTCTCGAAGTTCGGAGACCATCTGCCGTTTTACCGCCAGGCCGAAATCTTCAAACGGCAGGGAATCGATCTGGACCGTGGCACGCTTGGCAACTGGGTCGGCCGCGCCTGCTTCCACTTGATGCCGGTCATAAACCACATGCGCACCCATCTGCGCCGGGCTGACCGTATCTTCGTTGATGAAACCCGCGCGCCGGTGCTCGATCCGGGCCGCAAGGCCACCAAGAGCGGCTACTTCTGGGCAGTCGTCGCCGATGATCGCGGCCATGGCGGTACTGACCCGCCCATCGTGCTGTTCCACTACGCCCCCGGTCGCGGCAAGGCGCATCCGCTGAACTTCCTTGCCGGATACCAGGGGCGCTTCCTGCAGTGCGACGCTTATCAATCCTACAACGCGCTGACCCAAATCACGCGTGATAGCGGACCGTGGCAGCTGGTCTATTGTTGGACCCATGTGCGCCGTCGCTTCGTGAAGCGCTTCGAGAACGAGAGTTCACCCATCGCCGAGGAGATGCTGCGCCAGATCGCGCTGCTCTACCGCGTCGAGAAGACCATCCGTGGGAAGGACGCTGCTGTGCGCCTAACTGCCCGGCGTGAACATGCAGGCCCGGTTGTCGCCGCGCTCAAGCCCTGGCTGGAAGCCCAACTGTCGCGCATCCCGCAGAAATCCCAGCTGGCGGAGGATATCCGCTATACCCTCGTGCACTGGTCCGGCCTGATCCGGTTCCTCGATGACGGCACTCTGGAGCTGGACACCAACCCGGTCGAAAACAAAATCCGGCCGATTGCCCTTACGAGGAAGAATGCGCTCTTTGCAGGCAACGAGGTCGGCGCAGAGAACTGGGCCATGCTCGCCTCGCTGGTCGCCACCTGCAAGATGTCCGATGTGAACCCGGTCGACTACATCGCTGCCACGCTGTGTGCGATCCTCGATGGCCACCCGAAATCCCGCATCGATGAGCTCATGCCTTGGCGCTTCAACCAGCCGTCAAGCCTCTCCGCATAGGGCAACGCCATCGCGCTTACTGTCCACCATAACCTTTTGAAGCTTTTCCTTCTCCGCCGCAGTGAGCTTGCGAGAGCCGGGTTTCGTATGGACCTTCCCGGAAGCGCTGGCTGTGGAAGCAC
>JBBKVT010000355.1:0-9205 GCA_037968535.1 Paracoccaceae bacterium
TTACGGCGATACTCTTGATTCCAGATGCAGGACCCATCCTAGGATTGTATCAGGAAAAACCTGAATGCGAATGTCCGGTTTGGACCCTCCGGATTGGAGTGGGACGTTCAGGCGCGCCGCGAAGTTTCAGGGGCACTGACCGAGTTGCGGTACAATCCGGCCCGAGGCTGCACTAGAAGAAGTCTCGCGCGCATACGGCGTTCACTCTCGGAATAGCAGTGTTGATTTCTTGGTTCTCCGACTTTATTTTCCGGTACCTGCGGATCGGAACCAAGCGATCGCCGGAGGGATTGTCTGTGCGCTCGGCAAACGGCCGCGGAGAAACTCAGCTCGCGATTCGACGCAAATTCGGAGGATGCGCAAACATTTGTGCTCTGCGACACGAGCCGCCGGACAAGTCGTTTAATCCGCCAGAAAATCTTCCACGATTGCTGCAAAAAGCTTTGGTTTCTCCAGATGCGCTGCATGGGACGCGCCAGGGATGACAGAGAGAGTTGCGTTAGGGAGGTTCTTCCAAAGCGCTTCGACCTGCGGCCATCGATAGGAGCGGTCGTCGTGCCCCCAGAGCACGAGTGTCGCCATGTCCAGCGACTTCAATGCCGGTCGCCCGTCCCAGTCCGCCATCGCGTCTAATGCAACGAGCGCCGCCTCCGGGTTCGCCTGGGCGCCGATCTGTCGCACTAAGGGGTAACCAGCCGCGGCCTCGCCTCTTCGGAACCATGTGGCACCGATCCGTTCGATCGT
This sequence comes from Paracoccaceae bacterium, assembly GCA_037968535.1. Lineage (GTDB taxonomy): Bacteria > Pseudomonadota > Alphaproteobacteria > Rhodobacterales > Rhodobacteraceae > JAHEAO01. Next base: position 745 of record JBBKVT010000355.1, read on the forward strand.
TTTTTCAACGCCGTCCGAACAAAGTCGATCGCGCGACAACTTAATCGGTTCGAACCGGTCCGGCATAAGCCCGAGCGGTCCGGTTCCGTAGAGGATAAGTTTGCTGACCCGGTCTCCGGCTCTGGCCGCCATTTCCTGCGCGATCATGCCGCCCATGGAATGGCCCATGAGAATGAATTCACCGATCCCTAAATTGTCTAAAAGACCGAGAACACTGTCCGCCATCTCTCCTATACTACGGCATCCGGCCTCGCCCGAGGCGTCGCCGAACCCCGGCAGATCCGGGGCGATCACATCGTACCGATCGCTGAACTGCGCGGTCTCCGCGTCCCATTGCGCTGATCCGCCGAGATAGCCATGAACCAGCACCAGAGCCGGGCCGGCGCCGGCGCGCCGGTGAGGAAGCACAGTTTCAGCCATCAGCGCATCTGCTCGGGTAGCCACAATGCGACTTCTGGCAGTCCGATTAAAATCGCGATCAGCAAGACCATGGCACCGATGAATGGCAGACATCCCATTATGACGTCGCCGATGGTCACCTGATCGCGGCTGATTGCCTGAATCACGTACAGGTTCAGCCCGACTGGTGGTGTCAACACCGCAATCTCCATCGTGATCGTGTAGACGACACCAAACCAGATCAGGTCAAAGCCAGCTGCGCTCATCAGCGGATAGATGGTGGGCAGCGTGATGAAGGTCATCGAGACCGGTTCCAGGAACATCCCGAGGATAATGTAGAACAGGAGCACGATCATCAGCACGGTCGTTGGCGACAGGTCGAAGGATAGAAACAGCTCGGTAAACTGCTGCGGCACGCGGTAGTAGGTCAGGACGAAGCCGAATAGCACGCCTGCGGACAGCAGGAGGCCCAGGTAGCCCATAGTGCGCATCGTGGCGAAGATTGCGTCCTTGAAGCCCTGCCATGTCAGCCCGCCGACGCCGAAGGCCAGGATCACCGTCAGAAGCGACGCGACCGCCGCCGCCTCGGTCGGGGTGGCGATGCCCGCGTAGATGGCAACGGTGATGACGAGGCCGATTAGCACGACCGGCCCGACCGTGTTGAGGATCATCAGAAAGGGCATCTTAGTGGCATCTTCGCGGCTTGGGATATCCTCCGGTTTCAGTATGCCCCATACCCACACAACCACCACGAAGCTGGACACCAGGATCAGTCCGGGAATGACACCGGCAATGAACAGATCGCCGATGCTCTGATCGGTGACGATGCCATAGAACAGTAGGATCAGGCTGGGGGGGATCAGCACCGACAACGTGCCGCCCGCGGCCAGGACGCCGCTCGACAGCCGCTTGCCGTAGCCAAGCCGCAGCATCTCTGGCAGGGCCACCCCGCCAATGGTTAGGGCGCCGACCATTGATGATCCGCAGACCGCGCCGAACCCGGCGCTGGCCCCGATCGAACCGTAGGCGGCGGACCCCTTGATGCGGACGCCCTGGTGCAGAAACTGATAAAGATTGGGCCCGATATTCGATTTACCTATGAGTTCTCCGAGGAAGACAAACAGTGGGACCGCGAGCAGGATGTAATCGATCCACACGCCCCAAAGCTTCAGTTCGGACGACACGATGGACGTGTGGAACCCCTGGATATTCCACAAGAACGGCAGCGCGGCCGCCGCGAGGGCAAAGGGGATCGGCAGACCGATCACGATGAATAGCATCAAGAGCCCTAGAAGGCTGAGGCCGACAGTGTACCATTCCATCAGAAATTCTCCGATGTTGGTGGCGTGCGGATCGCACGGATAAGACGCAGGATTGCGTAGAACGAGAACAGCAGCAGCGCCAGCGCGCCCGGCGCCCAGAAAATGTAGCGCGGCCAGTGCAGAATTTCCGAGGCGACGCCGGAGTTGTAGGCCCGGATCGTGGCGCTGACGCCCGCGTAGGAGAAGAACAGGCCTACCCCCAGCATCAGGATCAGATTGATGATCGCGAAGACCTTGCGCATCGGCGGGCCGAACAGATCGGTGACCATCGTCACCTTGGGATAAGCATCCTCGCGCATCGCATAGGCCAGCCCGGCGAAGGCGACAGGGAAAAGCAAAAGCGCGGTTGCCTCGGTCACCATGCGGTCGGGCTTGCCCAACCCGTAGCGGACGAAAACGCCGTACGAGATCCACAACATCTGGACCAGCACGATGACAGCGCCGGCACCTGCCAGCCAGACGACCGTGCGTTCGACGCCGCCGATCAGGCGGTCGAGACCGTCATTCATAATACCCTCCAAGAAATGCGGCGCGGGCGGCCCGTTCAGGACCGCCCGGTCGTTTCAGCGTCCTTACGACGCGTGGCTGTCCAGCAGGGCGCGGATCTTGTCGGCAAGCTCGGTGCCGCAGGCTTCGTTGACCGTCTCGTCCCAGGTGCCCTTGACGCTGGCGATCAGCTCGGCGCTTTTTTCTGCCGGCAGCGTCATCTCGGTGCCGCCCGCTGCCACCGCAGCGGCAATCTGCTCATCGACCCAGCCTTCGTATTTCGGCTGAAGCCAGCCTTCGGTCTCGGCGGCGGCGGCGCTCAGCGCGGACTGCTCTTCGGGGGTCAGGTCATCGAATTTGTTCTTGTTTACCATATAAATGATGTTGCCATAGAAGAGGTTCGCGTTGACCATATGCGGCATGACGTCCCAAAGCTTCCATGAGCTATAGGTGGCGACTCCCATGTTGATTCCGTCGACGACTCCGCGCTCGGCGGACTGGAACACCTCTTTGGGCGCCACGAAGACCGGCTCCCCGCCCCAAGTCTCGATCATCATGCTGACCAGCGGCCCGATCGAGCGCACGAGCTTGCCGTCAAGCTTGCCGAAATCCTCAACCGGCTCCTCGAACCACCATTCCTGGTCGTAGGAGTAGTTGGAGTTGAGCAGCGGAACGAGGTTCACCGCAGCCGCCTCGTCGCGGATCAGGTCCGCATAGGCCGCGTCGAGCGCGGGCTGGTTCTCGAGGCTGACCATAGCGGGATAGAGCGAGGTGACAGCATAACACGGCACGCGGTTGTCGGCATTGATCCAGCTGATGTCAGAGACGCCGCCCTGGACGGCATCGACGCCTTCTGACCAGCCGTGCAGCGTCCCTGAGGGAAAAATTTCGATCTTTACGCCGCCGCCGGTCTTTTCTGCAACGAGATCGGCGAAATGCTGGAAGCCCTGATAGCGGATGTCGGACTCGTTGACGTAGGTGGATAGTCGCAGCGTGGTCTCTGCCTGCGCCAGTGTCGCTGAGGCAGCCAGCGCGAGCGCGGTCGCCGCGGTGGTGAACTTCCATGATTTCTTCATTCTCATCTCCCTGATAGTTTTTTGCCTGACGGGTTCTCCGCCAACGTGCCTGCGAGGTTAGTCCACCCCTCCGCGACAGAGCCAATTCAAACATGTCATCGAATTATGCGACTATTGCATAGATTATGTTTTTCAGTAGCTTGGTTCGAAACTTGCGGAGAAAGAAATGGATCTGAACTGGCTGCAAGACTTCGTCTGCCTGGGCCGCACGCTGAACTTCACGCGGGCGGCCGAGGAACGCAACATCACCCAGCCGGCCTTCAGCCGCCGCATCAAGTCGCTGGAGAACTGGCTCGGCGTTCCGCTGATTATGCGATCCAGCTACCCGGTGCAGCTGTCCGATGCCGGAGCCCAGTTCCTGCCGGTCGCCTTGGAGATCATCGCCAGCCTGACCGACATCCGCCAGACGATCCGCGCGGAGGAGCGCGGCAGCACCGCATTCCAGCGCGTCGCCGTGTTGCATACCATCTCGGTCAACTACCTTTCCCGGCGCATCGCCGAATTCGAGCATCAGATGCCCAGCCTGCGCGTGCGGGTCTATTCGGACAATCTGCGCACTTGCTGTCAGCTTCTGTCGGATGGCACCTGCGACTTCCTGATCTACTACCGCCACCGCGACGTGGTGCCGGTCTTCGCGGAAAGTCAGTTCGTCCGCAAGGATATCGGGACCGACCGGTTCCTTCCCGTCGCCGAAAGCAGGGCGGCGCAAGCTGAGGGTTGGAACCTGTCGCGGCCTGACGCCAGAGACATCCCCTATCTCGGCTACGATCCCAGCAGCTACCTGGGTACCGTGGTCGATCAGACCATCGGCAACCGCAAGCCCCCGCTGGCCCTGCGGTACATGGATGCACTGACCGAAGCGATCAAGCGGCGCACGCTGGCCGGAAGCGGCATCGCTTGGCTGCCCGAAAGCGCCGTGGCCGAAGAAATCGCCCGCGGCGACCTCGTCGTGGCGGGCGGCCCTGAATGGCACGCCGACCTGACGATATCTCTATTCTGCTCGCTCGACCGCCTGGACAGCACCGGTCAGTTCCTTTGGCAGGCGCTTTAGCCTCGTCGGCAGGTCGAAACTGTTGATCAAATGGACTCAGAACTGAATGAATCTGCGGCCGCTATGATCCTTGTACCGTCTCGCCGCGATCGGTGGACCCGCGCGTTAGAGGCGTCAGGTGTTCGGGGAAGGCAATTTGGGACAGGATGTCGCGCCACGCAAAGTCTGATTTCAGCCCGCCATTATCGGATAACCAGAAGGCTTTGATATCGAGCGGTTGGACCGGCAATTCTGCTTCCAGCGAGGTGAGCGATCCTTGCGTCAATCCCTCGACTACCAATGAATACGGCAGCCAGGCCACGCCAATTCCGCCAAGCACAAATTCGTAAGCAGCGAGCGTCAGCGCTGTTTCAGCCTTGGTCACAACCTGCACCTCATTGTTCAGACGCAATGCGATATGCCGGTCAAAAACCTGACCCAGAAAGACGCCTGATGGGTAGCTGATGGTCGGAATCCGGTTTGAATGAATTGTGTCACGCAGCGAAGGAGCGCAAACAGGAATGAGGATATCGCGCCCCAAAGTCAGAGTTTCAAAAGCGCGCTCCAAAAAAGGCGTCTGCTCGTCAGGTACCGTATACGTCACCACAAAGTCGACTTCATCTGACAGCAGGAGCACCAGGCACTCTTCGCGGTTGCTGGACCGCACTCTAACCGACGCATCGCCTTGTGTGGTCAGAGCCCGTACAATCCAGGGCGATACGGTCGTGGCGATCGCATGCTGACACGCAAAACTGAGGGCTCCGCCAGTCTGACTGGTTGCTGCCTTGAGTTTGTGCCTAACTTGCCGAAGCCGCAAGCTAAGGTCGCGGAGTTCCGGCGCAAGCGCTTCAACGCCGGCCAAAAGCGTGACGGGCTTGCGCCGTCGGTCAAACAGTTCTGCGCCAATACTATCCTCGATCAGACGCACACGTCGGGTGAACGCTGATTGCGTCAGCAGACGTTTTTCCGCTGCCCGCGCCAGTGACCCGGCATCCAGTACCGCCAAAATATCGTCGATCCATTCCGCGCGCATTTATCTTCCTCATTGAGAACTTGCAGTAATCGCAACTTATAAAGATAATTTTGCATTATCAATTGCGCCTTTCAAAGGGTAAGCAGCGATTAGAGCAAATTAAGGATCCAAAAAATGCATCTTTCCCGCTTTCCCCGCCGATTTCTTGCCCACTTGCCGACACCCCTGGAGCGCCTTGACCGCCTAACTAAAGAGCTTGGTGGGCCTGAAATATGGATCAAACGCGACGATTGCACAGGCATGTCTACGGGCGGCAACAAGACACGCAAGCTGGAATTCCTAATGGCGGAGGCTGAGTTGCAAGGCGCTGAGATGATCGTCACTCAAGGTGCCACCCAGTCCAATCACGCCCGACAAACGGCGGCATTTGCAGCTAAGATGGGCATGCAATGCCACATCGTGCTGGAAGATCGCACGGCTTCCAATAATGCAAATTACAACAACAACGGCAACGTCCTGTTGGATCATCTGCATGGAGCGACTACTGAAAAACGCCCCTCCGGGCCGGATTTCAACGTCTTGATTGAGGAAATGGCCGCTGAGATGCGGGCAGACGGTAAGAAGGTTTACGCCATTCCCGGCGGTGGCTCAAACCCCACTGGTGCTCTGGGCTATGTCAATTGCGCATTTGAGATTTTGAACCAGGTGAACAGCAGCGGCATGAAGATCGACCACATTGTGACCGCCACAGGCAGTGCCGGAACGCAGGCGGGCCTCATCGTGGGCCTCAAAGCAATGAACGCACAGATCCCTCTTTTGGGCATAGGCGTGCGCGCGCCCAAGGCTAAGCAGGAAGAAAACGTTTTCAACCTCGCCTGTAATACAGCGGAAAAATTGGGCTGCCCCGGCGTCGTAGCCCGGGAAGACGTTGTCGCCAACACCGATTACGTTGGTGAAGGGTACGGCATTCCAACCGAAAGCGGGCTTGAGGCGATCCGGATGTTTGCGGAACTTGAGGCAATCCTGCTTGATCCGGTCTATTCCGCCAAGGGGGCTGCCGGTTTCATCGATCTGATCCGAAAGGGCCATTTCAAGAAAGGCGAGCGGGTCGTCTTCCTGCATACGGGCGGTTCGGTCGCTCTATTCGGTTATGACGCGGCTTTCGATTTCTCCGACCGTTGGTCCTGATCGGACGCGGACGTGACGGGAACTTCTGGCAGGTTTCGCAGAATAGGCATTCTGGGCGGCATGGGCGTCGAGGCAACGCTTGAGTTGATGAAAAGGGTACATGCGACGACGGATGCTGAAGATGATCAGGATCACATTCCGATGATTGTCGACATGAACCCTCAGGTTCCGTCTCGTATCCGCCATCTGATTGAGAAAACCGGGCCCGATCCGGGCCCCGTCATTGCCGAAATGGCTGCAGGATTGGAACGGGCTGGGGCTGACGTTCTGGCGATGCCCTGCAACACCGCACATTTGTACGCGTCGCACATCAAAAAGAATGTCAGGATCCCTTTGCTGAACATGCCGAAACTTGCCTGCGCGCAAGCGGCGCAGGGTTTGAAGCGGGGCGCGATTGTCGGAATTCTTGCTTCTCCCGCAACTAACAGCAGCGGTCTCTTCGGGAATTTTCTGGCGGAGTTCGGCGTAAAAACAGCTTTTCCGGAAAACGAGAATGACATCCTTGCCTCAATCCGCAGGATTAAGAAAGCCGGCGCGACCCATGCAGACATCACCCTTTTGGAGGATGAAGCGGCGGCTCTTGTCCAACGAGGGGCGGAACGGGTGATCATCGGCTGCTCTGAGTTTTCGCTGGTGAGTAAATACATCCACGCGCCCGTTCCCGTTCTAGATACGCTGGACGCTCTGGTGTCAGCGATTATCACCTTCGCCGGTGCCCGCGCCAGAATACAGAACTGACCAAAGGATCGCGCAAATGATTTCCTCATTGCGTTCAAATGGCAAGACGTACTTCGCGGGCATGATGCTGGCAGTGGTCATTGCAGCCGCCGCAACTTTCCTGTCAGAGCACTACGGCGCACCAGTCATGCTTTTTGCGCTGTTGATCGGGATGGCCTTTCATTTTCTGTCTCAGGACACGGCCTGCAAGCCCGGAGTGGAATTCTCTGCCAAGACATTGCTGCGCTTCGGTGTTGGCTTGCTGGGTCTCAGATTGAGTATCGGTGATGTGGAAAGCATCGGTCTGGTGCCGGTTCTGGCCGTCGGTGGACTTGTTATGGCAACCCTCGCGTGCGGGGCCCTGATGTCCCGATTTCTGGGTCGTCGCATGGCCTTTGGTCTATTGGCTGGAGGATCCGTGGCAATCTGTGGCGCCTCCGCTGCGCTCGCAATTGCATCTGTATTGCCACAGCGACCTGACCGCGAACAGGACACCTTGTTCGTTGTAATCGCGGTTACGGCCTTGTCCACCATCGCCATGGTGGCCTACCCGGTCCTGTTTCAAGCGATGGGCTTGAACGATCTGGAAAGCGGGTTTCTCATCGGCGCCACGATCCACGACGTGGCTCAGGTGGTTGGAGCGGGCTATTCAATCAGTGACGAAGCCGGCGTGATCGCCACCTTTATAAAAATGTTGCGAGTCGCTTTGCTTCCGGTTGTCATGCTGGTGGTCATGTTCAGCTTTCGTGGCGCACAAGCCCAGAAAGTGGCCTTGCCTTGGTTTCTTGTGATGTTTGTGGCCCTCGCCGTTCTGGCAAATACCGGCCTGCTTCCCCAATCCCTTATTGACCTTGCAGCCGAACTGTCACGTTGGTGCCTCGTGGTCGCTATTGCCGCACTCGGCATCAAGACGAACCTTTCCAAGTTCAGGGAGGTCAGGCCGAGTTACGGAGCCATCCTGATCGTTGAGACTGTGTTCTTGCTGGTGATTGCGATTGTATTTGTATTGTCGTTCGGCATCTGACTGGCTCATTCTGCCATTTCCGAGATCGCGCTCAAGAAGTCATTGTTGAGCGCTTCGGCTACATTCGGACGCGATGCAGCGACAGGTCTGGCTTCGCAGCTTTAGCAACGCAGACGGTCCATTTCCGCCTCGGACCTGGATTGCCCCCTCTGAAGTGGTCGACCCACTGGGATATGATTATCCCGTTTTCAGGAGGACCAGAGGATGGCTGTAAAGCGAGAGAAGCCCGAAGATATTGTGCTGAAG
>JBBKVT010000356.1:0-9278 GCA_037968535.1 Paracoccaceae bacterium
CGAAGGAAGAAGCCGTGAACGATCTTTCTGCGAAAGATCGTGCCTGCGGCGCGAGTATTTCGGAACAAAAGAAGGCAGGCCGATGCGCCCCTATCTGAAAGATCCGTCCGCGATCTACGCCGAAAGCTTCGCCACCGTCCGGCGCGAGGCGCGGCTGGATCGGTTCGGGCTGGGGATGCAGGCGTTGGCGATCCGGGTGATCCACGCCTGCGGCATGGTCGAGGTCGCGGACCGGCTGGTGTTTTCGGATCGGGCATACGAAGCGGGACGCGCCGCCCTCATGGACGGTGCGCCGGTGCTCTGCGATTGCGAAATGGTCGCCGCGGGGATCATTCGACGCGCCTTGCCTGCGGACAACGAGGTTCTGGTGACGCTGAACGATCCACGGGTGCCGGGACTTGCCGCAGACTTGACGACTACGCGGTCGGCGGCGGCTGTGGAGCTGTGGCGCGACCGCATCGAGGGCGCGGTGGTCGCGGTAGGCAATGCACCGACAGCGCTATTCCATCTGCTGGAGCGGTTAGACTCCGGTTGGCCAAGACCCTCCGTGATCCTCGGGTTCCCGGTCGGCTTTGTCGGTGCCGCCGAAAGCAAGGCGGAACTGGCCGCTCACCCGCGCGGCTGCGACTTCGTGGCACTACGGGGCAGGCGCGGCGGATCGGCGATCGCATCGGCTGCGGTCAATGCGCTGGCGGCCGGGTTGCCCGGAGAAGCCGGATGAAGCCGCCATACACGTGCCATACACTTTGCCGACAAGTTGCAGACGGTTTGCAGACCCGGAAAATCCAGTCATGACAGGCCCTTGGTTGCACATCATCGGAATCGGCGAAGACGGCATCGACGGGCTGACCCCGGCAACCCGAGCGGTGCTTCAGGCGGCCGAAGTGATCATCGGCGGCGACCGGCACCATGCGCTGTCCGACAGCATCACGGCAGAGCGGCTGGCCTGGCCGCATCCGTTCGATGCGCTGATCGATGTGCTCAAAGGCCTGAAGGGCCGTCGCGTCGTGGTGCTGGCGACGGGTGACCCTTTGTGGTTCTCGGTCGGTGCGCGGATCGGTCGGTCGATACCGGCCGACGAGATTGTGTACCACCCGCAAATCTCGGCCTTTCAACTGGCCGCCGCGCGGATGGGCTGGTCGATGGCGGATGTCGAGACCTTGACGGTCCACGGTCGGCCGGTCGAACAGATGATCGCTTTTATCCAGCCAGATCAACGGCTTCTGATCCTCACGACGGGTGCCCAAACGCCGGGTCAGATTGCGCGATTCCTGACCGAGCGGGGATTTGGCCGCAGTCCGATGACCGTGCTGGCCGCAATGGGCGGCGGTGATGAGGCTCGGTTCGACGGGCTTGCGGAAAGTTGGGATCATCTGGTGCCGGCATTCAACACGCTTGCCGTCGACTGTATTGCCGCCCCCGATGCGGCGCTGTTGCCGCGGGTGCCGGGGCTTGCGGATGAGCTGTTCTTGCATGACGGCACGATGACCAAGCAAGAGGTTCGCGCGGTCACGCTGGCCAAGCTGATGCCGATGCGGGGCGCGTTGTTGTGGGATATCGGCACCGGCTGTGGTTCCGTCGCGGTCGAATGGATGCGCGCGGCACGCTACGCCCGCGCCGTCGGGATCGAACCCCGGGCCGACCGCCGCGCCATGGCAGCCGCGAACGCACTCGCCTTGGGAACCCCAAAGCTGGCATTGATCGACGGTGAAGCGCCTGCCGCATTGGCCGGGCTGGAACCGCCGGACGCGATCTTCGTCGGCGGCGGGCTGTCGGACGCAGTGTTCACGGTGGCCTGGGCGGCGTTGAAGCCGCTGGGACGGCTGGTCGCGAACGCGGTGACGCTGGAAAGCGAGGCGGTGCTGATGGGATTGCATGCAACATATGGCGGTCAACTGGTCAGGCTGTCGGTGAACCGCGCGGAACCGGTCGGGTCCTATCGCGGCTGGAGGGCGGCGATGCCCGTGACCCAGTGGAGCCTGGTAAAGCGATGAGTTCAGCGCAGACCGGACGGCTTTACGGTATCGGCCTGGGGCCGGGCGATCCTGAGCTGATGACCTTGAAAGCCGTGCGATTGATCCGCGCCGCAAAAGTTGTGGCCTATCCGACGTTGGCGGGGGCAGCGAGCTTTGCGCGGTCGATTGCAGCGGGCGAAATCCCTGAAACTGCGCGAGAAATCGTGATGGACGTGCCGATGTCGACGGCGCGAGACCCGGCGCAACGGGCCTATGACGTCGGAGCGGCGGCGATAGCCGAGGCGCTTGAGTTGGGCGATGACGTGGTCTGCCTGTGCGAGGGCGATCCGCTCTTTTACGGCTCGTTCATGTATCTGTTCGCTCGGCTCTCGGGGCGGTTCGAGGTTGAGGTCGTTCCCGGCGTGACCAGCGTCACGGCCTGCGCCGCGCGCGCCGGAATTCCGTTGGCGGCACGCAACGAGCGCTTGACGATTCTGCCCGGACCGTTGCCCGAGGCCGAGTTGCGAACCCGGATCGAGGGTGCCGAAAGCGTGGCAATCCTGAAGGTCGGTCGGCATCTGGGCAAGATCCGGACGGTGATCGACGAGCTGGGGCTGACCGGTCGCGCGGTCTATGTCGAGCGCGCGAGCCTGCCGGACGAGGTTGTCTGTCCGCTGGCCGATGCGCCGCAGGAGGCGCCGTATTTCTCGATGATATTGCTGACGAAGGGGGCTGATCCGTGGCTGTAAGACCTGTTGTGGTGGCGCTGTCGCGCTCGGGCGAGGATGTGGCGCACCGCGTGGCGTCGACTTTGGGTGTCCTGGTGCACGGGCGCGAGGGTCGCGTCGACCGGGCGGACGCCTTTTTCGCCGATGCGCTAGAGCATGTCCGCGGGCTGTTCGCGGCTGGCGTACCGGTGATTGGCGTCTGCGCAAGCGGCATTCTGATCCGGGCGGTAGCGCCGATGCTGGCCGACAAGCGGTCCGAACCGCCTGTTGTCTCGGTCTCGGATGATGGCGGCGTCGTCGTGCCTTTGCTTGGCGGTCATCGCGGCGCGAATCGTCTGGCGCGGGAAATTGCCGAAGCATTGGGCGGCGTCGCGGCTGTCACGACGGCAGGCGATGTGGCTTTGGGTGTGGCGCTGGACGAACCCCCCGAAGGCTGGGTTCTGGGAACGCCCGATCTGGCCAAGCCAGCGATGGCAGCGCTGCTGGCAGGTGAAGGTGCACGGGTCTCAGGCGACGAGGCGTCGCGGGCCGGGTGGTTGGACGGGTTGCCGCAAGGCGATGGTGTGCGCATTGCCGCAACTCTGGCGCCGGTCGAAGCAGGCGTCCTGGCGTTTTATCCGCAGCGGGCCAGCCTGGGCGTCGGTTGCGCGCGCAATTGTCCGCCAGACGAACTGGCCAAGCTCGTTGCAGAGGCTCTGGCAGAGGCAGGGATCGCAGCGGGCGCGGTGAAGGGGCTATTCACGATTGATCTGAAGGCCAATGAGCCTGCGGTGATCGACTTGGCGCGCGCCATGGACCTGCCATTGCGGTTGTTCACGGCCTGCGAACTCGAGGCGGAGTCCACCCGGTTGCAGTTTCCATCAGAAGTGGTGTTTGCCGAGGTCGGCTGTCACGGCGTCGCAGAAGGCGCGGCGCTGGCCGGTGCGGGGGCGGACGCGGTGCTGCACATCGCCAAGCGCAAGTCCGCCAATGCAACGGTCGCGCTGGCATTGGCACCAGAACCTATACTGGAACCGCGGGGACGCCCACGCGGGCGACTGTCGGTTGTCGGGATCGGGCCGGGGCAGGCACAGTGGCGCACGCCGGAAGTATCCTTGCTTGTCAGTCAGGCCGAGGAACTAGTTGGTTATGGATTGTATATTGATCTTCTCGGGCCGCTTGCGGTCGGCAAGACGCGAACGGACTTTCCGCTGGGGGGCGAAGAGGATCGGTGTCGTTACGCTCTTGAACGTGCCGGTGAAGGTCGCGATGTCGCCTTGATCTGTTCCGGCGACGCCGGGATTTATGCAATGGGGGCGCTGGTTTTCGAGCTTCTTGACCGCGGGCCGGACGCGCAGGGCGTTTCTGACGCAGCACGCAGGGTCGAGGTGATCTGTTCGCCGGGCGTCTCGGCATTGCAGGGCGCTGCTGCGCGCGCCGGTGCGCCGTTGGGGCATGATTTCTGCGCGATCTCGCTCAGCGATCTGCTGACGCCGCGCGACGATATCCTGAAGCGACTGAAAGCGGCGGCCGAAGGTGACTTCGTTGTGGCCTTCTACAACCCGGTGTCGCTGCGGCGGCGCACCCTGCTGGCCGAGGCAAGAGACATCCTGTTGCAACATCGCCCTGCCGACACGCCGGTTTTGCTTGCTTCTTCACTGGGTCGGCCCGAGGAACATGTCCGCTATCGGCGTTTGGCCGACCTAAAAGTGGATGAGGTCGACATGCTGACCGTGGTGCTGATCGGTTCGTCCAATTCGCGGCTTGCACAATTGGGCGAGGGACCGCGAATGTATACACCGCGAGGTTATGCGCGAAAAATCGACGGAGATTTGGCGCCGGGCGCAAATGTCGGCGGCAAATCTGTTTCGACGAAAATGAAAGCTGGCGCATGACGGTCTATTTCATCGGCGCGGGGCCGGGCGACCCCGAACTTCTGACCAAGAAGGCAGAGCGGGTGATCGGCGAATGTCCTGTCTGCCTTTATGCCGGTTCCCTGGTGCCGCCCGAGGTCGTCGCGGGCGCGCCCGAAGGAGCGCGTGTGCTCGATACTGCCGCGATGACGCTTGACCAGACCCATGCCGAAATCCTTGCTGCGCATCGACGTGGTCAGGATGTGGCGCGGGTGCATTCCGGGGATCCTTCGCTATACGGCGCCATTGCCGAACAAATCCGGCGATTGAAGGCCGATGGGATCGACTATCAGATCATTCCGGGCGTCCCGGCCTATGCGGCGGCAGCGGCGGCACTGGGACAGGAATTGACGATCCCCGAAATCGCGCAGTCGATCGTGCTGACCCGGGTGTCGATGAAATCAACCTCGATGCCCGAACGCGAGACGCTGGAGAATTTTGCCCGCACCGGCGCGACTCTGGCGATCCATCTTGGTGTGCGTAATCTGCGGGAAATCCAGCGGCAGTTAAGTCCCCACTATGGCATCGACTGCCCCGTAGTCGTGGCGTATCGCGTCGGTTGGCCGGACCAGCTTCTGATCCGCGGCACACTTGCGGATATCCATGGAAAGGTCCGGGCCGAAAAGATCACGCGCACCGCGCTGATTCTGGTTGGTCCGGCGCTGCGCGAAAGTCAGGAGTTCCGAGATTCAGCACTTTATGATCCGGCGACGCCGCATGTATTACGCCCCAGAGTCGCAACAAAATAGTATCCCACCCGGTCACTGACGTCGTTTCGTTAACGTTTTTGAACCTTTGCTTGACGCAGAGCGTTTGAAAGGCATCCTTAAGGTCTGGGTGCACGGGGGAATGTCGATGTCATATTTTTTGCCGAAAGAAGTGCGCGACGGGCTCGAATTGGCGCGCAAACGCGAATTGCACAAGAAAAGCCGGCTGCGCGTCCATACCGATGACCAGGTTTTTCCGGTGCTGCGGTTCTGGGAAAACGGTTTTGCACTGGATGCCGAGAATGCGCCGCATCTGCGCGGACTGGTCGCCCTTTATGATGGCACACGACATTTGTACCAATGCCTGATCGTCGCGTCAGAGGAAGAAGCCGGCGAGATGGTGTACGAGTTCAAGTGGCATACCGAGGCCGTCGACAAGGCGCCACTGGATTTCTATCGCGATGAAAACGCGCCGGTGGCGTTGCTGAACTAGGCTGTCGCGAGCTTATTGAAGATCAGCGAACGCGGCTTCGATCCGCTCGATCGCTTCAATCAGGCGCGCCCGCGGCATCGCCACATTGAACCTCTTGTGCAGCGCGCCGCCCGTCCCGAAAGCGGGACCAGGGCTGGCGGCGATGCGGGCATCATCGGCAAGGCGCTGATCGATCTCAGCGCCGCTCAGCCCTGTATCAGTGAAATCGACCCAAGCCAGATAGGTGGCTTGCATGTCCATCACGCGGACCCCCGGCAACTTGCCGATCCGGTCACGCCACAACGCGAAATTTTCGGCGATATAGGCCTGGGCCGCCTTCAGCCAAGGTTCGCCGCCGGTAAAGGCCGCCTTGGTCATCGCCATGCCGAACCGGTTCGGCGTGCCGCCAAGCGCCGCATGCGCCTTTTGATAGCTCTCTCGCAGTTTGGGGTCTGCAATGATCACGATCCCGGTTTCGCCGCCCGCAAGGTTGAACGTCTTTGACGCCGCGGTCAGAACGACCAGGCGCGAAATCGCGTCCGGCGCGGCAATGGCCGTGGGGATGTGCGCGGCGCCGGGATGGGTCAGGTCCATATGGATTTCGTCCGCCAGCAGCACCAGGTCATGCTCGGCACAAAACGCCGCAACAGCGCTGATTTCATTGGTCGACCAAAGCCGCCCGCCGGGGTTGTTCGGCGAACAGAAGACAAGGATTTTTTCACGCCCCGTCAGGCTGGCGGCCAGCGCATCAAGATCCATTTCATACCGACCGTCGCGTTCCATCAACGGGCTTTCAAGAACAACACGACCCTTTGCACGCGTCTTCTTGAAGAACGTATGATAAACGGGTGAGAATAAGATAACCGCATCGCCGGGATCCGAGAACGCCTCCAACACCGTCGCGAAACCGGCGACCGCGCCGTGGCAATAACTGATCCAGTCGGGTTGAACGGCCCAACCGTGACGCTTGTGAATCCAGTCGCAAGCAGCTTGCGACACCGGAAGCGTGTCGCCGAAATAACCCAGAAAGCCGTTGTCGATCTCGGCCCGCAGCGCGTCGCGGATGCAGTCGGCGGCAGGGAAATCCATATCCGCGACCCACATGGAAATCACGTCATCACCGCCAACGCCGACATATTTCTCCATGTCGTCGTACTTCATGGTGTGGCAGCCTTTGATGGCAACTGGTGTGTCGAAATCAATGGACATGCGGGTCTCCGTTTTTCTCGCGCAGGCCAAGCTAGCGGTTGAAACGGTGGGCGCAAGGGGCGTTGCGCAGCGGCGGGTCATCGCCTAAATGATGGCAATGAGCCTCCGGTCGATCCTCTTGCATCCCGATCCGCGCCTGAAGAAGGTCGCCGAGACGGTTACGCATGTCACGCCGGACCTTCTGAGGCTGGCCGATGACATGCTCGAAACCATGTATGATGCGCCCGGCGTTGGTTTGGCGGCACCGCAAGTGGGTGTTCTGCAACGGCTTTTGGTGATGGATTGCATCAAGGAAGAAGGCGCGCCACCGCGCCCAATGGTGCTGATCAACCCCGAAGTGACCTGGGTCTCGGAAGAGACAAATGTCTATGAAGAGGGATGTCTTTCAATTCCCGAGAATTACGCCGATGTCGAACGGCCCGCGGAAGTGCGCGTGACCTGGTTGGATCGCGATGGCAAGCATCGCGAAGAGCAGTTCGACGGGCTGTGGGCGACCTGTGTTCAGCACGAAATCGATCATCTCAACGGCAAGTTGTTCATCGACTACCTCAAGCCATTAAAACGACAGATGATCACCCGCAAAATGGTCAAGATGAAGCGAGAGTTGGCACGGACGTGACCAGAACAGTGCTTCCCTGGCCCGATCCTCGACTGCGAAGTCCGGCCACGCCCATCGAGGCGGTTACCGACGAGACCCGCCTGATCTGGACCGATATGATCGAGATCATGGAAGCCATGCCGGGGGTCGGGTTGGCCGCGCCACAAATCGGGGTCATGCAGCGGCTGGCCGTCGTAGATGCCTCGCAAGACCGCGGACAGGTGGTGCGGATGGCAAACCCAGAGATCTTGCACAGGTCCGCGCAGATCAGGGAGCATGAAGAGGCCAGTCCGAACCTGCCGGGTGTGTCGGCGATGATTGAACGACCGAGGGCTCTGACAGTGCGGTTTCTGAACGAAAGCGGCGCGATCGAGGAACGCGATTTCGTGGGGCTTTGGGCGACGTCGGTGCAACACCAGATCGACCATCTGAACGGGCGGATGTATTTTGACCATCTTTCGCCAATGAGGCGGCAGATGCTGTTGAAACGCGCCGCGAAGATCGGCCGACGCGCATGAGGCTGGTGTTCATGGGCACGCCGGAATTTGCGGTCCCGGTCCTGAACGCTCTGGTCGAGGTGGGGCATCACATCGCCGCCGTCTATTGCCAGCCGCCGCGCCCTGCCGGACGTGGCAAGCGAGATCGGCCAAACCCGGTTCAGCAACAGGCGGAAGCATTGGGCCTGCCGGTCCGGCATCCGGCTTCGCTTCGGACGCCCGAGGCGCAGGCAGAGTTTGCGGCTATGGACGCGGATGCGGCAGTGGTTGTTGCTTACGGTTTGATCCTGCCGCAACCGGTGCTGGACGCGCCGCGGTTTGGCTGCCTCAACATCCACGCCTCGCTATTGCCGCGTTGGCGCGGTGCTGCCCCGATCCATCGCGCGATCATCGCCGGGGATGCGAAGACAGGCATCAGCATCATGCAGATGGATGCCGGGTTGGATACCGGGCCGGTGCTGATGCGACGGGAAACGCAGATCGGACCCGAAGACACGACCGCCGAGCTGCATGACCGATTAGCGGCAATGGGGGCGGAGATGATCGTCGAGGCTCTGGCACAATTGCCCGAGTTGCGGGCAGAACCGCAATCCGCAGATGGTGTCACCTACGCTGCCAAGATCGACAAGGCCGAAGCGCATGTTGACTGGACCCGTCCCGCCCAAGAGGTGCATCGCCTGATCCGGAGCCTCGCGCCGTTTCCCGGTGCCTGGACGCTGATCCGGAACCAGCGGGTGAAGCTGCTGGGCGCGCGGCTGGCGGACCGTCAGGGTCGGCCCGGCGAGGTTCTGGACGACGATCTGACCGTGGCTTGCGGACAGGGCGCGGTTCAGCTGCTGCGGCTGCAACGCGCTGGCCGCGCAGTTCAGGACCGCCACGAATTCCTGCGCGGCTATGCCGTGAAGGCAGGCGAAGTATTGGAAGAATGACATCGCGCTCTTTGGTTCCATCGTGATTGCCGCGACAATATGCAAAGGTTGCCCGATCGTGCTATCCCATCTGCGTGCTTGTTCGGCGTCGGTTTCGCTGTCCAACTCACTGAAAGCTATAATTTTCTTGCTCGATCCAAAGGTGTTCGAGACGACGCATTGCCGCGACAGCAAATAAGGAGAAAACGATGCCCGTTCTCGCTCTTGTCATCATCGGCGCTGCGGCAGGTTTCATAGCCACACGCATGATGAATTTGCAGACCAACCTGATCGCCACGATCGCGATCGGCA
>JBBKVT010000357.1:0-11857 GCA_037968535.1 Paracoccaceae bacterium
CCGCGCGCCGCTGGCGGCACCGTCGGTTTCGTGCCCGGTGATCGCGATCTGCTGGCTCGGATCGAGATCAACGTCGTGCCGGTCCCGCGGCGATGCCATTGCTGCTTGCAGGTCTCGGCGCACTTGGCGTGAGCGCCCGCCGGCGACGCCGCGTCGAATAGCATCAATGCGAATGATGCAAGGGGGGCGGTCGCGGGACCGGACGTGGCTATTTCATCCGGTTCTTGATCAGGTCATCGACCACGGCGGGATCAGCCAGCGTCGAGATGTCGCCGAGTGCGCCATAGTCATTCTCGGCGATCTTGCGCAGAATCCGGCGCATGATCTTTCCGGACCGGGTTTTTGGCAGGCCGGGTGCCCACTGGATATGATCCGGCGCTGCGATCGGGCCGATTTCCTTGCGGACCCAGTTGCGCAGTTCGGTCTTCAGCGGATCTTCATAGTCCCAACCGCTCATCAGCGTCACGTAACAATAGATGCCCTGACCTTTGATATCATGGGGGAAACCGACCACGGCAGCTTCGGATACGGCGGCATGGGCGACCAGCGCGCTTTCGACCTCTGCCGTGCCCATCCGGTGGCCCGAAACGTTGATCACGTCATCGACGCGGCCGGTAATCCAGTAATAGCCGTCCTTGTCGCGGCGACAGCCGTCGCCAGTGAAATAGGTGCCCTTGTAGTCCGAAAAGTAGGTTTGCACGAAGCGGTCGTGGTCGCGGTAGACGGTCCGCATCTGTCCCGGCCAGCTGTCCTTGATGCACAGCACACCCTCGGCTTCGGTGGTCGTGATCTCCTGCCCGGTTTGAGGGTCGAGAATGACCGGCTGCACACCAAAGAACGGCAGCGTGGCCGAGCCGGGCTTCAGTGTCGTGGCCCCCGGCAGCGGGGTCAGCATATGACCGCCGGTTTCGGTCTGCCACCAGGTGTCGACGATCGGCAATTTGCCCTTGCCGACGACCTCGTGATACCAGTTCCAGGCTTCGGGGTTGATCGGTTCGCCGACCGTGCCCAGAAGCTTGAGCGACGACAGGTCGTAGGGCTTCACCGGATCGGCGCCGTGCTGCATGAGCGAGCGGATCGCGGTGGGGGCGGTGTAGAACTGGTTGACCTTGTGCTTTTCGCAAACCGCCCAAAACCGGCCGACGTCGGGATAGGTCGGCACGCCCTCGAACATCAGCGTGGTGGCGCCATTGGCCAGCGGTCCATAGACGATGTAGCTGTGGCCGGTGACCCAGCCGACGTCAGCCGTGCACCAGAACACGTCGCCGTCATGGTAGTCGAACGTGTATTCATGCGTCATCGCGGCATAGACAAGGTATCCAGCCGTGGTGTGCACGACGCCCTTGGGTTGCCCGGTCGAGCCCGACGTGTAGAGAATGAACAACG
The DNA here is from genome assembly GCA_037968535.1 of Paracoccaceae bacterium. Lineage (GTDB taxonomy): Bacteria > Pseudomonadota > Alphaproteobacteria > Rhodobacterales > Rhodobacteraceae > JAHEAO01. The sequence continues at coordinate 1,387 of JBBKVT010000357.1, forward strand.
GATCCTCGGCATTCATCGGCTCTGGCGGGCAGTCGGCCGAGACGGTGGCCATCAGTGCAGTGTACGAATGGTCGCGTCCTTCGGTCATCGGCACATCCGCACCGGTGCGTTCGACCACGAGGGTGGGGACGTTGCCGCAAATTTCCATCGCCGCGTCGACGTTCTTTTTCAGCGGAACGGCTTTTCCGGCCCGCAGGCCCTGATCGGCGGTGATAATCAGCCGGGCACCGCAATCATCGACACGAGAGGCGAGCGCTTCCGGAGAGAACCCGCCAAACACGATCGAATGCACCGCGCCTAGGCGGGTGCAGGCGAGCATTGCATAGGTCGCTTCGGGGATCATCGGCATGTAGAGCACCACGCGGTCGCCCTTGTCGACGCCGAGATCCTTCATCACATTGGCCAGCTTGTTCACCTTGTCCGACAGTTCGGCGTAGGTGATATGCTTGTCATCCGCGGGATCGTCGCCTTCCCAGATGATCGCGGTCTGATCGGCCCGTTTTTTCAGATGACGGTCGACGCAATTGACCGACACGTTCAGCTGACCGTCCTCGAACCACTTGACCGACACATTGGCGTGGTCGAAGCTGGTGTTCTTGACGCGTGTGTAGGACTTGATCCAGTCCAGACGCTTGCCCTCGCGGCCCCAGAACGCATCGGGGTCTTTTACCGATTCTGCATACATCCGGTCGTATTTCGCCTTGTCGACATGCGCGGTCTTGGCGAATTGCGGTGTGGGGGGGTAGGTCTTGGTGTCGCTCATGTCAGGTCTTTCCCGTGTCTTCGGATCGTCAGCGGAGGGCTCGGCTGGTCAGATGGCCAGATACTCGGACCGCAGCTTGTCGTTTTCCAGAACTTCCTGTGCCGTGCCGTCGAACACGACCAGCCCGGTGTCGAGAATGACTGCACGGTCGGCCAGCGCCAGCGCCCGCAGCGCGTTTTGTTCCACGATGATCGTCGTGATGCCCTGCTGCTTGATCAGGTTCAGTGTCTTCTCGATCTCGTCGACGATGACCGGGGCCAGCCCTTCGTAAGGCTCATCGAGCAGAAGGACCTTGATGTCGCGCGCCAACGCTCTGGCGATCGCCAGCATCTGCTGTTCGCCGCCTGACAGGGTCACGCCTTCTTGCTTGCGGCGTTCACCAAGGCGCGGGAAAAGTTCATAGATCCGTTCCAGCGACCATCCGATTGGCGGCGCAATTTGTGCGAGTTGCAGGTTCTCTTCAACCGTAAGTCCCGCAATGATGCGGCGATCTTCCGGCACCAGGCCGATGCCTGCCTGGGACGCCTGATGCGCCTTCATGTTGTGCAGCGGCTGGTGATCCAGCCAGACCTCGCCGTGGCGCAGTTCCGGTGAAGCGAGCCGTGCGATGGCGCGTAGCGTAGAGGTCTTGCCGGCGCCGTTGCGGCCGAGCAGGGCCAGGATCTCGCCTTCGTGGACGTTGAAGCTGACGCCCTGGACGATATAGCTTTCGCCGTAATAGGCATGCAGGTCCCACGCCGAGAAATAGGCGGGGGCGGTGGCCGCCACATTGGCGCTATTGGAAAAATCTGGTTTCTCGTTCATCTGGCTTCCTTTCTCACTCATCCTGTCCAAGCATCGGTTCCAAATCTGGGGACAAGTGACGCCGTGCTATCCGTGGGCCTGACCCAGGTATGCTTCCTGCACCTTGGGGTGCCCTTTGATGTTCGCCGGCGTATCCTCGACCAGCGGTGTGCCTTGGGCAAGCACCGTGATCCGTTCGGCCAGGCTGAACACTACATGCATATCGTGCTCGATGATTGCCATGGTGATGTCGCGCTTCGACTTGATTTCCTTCAAGAGGTCGATGGTGTTGTTGGTGTCGGCCCGCGCCATGCCAGCGGTGGGTTCGTCGAGCAGCAGCAGCCGCGGTTCCTGCACCAGACACATCGCCATTTCCAGCCGTCGTTTGTCACCACGTGACATCGAGGCGGCGTGCATGTTGCGCTTGTCGATCATCTTGACGTCGATCAGCATCTGTTCGGCTTTCTCGACCAGTTCCTTTTCGTTCGGCACGCTTTCGAACGCGTGCAGCCGGAACGACCCGTCGCGTTTTGCAAAGCACGGGATCATCACGTTTTCCATGACGCTGAGATCGCCGAAGATTTCCGGCGTCTGGAACACACGGGAAATTCCCATCTGGTTGATCTCGTGCGGTTTGCGGCCAAGCACAGACTGGCCGTCGAACATCACGGATCCGGTGTCCGGGATCAGCTTGCCCACCAGCACGTTCAGCAGCGTGGATTTGCCAGCGCCGTTCGGCCCGATGATCGCGTGGACGGTGTTTTCCTGGATCGACAGGTTGACGTTGCCCAGCGCCTGAAGGCCGCCGAAGCGCTTGTTGACGCCTTTGACTTCGAGGATGCCCATGTCGTCCTCCTTATTCCACTGGTTTCGGGTCGGCGACGGACTTGTCGCGCGCTGGTTTGCGGCTGAACAGGCGGCCGATACGCTGACCCAGTTCCACCAGGCCGCCCGGCAGGAATATCACAACCAGCATGAACAGCAGGCCCAATGTCAGGTTCCAGCCCTTGCCGACGAAGGGATGCACGACATCCACCAGGATGTTTTCCAGCCCATCGGGCATCACCGAAAACCATCCATGCATGACATTGTCGTTGATCTTCGAGAAGATGTTCTCGAAATACTTGATGAAGCCTGCCCCCAGAAGCGGCCCCAGAAGCGTTCCGGCACCACCGAGGATCGTCATCAACACTACCTCTCCGGATGCGGTCCACTGCATGCGCTCTGCGCCAGCAAGCGGGTCCATTGAGGCCAATAGGCCACCGGCCAGGCCAGCGTACATGCCAGAGATGACGAACGCTGCCAACGTGTAGGGACGCGAATTGAGCCCGGTATAGTTCATCCGGTGCTGGTTCGACTTGACTGCCCGCAGCATCATCCCGAACGGCGACCGGAAGATCCGGATCGCCAGGTAGAACATGATCAGCATGATGATCGCGCAGACATAATAACCGGCGCTGAACTGCCAGATCCAGGATCCGAAGTTCACCTGCGTGACGCTGCGCATTTCCAGACCGAAGAGGTTGGTCACCGGCAGCGAGGTTATGGTTCCTGCACGATCAAGGATGCGGGGATCCTGAAGCGAGAGTTGCAGGCCGGTTTCGCCGTTGGTGATCGGGGTCAGCACCGAATAGGCCAGGTTGAAGGACATCTGCGCGAAGGCCAGCGTCAGGATCGAGAAGTAGATGCCTGACCGGCGCAACGAGATATATCCGATCAGCAGCGCGAAGACGCCCGAGACGATGACCGCCAGGATGATGCCGGGCAGGATGTTCATTGACAGCAGCTTGAACATCCATACTGCGGAGTAGCTGCCTACCCCAAGGAAAGCGGCGTGACCGAACGACAGGTACCCGGTCAATCCGAAGAGGATGTTGAAGCCGATCGCGAAGATCCCGTAGATCACGAACCGCTGCATCAGGTCCGGGTAGCCGGCATTGAAAATAGCCAGTTCCGAGCCTTCAGGGAAGGGGTTCATGATGATCGGCGCCAGGATGGTGACGATCGTGACGACGATCAAAAGAGTCAGGTCCTTGGTATGGAGTCCGAGCATGGCTTATTCCTCCATCACGCCTTTGCGACCCATCAGCCCTCGCGGACGGGTCAGCAGAATGACGATGGCTATCAGGTAAATGATGATCTGGTCGATGCCGGGGATCAGCGACTTGATCTCGTTCATCGAGGCGAAGCTTTCGAGGATGCCCAGCAGGAAGCCCGCCAGGACAGCGCCGGGCAGGCTGCCCATGCCGCCGACAACGACCACGACGAAGGACAGCACCAGAAAGTCCATTCCCATGTGGTAATTCGGACTGTTGATCGGGGTGTACATCACCCCCGCAAGCCCTGCGACGGCGGCAGCGATCCCGAACATTATGGTGAAGCGCTTGTCGATGTTGATGCCCAGAAGCCCGACGGTTTCACGGTCTGCCATCCCGGCGCGCACAACCATCCCGAAGGTGGTGAACTGCAGGAAACAAAACACCGCGGCGATGATGACCAGCGAGAACAGGAAGTAGACCAGTCGCCACAACGGATAGATGATCGCGTTCGGATCAAAGCCAAGCCAGACGCCGAAGTCGAACGACCCTGTGAAGGCCGCGGGGGCCGGGGTCGGGATCGGATTGGCGCCGTAGAAATACTTGATTATCTCTTGCAGCACGATGGCCAGCCCGAAGGTGACCAGGATCTGATCGGCATGGGGACGTTTGTAGAAATGCTTGATCAGCCCTCGTTCCATGACAAAGCCGAGGGTGATCATGACGGGGATCGCGAACAGGATCGCAAGCGGAACGGACCAGTCAACCAGCGAGCTGCCGAAGTCGGTGCCGAACCAGTTCTCGACATAGGGTGTTTCGATCTTCATCGGATTGCCCAGGAAATCCGTGCGCGTATCGTCGATGGTGACTTTCGACAGCGTCAGGATCCGTTGCACGGTGACCGCACAGAAGGCGCCGACCATGAACAACGCGCCGTGCGCGAAATTCACCACGCCGAGCGTACCGAAGATCAGTGTCAGCCCCAGCGCGATCAGCGCGTAGGCAGAGCCTTTGTCGAGCCCGTTCAGGATTTGCAGAAGGATTGCGTCCATGGTCCCCACCTGGAAATTCGTTTTGGTGGCACGGATCGGCGCTGGTCGCGCCGATTCGGCAGTGGCCAGCCGCGCGTGGTGCGCGACTGGCGTTCTTCAGAGTGTCGGCTTATGCGCCGTCGTTACACTCGCCCAGCGATCCGCCGGCGAACATCGGGTGATCCGGCGCATACTCGACCTGAGCCCGCGGTGTGATTTCCACGATTTCCAGCGCGTCGTATTCGTTGTCCGGGTTCTCTTTACCCTTCATCACGAGCACGTCCTTGAAGCACTGGTGGTCTTCGGCGCGGTAGAGCGTCGGGCCGTTGCCCAGACCGTCGAACTCGAAGCCTTCCAGAGCTTCGACGACGGCGCAGGGGTTGAACGCGCCGGCACGTGACACCGCATCCGCATAGAGCAGCGTCTGCGCATAGCAGGTTTGGGCGGCGTTCGACGGCGGGAAGCCGTACTTGGTGCCGAACGACTTGACGAATGCCTTGGTGCCTTCGTCTTCCAGTTTCCACGACCAGTTGGTCGACCCGAACACGCCCTTGATGTTGGCGCCAGCACCCTTGGCCATCAGTTCCGAGTAGAGCGGAACAACGATCTCGAACTGCTTGCCGTTGACCTGCTTGTCGCGAAGGCCGAACTGAACGGCCTGGGTCAGCGAGTTGACCATGTTCCCGCCGTAGTGGTTCAGGACCAGAACATCTGCGCCAGAATTCAGAACCGGGGCGATGTAGGACGAGAAGTCCGTCGAGGCCAGCGGGGTCAGCACGTTGTTGACGGTCTGCCAGCCAATTGCCTCGGTCGCCGCCTGGATCGATTCCTGCTGGGTCCAGCCCCAAGTGTAGTCGGCGGTCAGGTGATAAGCCTTGCGGTCGGAACCGTAGGCTTTTTCCAGCACCGGCGCCAGAGCGGCACCCGACATGTAGGCGTTGAAGAAGTGACGGAAGCCGTTCGCCTTCTTGTCCTTGCCAGTGGTGTCGTTGGAATGGGTCAGACCGGCCATGAAGATGATGCCAGCTTCCTGGCAGAGGCCCTGCACAGCGACAGCAACGCCCGAGGACGAACCGCCCGAGATCATGATTGCACCGTCTTTTTCGATCATCGACTTGGCCGATGCGCGCGCAGCGTCAGATTTGGTCTGGGTGTCGCCGGTCACATAGGCGACTTTCTTGCCCATGATCCCGGTGCCGTCCAGCACCTTGGACGAGAAAGTGGACAGGCAACCGCCGTCGCCTTCGCCGTTCAGATGCTCGACCGCCAACTGGAACGCACGAAGCTCGTCGGCGCCTTCGTCGGCATAGGGGCCGGTCTGTGGGACGTTGAAGCCGAGCGTGACAGTGTCGCCGGTCGGGTCATTGGTGAAAGCGCTTGCGCGGCTTGTGAAGATCGTCGGCAGCGCAAGACCGGCGCCAGCAATGGCCCCAGTCTTGATCAGACCGCGACGAGTCAGATTGGATTTTGACATTAGGATCCTCCCGTTACGTCAAGTTTGCAGTGCTTGCCTCCTCTGCGCACACTGCGTGGCCCTTTACAGGACTGGGTGATTTATGAAGGGATTGAGAAAATTTCTCAACAACTGCTTTAAAAACAACAATTAATTTGTAAAGATATGCACAGTGCAGGTGCAGAGATTGTAAAGTTATTATCTCGCAGTTGCAGAAACTGTTGAGATTCAGGGGGTTTGAAGATGCAAAGAAGCGGTTTGACCGGCAGTCGAATTCGCGAGCGGCGAATGCAGATCGGGCTTCGACAATCCGCGTTAGCGCGAACGGTCGGGATCTCGGCGTCCTATCTGAACCTGATCGAACATAACAAACGCAGAATCGCGGGGAAACTTCTGATCGCAATCGGGCGAGAATTGAATATCGATCCCAACCTGCTGAGCGACGGTGCGGAAGGCACGTTGGTCGAAGCACTGCGAGAAGCGGCCTCGGGCCTTGCCGAGCGTGCCGAAGATCTTGCCAGACCCGAAGATTTCGCGGGTCGGTTCCCCGGCTGGGCCGGGCTGCTGGCCGCACAACATCATCGCATCGTGGCGTTGGAACACACCGCCGAAGCGCTGACCGACCGGCTGACCCACGACCCGCAACTGGCAGCCTCGATGCACGAGGTGCTGTCGGTGGTCACCGCAATCCGCTCGACCGCGGCGATCCTTGCCGAACCCGGCGAGATCGACGCGGATTGGCAAAAGCGGTTTCACCGCAACCTCTACGAGGACAGTCGCAGGTTGGCGGAGAGCAGTCAGGCGCTGGTGGAATATCTCGATACTGCCAGCGACGGAGGTTCCGAGGGTGGACTGACTTTGCCACAGGAGGAGCTGGAAAGCTGGCTGGAGCGAAGCGATTATCACATTGCCGAACTGGAAGGGAACGGCGGTGCCGACGTCAACGGCGTTTTGGCAGTGCTGGAGCGTCAGCGGGTAAGTTCGGCCGCACTGGTGCTGGCGGCAAGCTACCTGAGCAGATATGCGGCCGATGCCAAAGCGATGCCGTTGGCTGCGTTCCAGTTTGCGATGACTGAAATCGGCCAGGATCCGGCTGTATTGGCGACCCGGTTCGGTTGCGATCTTGCAGCGGTTTTCCGGCGTCTGGCCAGCTTGCCGCGCAGGGCAGGCGCTGCACGTATCGGCCTGGTGGAATGCGACAGTTCCGGCACGCTGACAGTGCGCAAGCCGGTCGAGGGCTTTTCACTTCCGCGTTTCGGCGCGGCCTGTCCGCTCTGGCCGCTGTATCAAGCGTTGGGTCGGCCGATGACCCCGATCCGGATGCGGGTTGCGCAGGCTGGACGAAACCCGACGATCTACCTGGCGTATGCAATCAGCCAGCCCGCGACGCGACCGAACTTCGATCTGCCCCAGATGTTTCACGCCACGATGCTAATTCTGCCCGAAGACGTTGCAGGACGCGACGACAGCCAGCCGGTGCTGCCGATCGGGTCAAGCTGCAGGATTTGTCCGCGGGCCGACTGCGCCGCGCGGCGCGAACCTTCGATCCTGACGGATGGGTTTTGACAGGCCGGGTTTTCGCAGTGATAGTCAATCGTGACGAGACAATGAAGCCGACAGGGGAGGAGATCGGCCGATGGGCAAACGTGTCCTGCTGATCGAGGATGAACCCAACATCATCGAGGCGATCCGGTTCGTTCTGTCGCGGGCGGGCTACGCCGTCGACACTCATTCGGATGGCTCGACGGCGCTTGATGCGATCCGCGTGAAATCACCCGACATGGTGATCCTGGACGTGATGCTTCCGAACCGGTCCGGGTTTGATATCCTGCGCGATCTGCGCGCATGTGAAGGCACCGCTTTGTTGCCGGTGCTGATGCTGACCGCACGGGGCCAGAAGAAAGACCGAGAGATGGCGGAACGTTACGGCGCAAGTCGCTACATGACCAAGCCATTTTCCAACGCGGAAATGGTCAGTTCGGTCGCGGACCTGTTGGGCGGATGAAACCGCTGCGGCCCATGTTTCTGGCAAGACATGGCTATCGCCGCCGCCGGATCATGGATGCCGCGCGGGTTTTGCCGGTGCTGGGCGCGTTCCTGTTTGCGGTGCCGCTGTTGTGGTCAGGACAAGACGGTGGCGATGCCGATACCGGGATTGGCGTGATCTACCTTTTTGCGGTCTGGCTGGGCCTGATCGTGTCGGCGTTCGTCTTTTCCCTATTCCTGCGCCATGACCTTGCCAACCCGGACCCGTCACGGGATGAGGAGGGCAGCTGATGGTGTCCTTCAACCTTCTGGTGTTCGTCTGCATCCTCTATGTCATTTTACTGTTTCTTGTGGCCTTCGTTGCGGAAAAGCGGGCAGAGCAGGGCCGGTTGGGTTGGCTCCGCTCGCCGATGGTCTACACGCTGTCGCTGTCGATCTACTGCACCGCCTGGACGTTTTACGGCGCGGTCGGCTATGCCGCGCGGTCGGGACTGGAGTTCGTCACCATCTATCTGGGGCCGACGCTGGTAATGGTCGGCTGGTGGTGGGTCGTTCGCAAATTGGTCCGGATCGGGCGTTCACAACGGATCACCTCGATCGCCGATCTGATTTCAAGCCGGTACGGCAAGTCGAACTTGCTGGGGGTGATCGTGACCGTGATGGCGGTGATTGGCTCGACCCCCTACATCGCATTGCAACTGCAGTCGGTCACGCTGTCGTTTGCCGTCTTCGCGAGCGACCGCCCGGAAGGTTGGGCGGTGCCCGATCTGAACTCGACCGCGGTCTGGGTGGCGGCGGGACTGGCGCTGTTTACGATCCTCTTCGGCACTCGGAACCTTGATGCGAACGAACGCCACCACGGCGTGGTCACAGCGATCGCGCTGGAGGCAGTGGTCAAGTTGGTAGCGTTGCTGGCGGTCGGGATCTTCGTGGTCTGGGGGGTGGCGGCGGGGCCGTCGGACATGCTCGCCCGGATTGAGGCGTCGCCGATTGCCGACTGGCAACTCAACGGCGGCCGTTGGGCGACGCTGATCTTTCTCTCGGCGGCGGCGTTCTTGTGCCTGCCGCGGATGTTTCAGGTGCTGGTGGTGGAGAACTCCGACGAGCGCCATGTCGCGACAGCAAGCTGGGCGTTCCCGCTTTACTTGTTCCTGATGAGCCTTTTCGTGGTGCCGATCGCTGTCGTCGGCCTGTCGGAACTGCCTGCAGGCACCAACCCGGACCTCTTTGTTCTGACCGTGCCGCTGCTCTTCGACCGCGAGGGGCTGGCAATGCTGTCCTTCCTTGGCGGGTTCTCGTCGGCCACCTCGATGGTGATCGTGGCGGCGATCGCGCTTTCAACGATGGTGTCGAACCATATCGTCATGCCGATCTGGTTGTCGGCACGCAAGGGCGGTGCGTCAATGTCGGGCGATGTGCGCAATGTCGTGCTGTTGTCGCGACGGTTCAGCATTGGCGGCGTACTGGCGCTTGGCTATTTCTACTACCGGTTCTCGGGTGGCGGCGAGGCGCTTGCCGCCATCGGCTTGATCTCTTTCACCGGCGTGGCGCAGATTCTGCCGGCCCTTCTGGGTGGCATCTTCTGGCGCGGGGCGACCCGGATCGGGGCTGCTCTTGGCCTGGTCCTCGGGTTCACTGTCTGGGCCTACGCGATGTTTCTGCCAAGCTTCGGAGAAAGTTTCCTGATGTCAGGCCAGGTGCTGTCCGACGGTCCTTTCGGCATCGGCTGGCTGCGGCCGCGCGCGCTTTTCGGCATCGACGGCCTCGATCCTCTCGTTCATGCGGTCTTCTGGTCGATGTCACTGAATGTGATCGCATTCGTATTGGGCTCGCTGGCGTCCTTCCCCGGCCCGTTGGAACGGTTGCAGGGTGCGCAGTTCGTCAATGTCTACGACCATTCCGCCTCTGCGCGCGGCTGGTCCGGCGGGGCGGCAGAGGCCGAGGATCTTCTGGTCATGGCGCAGCGGATCATCGGCGCGGAAGAAGCGCAGGCACTGTTTCAGGTCGAGGCGCGGGCGCAGGGCAAGCACGGTTATCTGCCCGACACGACCCCGGATTTCATCCGCACGCTTGAACGCGAACTGGCGGGGTCGGTCGGGGCAGCCACGGCCCACGCCATGATGGGCCAAATAGTGGGCGGCGCGAGCGTTTCGGTGCAGGACCTGATGGCTGTCGCCGACGAAACCGCGCAGATGCTGGAATATTCCAGCCAGTTGGAAGCAAAATCGGCGGAACTGACCCGCACCGCCCGACAGTTGCGTGAAGCCAATGAGAAGTTGACTGAACTATCGGTGCAGAAGGACGCGTTTCTGAGCCAGATCAGCCACGAATTGCGCACACCGATGACCTCGATCCGTGCCTTTTCCGAAATTCTGATGGACCGCAGCGAGGTGCCGCCTGAAGAACTGACGCGCTATTC
>JBBKVT010000358.1:0-2781 GCA_037968535.1 Paracoccaceae bacterium
ACGTCGCAGGGGCACGCGGTGGAGACGCAGAGCAGGTCGGTAAGCGCGCGCAGCATCACGTAATCGCCGGGCCGCGAATGCTCGGACTTCCAGGCCTTCTCCCTGCGCGCCCTCGACAAAGGACTGGAGCGCGATATCGACCCAACGACCACCCGCTCGCTGATGGGCTCGCTCTACCCTCAGCCCGGCCTCAACGCGAAATACTTCACCTCCGACATGGAGCCGCTGGTCGAGATCGTGCAGGACACCGTCGGCCGCCACGACACCTTCGGCCTGGCCTGCACCGCCCGCTATTACGAGGAACTGGGCTATCCCGGCCACGTCAACTGCTCGGACAATATTAACCGGGAACTGGGCCACCTCGGCATCCGGCCCCGTGGCGGCTGGCCTGCGATCAACTTCTTTTTCAACACCATGCTCGACGACACCAACGCCATCGGCATGGACGACCCCTATTCGCGGCCCGGCGATTACGTGATGCTGCGCGCGCTTACCGACCTGCTCTGCGTCTCCACCGCGTGCCCCTGCGACGTCGATCCGGCGAACGGTTGGAATCCTACGGATATTCAGGTGCGGACCTACGCGGCCAACGAAGATTTCAAGCGCTCCATCGGTTGGCGCAAAAGCCCGGAGGCGGACTTGGAACAGACCAAACAAACCGGATTTCACGACTGCTTCGCGCGGCACACCCGCGAGTTCGTGGAATATGCAGGCTACTGGCTGCCCAACCAAATGACCAACCACGGGGCCATCGCCGAATACTGGGCGGCGCGCGAAAAAGCGGTGATCATGGACCTGTCGCCCTTGCGCAAATACGAGGTGACAGGGCCGGACGCCGAAGAACTGCTGCAACTCTGCGTCACCCGCAACATCAAGAAACTGGCGGTCGGCGGCATCGTCTACACCGCCATGTGCTACGAACACGGCGGCATGATCGACGACGGTACGGTCTACCGGCTGGGTGAGACCAATTTCCGCTGGATCGGCGGCAATGACCAGTCGGGGCTATGGCTGCGCAAGCAGGCGGTCGAGCGGGGGATGAACGCCTGGGTGCGCTCCTCCACCGACCACCACTGCAACGTCGCTGTCCAGGGCCCGCTGTCGCGCGACATCCTGAAACAGGTGATCTGGACCCCGCCGCAGCAGGCGACGGTTGAGGAACTGCAATGGTTCCGCCTGTCCATCGCCCGCATCGGCGATTTCCACGGGCCGTCCGTAGTGGTCAGCCGAACGGGATATTCAGGCGAGCTGGGCTATGAAGTGTTCTGCCACCCGAAAGACGCCGAAGCGGTGTTCGATGCGATCTGGAAGGTCGGCGAACCGCTGGGCATGATCCCGCTCGGCCTCGCCGCGCTGGACATGCTGCGCATCGAGGCCGGACTGATCTTTGCCGGATCGGAATTCGACGACCAAACTGACCCAATGGAGGCCGGGATCGGTTTCGCGGTGCCTTTGAAGACCAAGGAAGATGATTTCATTGGGCGCAGTGCACTGGAGGAGCGCAAAGCCCACCCGCAAAAGAAACTGGTCGGCCTAGACCTGGAAGGCGGCATCGTGCCCACTCCCGGAGACTGTGTCCACAACGGCAAGCCACAAATCGGTGTCGTCACGTCCGCCGTCAAATCCCCGATCCTCGGCAAGGTCATCGCCCTCGCCCGCATCGACATCACCCATTCCGAGACCGGCACTGCCCTGGAAATCGGCCGACTCGACGGCTACCAAAAGCGCCTGAATGCCACGGTTGCGCGCTTCCCGCATTTCGATCCAACCAAAGAGCGGGTGAAAGGCAACTACTAACAACCGTCTTTGAGTATGTTTTGGGGATCCGAATTTCCAGAGTTGGCTCGGCGTGAGCAGCGATTTCGGACGATCCAAACATGATCAAATGATCGCCGCGCTCCCAATTCCTCTACGCCAAGATCGGTCCCGCAATTATCCTCCGCACCGCGGCACTCGTAGGCGGCGCTCTCGTCTATTGCGGCGAGTTTGGTGCACTTGCAGCGGTGGGGAAAGGGGCGCTGTTTTCGGCGGCGAGCACAGTGGCAAAAGCCGAAATCAGAGGCCGGGAAAAAAATTTGGACTTCCATGGCACTCGGCTTTGCCTTTGCACTGGATCATAGATGTCTGTACGGGTTCAGGAATCTGGGTCAAAATTGCGAAAATCGCCAACGAGAAAGCAATTGACGCCACAATTGGCGGCGTCCGTGGATTCGCTTTGAAACGAACTCGAGTGAATGTCGGCTTCAGACTTCGCAACATGACTGGCTCGCACTTGCAGAGAAATTTCAGTTTCTGCCCTCCGGACCGATGGTAAGATGAGGCCGTAGAATATTGTGTATTCGTTTCGAGCTGCGGGTCAGTCTCGCTCTGCGTTTGTCGAAGCCAATTGCAGCGAAAGAGTAGTTTATGTTCTGCACATAGCAATCGGTTTGAAGGTTCGCTTAAGCGACTTGGGCCGCGCTGCAGCGAGAAATGTGCCGCAGATGCGATTACATTCAGCGTCAGCGAACACTGTATGCGCATCAGGCCGCTCCGTCCCGCGTCTCGATTATCGAAATTGACCGCAGCGAAAGGGCGGTCTGAAATCTGCTTGGATCGACTCGGCTGAATGACCGGAACGGGGAATTTCGCTGCACCGCCGAATTCTCGCCTCTGCGTATGCGAGCGTCACTTCCGGCTCTCTGCACGTGCATTCGCCGCCATCGCATAAGACCGCTCCGTCCGCAAAGTAGACCTTGGCAGATTCTGCGGCAGCGTCGGCTTTCTGCCCACCCACCCTAC
>JBBKVT010000359.1:0-12032 GCA_037968535.1 Paracoccaceae bacterium
AAACTTGGGGGGATGGGTTTCATGATCAGGACAATTCTGCTTGGCAGTTGTGTTTCCGTTCAGGGAATATTCGTGCGCAAACTCGACGACGGCAAGATCGTGATCAAGGTGGGCGACCGAATTTACCAAGGCGTGCCTGTGATGGATTTGGCGGTCGCCTGAGCTAATTCAACTAAATTGATTCGGATGAAGTAGGGCGGATAGTACCCCCTCCGCCCTTGTCTTTCGTTGTGTGGTTGCTGATCAGGCCAGCTTGCGCTCAACCTCTTCACGCTCGAATATCTCGATCACGTCGTCCGGACGAACATCGTCGTAGTTCTCGAACGCCATGCCGCATTCCTGACCCGACTGGACCTCTGGCACCTCATCCTTGAAGCGCTTCAGCGTTTTCAGGGTGCCTTCATGGATCACAACATCGTCGCGCAACAGACGCACACCGGCTGACCGCCGAGCGACGCCTTCGGTGACAAGGCAACCGGCGACTTTGCCGACGTTGGTCACTTTGAAGACCTCTTTGATCTTCGCATAGCCGATGAAGGTTTCGCGAACTTCAGCAGAAAGAAGACCCGAAGCTGCAGCCTTCACGTCATCCACCAGATCGTAAATGATCGAGTAATAACGGATCTCGACCCCCTTCTGGTTGGCTACTGTGCGTGCGGTTGCATTTGCGCGTACGTTGAAACCGATGACGGGCGCACCCGATGCCTCTGCCAGACCAATATCGGATTCGGTGATCGCGCCGACGCCGTAATGCAGCACCCGCACCCGGACTTCATCGTTGCCGATCTTCTCCATTGCCTGGACGATCGCCTCGGCAGAGCCCTGCACGTCGGCCTTCACGATGATTGGCAGTTCGGCAACGGTTTGATCCGCCTTCGCCTTGGCCATCAATTGTTCCAGAGTCGTCGCGGCGCCAGCGGCAGCACGACGGTCCTTGGCGGCCTGTTCTCGGTAGTTCGCAATCTCGCGAGCCTGCCCTTCGGTCTCGACGACGTTCAGAACGTCGCCGGCCTCGGGTGTGCCGTTCAGACCCAGAACCTCGACCGGAACTGACGGCCCAGCTTCGGGAATACGTTCGCCCTTGTCATTGATCAGCGCGCGCACCTTGCCCCACTGTTCGCCCACGACGAAGATATCGCCCTGACGCAAAGTGCCGTTCTGCACGAGGACCGTGGCAACAGGACCGCGACCGACATCTAGCTGTGCCTCGATCACGGCGCCCTGCGCCGCACGTTCGGGGTTCGACTTCAGTTCGAGCACTTCCGCCTGTAGCGCGATGGCTTCCAGCAACTGGTCAAGACCAGTGCCGTTGATTGCGGAAACTTCCACATCCTGAACGTCGCCAGACATCTTTTCGACGACGACCTCGTGCTGCAACAGATCCGTGCGCACCTTGTCCGGGTTCGCGGCCGGACGGTCTATCTTGTTGATCGCCACGATCATCGGGACGCCGGCAGCCTTGGCGTGATTGATGGCCTCGATCGTCTGAGGCATCACCGCATCGTCCGCTGCGACAACCAGTACGACGATGTCCGTCACTTGGGCACCGCGTGCGCGCATCGACGTGAAAGCGGCGTGGCCCGGCGTATCGAGGAAGGTCAAAAGCGCACCGTCATCAGTGGTCACCTGATAGGCACCGATATGCTGAGTGATGCCGCCAGCCTCACCAGCGACGACCTTGGTCCTGCGGATCGCATCCAAGAGCGAGGTCTTGCCGTGGTCAACATGGCCCATGATCGTGATCACGGGTGGGCGCGGTTTCAGATCAGTGTCCTTGTCCTGAACTGTATCAATGACCTGTTCGACGTCCGCGTCGGAAACCCGAACGATTTTATGCCCAAAATCCTCGATGATCAACTCCGCGATATCAGCATCAATGACCTGGTTCTGCGTCACCATCATGCCGTTTTTCATAAGTGCCTTGACGACGTCAGCGACACGCTCGGCCATCCGGTTGGCAAGTTCCTGCACCACGATGGTTTCTGGAACCCGGACATCGCGCACGACTTTTTCGCGCGCCTCGTGTCCGCCGAGCGCCTTCAGGCGCGCACGTTCCTGCTTGCGTTTCATCGCTGCCATCGAACGCTGGCGGCCACCTTCGCCACCGGCCAGCGCCTGGTTCAGCGTCAACTTGCCGGCCTTACGGCCATCGTCGCGCGTTTTCGCGGCCTTCGAATCGCGGCTGTCGTCGCGGTCCCGGTCCGGCTTGCGTGGTCCAGGCGTCGGTTTCGACGCTGCGCGCTGTGCCGGAGGTTCCGCTGCGTCGACAACCTGCGCGTCGGCAGTCTTGCGAGTGCGTGCCTCGGCTTCCTTCAGCTTGCGCTCTTCTTCTTCAACCTTGGCGCGGGCGCGTTCTTCGCGCTCCTGCTCTTCGCGTTCCTTGGTTTCAATCTCAGCACGCTTGCGCTCTCGGTCTTCTTCGCGCTGACGTTCTTCGACTTCGCGCGCAACTTGATCATCGGCCTCGCGGGCCCTGGCAACCTGCAACGCCTTCAGGCGACGCTCCATCTCGGTATCGCTGATACCTGCCGGACGTTTTGCCGGATCGCTCGCCTGAACGGCAGCCGCGGCTGCACTTGTCGGTTTCGCAGCAGCGGCACCTGGCTTGGGAACGACAACGCGCTTGCGCTTCGTCTCAACAACAACGCTCTTAGTCCGGCCGTGGCTGAAGCTCTGCTTCACCTGACCCGGTCGCGACCCGCCACGCAGGCCCAGAGGTTTTTTGCTGTCACTATCGCTCATTACGTCGTCTTACCCTTTCCGGTGGACTTTCCACCGCCATTTCCGCGAAGGCCCGAGAGCCGCGTGGCTTCCTCTACAACACGTGTTGCGAGTCCACCAGCCGCGAGCGCGCCATGTATCACACTTTCCCGGCCGAATGCCAAACCCATTTCCGACGAGGTCAAAACCCCGAACCAACGCCCACCCTCAGGCGTCCACAACTTGCCCTTGCCGCGTTCCGATCCGTCAGAGGCCTGAAACAGAACCTTCGCCCTGCCCTCTGCCAGCCAGCCTTTGACCTTTTCGAAACCGGCAACCGCCCGTCCGCTCTTGCGGCCCAAGGCGATCAAATCGACCACATGGCGCGCCAGCTGGCGCTCGACCTGATCCACCAATTCGTCCGGCACGGTCACCGGCTGTTTTGCGCTGCGGGAAAAAAGCCCTTTGCCAACCGCCTTTTCCAACGCCTCTCGGTCTGCCGAGACCCAAATACCGCGCCCCGGCAGCTTTTCGAGGACGTCCGGCACAATCTGCGCCTCTGGTCCCACCACAAACCGGATCAGGCCGGTCTTTGGTTGAACTTCGCCGGTGGCAATGCACTTGCGTTCGGGGTCGCCCCGATCCTTGGATTTGCCGCCGCGTGTCATTCAGATCCTTCTGAAGCCTGCGATCAGGCTTCAGCCTCCTCTTCCGGGGTCGCTTCCGCCTCGGCATCCGCAACCAGATCGGCCGGATCGACCCAACCCAACTGAATGCGCGCCGTCATCACCAGATGCTGCGCCTCTTCCAGACTGACGTCGAATTTCTCGAGGACGCCCTCGTCCTTCTTGCGCTCGCCGTTCTCGGTGGTCCATCCGCCAGCCAGTTCCCAGTCGGCGCAAGTGGCGAAATCTTCCAGCGTCTTCACGCCATCTTCCGCTAGTGCCTCAAGCATTTGGGGTGTCAGGCCTTCGAATTCAACCAGGCTGTCCTCGACACCCAGTTCACGCGCGTGATCCATTGCCTTCTTGTTCTGCGCTTCCAGATAGTCCTTGGCACGGGCCTGAAGTTCGGCAGCGGTGCCTGCATCGACACCGTCGATCACCAACAGCTCATCCTGTTCGACATAGGCAACTTCTTCCAGCGAGGTGAAGCCTTCCGAGACCAGAAGCTGGGCGAAGAATTCGTCAAGGTCCAGCGTGTCCATGAACAGCTTGGTGCGCTCGGCAAACTCTGCCTGACGGCGTTCGCTTTCCTCTGCTTCGGTCATGATGTCGATGTCGAGACCCGTCAACTGGCTGGCCAAACGTACGTTCTGACCGCGACGACCAATGGCCAGCGATAGCTGTTCATCGGGCACCACAACCTCAATCCGGTTGGCTTCTTCGTCGATGACGACCTTGCTGACTTCGGCAGGCTGCAAAGCGTTCACAAGGAAGGTTGCCTGATCTTCGTTCCACGGAATGATGTCGATCTTCTCGCCCTGCAACTCGTTCACCACGGCTTGCACCCGGCTGCCGCGCATACCGACGCAGGCGCCGACTGGGTCAATCGAGTTGTCATAGCTTATGACGGCGATCTTGGCGCGCGAACCGGGGTCGCGGGCAACGGCCTTGATCTCGATGATGCCATCGTAGATTTCCGGCACTTCCATCTTGAATAGCTCTGCCATGAACTCTGGTGCGGTGCGCGACAGGAAGATCTGCGGCCCGCGGGGTTCGCGGCGCACGTCCTTGATATAGCAGCGAATTCTGTCGTTCGGGCGATAGCTTTCGCGGCCGATCTTTTCGTTGCGGCGCAGGATCGCTTCGCCACGTCCGATATCGACGATGACATTGCCGTATTCCTCGCGCTTGACGACGCCGTTGATGATGGTGCCGGCGCGGTCCTGGAATTCTTCGAACTGGCGGTCACGTTCGGCTTCGCGGACCTTTTGCAAGATCACCTGCTTGGCCGATTGCGCGGCGATGCGGCCCATTTCGACGGGCGGCACTTCTTCGGTGAAGGTGTCGCCAACCTTGGGGTCTGCAAGGAATTCCTTGGCCTGCTCGACGGTCATCTCCGCTTGATAATTCTCGAGTAATTCATCTTCGACGACGGTGCGGACCCGTGTGAACGTGGCGCGGCCGGTCTTGCGGTCGATGGCCACGCGGATGTCCATTTCCGAGCCGTAGCGGGACTTGGCGGCGCGGGCCAGGGACTCTTCCATTGCTTCAACCACGAGGTTTGGGTCGATCATTTTTTCGCGGGCGACAGCCTCTGCGGTTTGCAGCAGTTCAAGCTGGTTTGCACTGGTAATTGCCATCGTCAGTCCTCCTCGGAACCGGCATCGGTTTCGGTTTCAATCTCGTCGAATTTGCTTTCGTCCACGACGCCCGACGCCTTTTTCTGGCGCAGCATTTCGCGGATGAGTTCGTCTGTCAGCACCAGCTTTGCGTCGGAAAGCCAGTCAAATTTCAGGCCGATCGTGCCTTGCGGAATCGTGACCAGAACCTCGTCGCCTTCGATCCCGGCCAGCAGTCCCTTGAAGCGGCGTTGGCCGTCAACCATCTCTATTGTCTCGATTTTCGCCTCATGTCCCTGCCAGTCGTCGAAGTCTTTCAGACGGGTCAGGGGGCGGTCGATGCCGGGGCTGGACACTTCGAGCGTGTAGTTTTCGGTGATCGGATCCTCGACATCAAGGACGGCGGAAACGGCGGTCGAAATCTCGGCGCATTCGTCGACGTCGATACCGCCGTCGGGGCGCTGCGCCATGATCTGCAATGTCTTGTACTCGCCACCCATCAGCCGGACGCGTACCAGCTCGAACCCCATACCCTCGATCACGGGCTGGATGATTTCGGCGAGGCGGCGGTCTATCGCGGCTTTGGCGACAAGTTCAGTCATTATCGTCTTTCTTAACTTCGGTACGCACGCAATCTTACATTCCGTACAGGCCTGTCAGCCCGACTTTTTTCGTTTTGTACACCGCCGTCAAACCGGCATCATACCAAACGCGGAACACAAAAAAACGGGCGCGCGGCCCGTCGAATTTCTCCGGTGGAGCTTTGGGGGTGGAAGCCAAGGCGCCGCTGTTGAGGGGGATATATGCGGATCGTGGGGGGGATGCAAGGGCATAAACTGCAGGGCCTGTGGGTCAGATCAACTGCGCTTTTGCGCGACGATGAAGACGGCCGCCTTGGGGTCTGGTTGCCATTCCTCGACGATCTCGAATCCGGCAGCGCCCAGGTCCGAGACGAGTTGATCGCGGGTCAGCCAGTTCAGGGTTGGCAGGATGCCGATCGCTTTGCCAATCGGGAAGAGTGCGCGCATGACCCCCATGGTGCCGCCGATACAGACCGTCGAGGATACAAAGACCCCGCCCGGTTTCAGCATCCGGTGGACTTTTGCGATCACCTGAACGCGGTTGTCGAGAAGGTGAAGAATGCTCATTCCCATGACCACGTCCAGACTTCCGTCCGGCACTTTGATGTCGTCGATGCCCGCAACTTCGAACTCGACATTGGTCACGCCGGCCTCGGCGGCGCGACCACGCGCGATGGCGATCATCTTGTCGGCAAAATCCACGGCGCGAATATGGTCAACGAAGGGCGCGTGCAGAACGGCGGTGGTGCCGGTGCCACAGCCGAATTCCAGAACCTTCGATTGCGGTGTGAAATATGCGCGCGTCCGGCGAAGTTTCTCTTCGTATGCGGCCTGATTGCCGATCTTCTGCCGCGAATAGGTGCCCGCCAGCAGGTTCCAGAAAAAAGTTCTGCGCCCCATTGTAGTCCCCTTCAGTCCCCGCTTTTCCACCCCCTATCCTTATGCGTCCCGTCGCACCATGGCTTATTGCCCGACAGACCGCAGCGGCAGAGCACGTATTTGCGCGGGGTTGCGCCTTCGCCGGGTCCGGAACCAGCGATCTGCGGGCCGGTGATCCAGTAGGGTCCGTCGCGGGCGACCGTGATCTCGGCGCGATCAGCGGTCAGATGCTTGGGGCCGGGGAAGGCCAGCGCGCCGGATGGGCAGGCGGCGATGACTGATTCGATTTCCGCCACGCTGCCATTGTCGGGCTGAATCCACGGCTTTTCGGCGGAATTGAACACCCTGGGGGCGATTCGCGCGCATTCTGCGGCATGCGAGCAGATCCGCGGATTGAAGGTGACCGTTACCTCGGTGCCTTCAAAGGATATCAGCCGGTCGCGGCCCGCCGGTTCACCGCCGCTGGACTGAAATCCGTTGGTCTTGTGCGAACTGTCGCAGAACGGCTTGGTCTTGCTGCCGCCACACCGACAAAGCGCCATGACCGGCTTGGTGTCCAGCATCGCGCCGTCGGCCGATTGCAGGCTGGTGACGCCCTTGACGACGAAGGGGCCGTTTTCACGCGCCTCGATCGTGGGTCTGACCGGGTCTGTCATGACATGTCCTTTCGGTTCGGGTGGTGCCTAGCGCGGTTTGCGACCGATGCGGTCGGTGATGCGAATCAACTCGGCGCTGATCCCTGGTTCCGACAGCGCGTGCCCGGCGCGCGGCACGATGTGCAGTTCGGATGCGGGCCACAGATCATGCAGCTTTTGCGCCGAAATCGGCGGGCAGATCATGTCATATCTGCCCTGAACGATAGAGCCCGGGATCTGCGCGATGCGCGGCATGTCACGCAGGATCTGGCCGTCTTCTTCGAGAAATCCGGCATGGGTGAAATAGTGATTCTCGAGCCGGGCGAAGGCGCGGGCGTAATCGGCGGGCGCATCGCCGCCGATGCCGTCATTCTCGATCGAGGCCAGCGCGTTTTCCCACCCGGCCCAGGCGCGGGCAAACCGGGTCTGTTCGGCCAGATCATCCGAGAAAAGCCGCCGGTTATAGGCCGCGATCAGGTCGTGGCGTTCGTTCGCGGGGATCAGGCTGGTGAACCGCGCCCAAACCTCGGGAAAGAACTTGCCCGCGCCGCCGCCGTAAAACCAGTCAAGCTCTGCCTGCGTCATCAGGAACAGACCGCGAAGTGCCAGATGCAGGACGCGGGTCGGGTGGGCCTGGGCGTAGATCAACGCCAGCGTCGCACCCCAACTGCCGCCGAATACCACCCAGTCGGGGATGTTCAGCGTTTCGCGAATCAGCTCGATATCGGCGACGAGGTGCCAGGTCGTGTTGGCCTCGACGGAGGCATGCGGGCGCGAGCGACCACAGCCGCGTTGATCGAACAGGATGATCCGAAACCGGTCGGGGTCGAAATAGCGCCGCATCGCCGGACTGCATCCGCCGCCCGGCCCGCCGTGCAAAACGACAACAGGAAGTCCGTCCGGGTTGCCGCATTGCTCGACATACACCCGGTGACCATCGCCGACGTCCAACATTCGCTGATCATAGGGGGTGATCTGCGGATAAAGGAACTGCGCTGCGCTCTTATGACCTTCGACCCTGTCCATTTCGATCTATATAGACTGCCAGAAGGATTCTCGCCACGGGTGATGATAGGAAGATTGATGCAGACAGCCGCAAATACCGTCGATCCCGCCGAGGTCGCGAAATTTCAGGCGATGGCGGCCGAATGGTGGGATCCGGACGGCAAGTTCAAGCCGCTTCACATGCTCAACCCGTGCCGGCTGGATTATATCTGTGCGCAGATCGCCGCCGAGTTCGGGCGTGACCTGACCAGTGACCAGCCATTCAAGGGGCTGCGGATCCTCGATATCGGTTGCGGTGGTGGTTTGCTGTCAGAACCGATGGCGCGTCTGGGGGCTGACGTGGTGGGCGCGGACGCCGCCGAGCGCAACATTCCGGTGGCGCAGGTTCATGCCGAGGCGTCGGGGTTGCAGATCGATTACCGCCACACGACCGCCGAGGCTTTGGCGGCTGCGGGGGAAGTGTTCGATGCAGTTCTGAACATGGAAGTGGTCGAGCATGTGTCGGACCCGCTGACCTATCTGACCGCCTGTCAGGAACTGCTGAAACCCGGCGGGCTGATGGTGTGTTCGACGCTAAACCGGAACCCGAAAAGCTACATGATGGCGATCGTGGGCGCCGAGGTGGTGATGCGCTGGCTGCCCAAAGGCACCCATGACTGGCACAAGTTCATCACCCCGGCAGAACTGTTCGACCTGCTCAAAAGCTCTGGTTTAGAGCCTGTTGACCGCAAGGGATTCGTCTTCAACCCGATCCTGTGGCGCTGGTCGCTGTCGGAGCGCGACCTGTCGGTGAACTATGTCACCACCAGCGTGAAGTCCGCCTAGCTGTCATCCGTCAGTCGCGCCCGGAGCGCGCGCAGAACCGGCAGGGCGGAACGCACCTTGTCGGCACCGATGTCATCGACAACCTCGTGGATCAGCGGGGCGATGGCTTCAAGTGCGGCGTCGCGGGCCTTGAGGCCCGACGGGCTGATCGCCACGAACTTGCGCCGCGCATCGTCCCAGTCGGGTCGGATGTGGACGTGACCGGCCCATTCCAGTTTCGTCAGCGTGTTGGTCATCGCCCCCCGCGTCACGTTGAAGGTGCGCGCGATCTGCGCCGGGCTGCGTTCGTCCTGCGTGCGGGCAAGGTGGTTGAGCACCGAGAAATGGCTGATCTCCATCCCCTTGGGCAGCGCCTTGGACAGCCGCGCACGGGCGAGTTGGTCGACCATGAAGATCTCGCTAAAGAGCGCGACCGCAAGCGGATCGTTGCCATCGTCCATCAGGACCCCTCGAACGGGCGGTCGTGGGTCAGGGCGGGGACGCGACGGCGCGCGTCCGCGATCTGCGCCAGGTCGAGATCGACGAGTGTCACCCCCGGTTCGGTCCCGGCATCGGCCAGAACCTCGCCCCATGGAGCGATGGCCAGCGAATGGCCGTGGGTGGCGCGGGTCTGGTCGTCGGACTGCGGATGGTCGCCGGTCTGCGCCGGGGCGAGCACAAAACAGCCGGTTTCAATGGCGCGGGCACGCAGCAGCGTTTCCCAATGCGCGCGCCCGGTTGGTTGGGCGAACGCGGCGGGCACGGTCAGGATCTGCGCCCCGGCCTGCGCCAGCGCGCGGTGAAGATGTGGAAAGCGGATGTCGTAGCAGATAGTCAGACCGAGCGTGGCGAAATCGGTTTGGGCCGTCACCGCGCGAGTGCCGGGGCGGTAGCCATCCGATTCGCGGTAGGTTTCGGTGTCGGACAGGTTGACGTCGAACATGTGGATCTTGTCGTAACGGGCTGTCACCTGCCCCTGCGGCGAGATCAGGAAGGATCGGTTGGCGAAGCGGCCATCGGGATCGTGGGTCTTGAGCGCGAGCGAGCCGATCAGCAGCCAGATCCGCAATGCCTTGGCGTCCTGCCGCAACGCCGCGAGCGTGATGTCGTCTTCCTCATGTTGCAGCACGGCTTTCTGCCGGCTGCGGCTGGACGAGACGCAATTGGTAACCTCTGGTGTCAGGACAAATTGCGCGCCCTGCCCGGCGGCGTCGCGGATATAGCTCTGCGTGACCGGCAGGTTCGCGACCGGATCGTCGGCCGCATTAAGCTGAACCAAACCGGCGCGCAGCATCACTCTGCCAACATCGGGTCAAGCTTGCCCGCCCGATCAAGCGCGTCGATCTCGTCGTAACCGCCGACGGAACGTCCGCCGATGAAGATCTGCGGGACCGTGCGGCTGCCGTTGGCCCGCTGCAACATCTCGGCCCGTTTTGCCGGATCGCCCGAAACGTCGATCTCGTTGAAATTGACACCCTTGCCAGTCAGCAGGCGCTTGGCTGCATGGCAATAGCCGCAGAACGGTGTGGTGTAGATATCGACTGTTTGCATGCCTGAAATCCCTTGCTTGGCGTGACTATAGGGATTTAGGCATCCTTCGCAACGCGCGCCAGTGCCAGCACGGAAACCCGGGCTGCACCTGCTGCATGGCACGCCTCGGTGGCGGCGGCGAAGGTGGCGCCCGAGGTCATCACGTCATCGACCAACAGGACCGACCGACCGCGCAGCAGCGCGCCGCGCTTGGGGTGCTGGGTGAAGGCCCCCGAGATGTTGCGGAACCGGTCATCACGGGTCATCCCGTCCTGAACCTTCGTGGCGCGGGTGCGGATCAGGGCATCGGGGGCGACCTGTAGCGACAGGGTTTGGCCCAGCCGGTTCGCCAGTAGCGCCGCCTGGTTGTAGCGCCGTCGCAAGAGCCGCAGCCAATGCGCCGGGATCGGCACGATCAGCATGTCGGGATCGAGGATCGGCCGCGCCGCCTGCGCCATCCAACGGGTGGCGGGATGCACCAGATCCTGCCGGTCGCCATGTTTCAGCGCCAGCACCAGCCGCCGCGCGCCGTCACGGTAAAGCAGCGCCGCCCGGCCCCGCTGCCATGGGCGTGCAATGGTCAGGCAGTCGTCGCAGGTTTCGGCATGGCCCGCATCCTCGCCCATCAAGGGCGCGCCGCAGGTGTCGCAGACAAGGCCCGAGATGAACGGCGTGGTGCGCCAGCAGGTCCCGCACAGCTGGAACGGCTCGCCGACCAGCGCATCGCACATCAGGCATTGCGGCGGATAGATCAGGTTCAGCGCCGTTTGCAATTTCACCGCAATCTCCTTACCTCCGGTTCCAGCCGAAGGACTGCCGATGCCACAGCCACCCGCCCTGACCGATACGCTCGCCCTGAGCCGGTTTCGCGCCCGCGCAGCGCGTCTGGCGGAGCCTGCGTTGTTTTTGCACGCGCAGGCGGTTGGCGAGGTGCAGGAAAGACTGGCCGTGGTTAACAGGACGTTTACGGCGCCCGCGATCGTCACCGGGACACCAGAGGCATGGGCCGGTTTCGGTGATGCGCGGATCGTCGCGGATACCGAGGTTCTGGACCTTGCGCCGGGCGCGCATGATCTGGTGATCCATGCGCTGGCGCTGCATTGGGCGAATGACCCGGTCGGCCAGCTGGTGCAGGCGCGCCGGGCGTTGCGACCGGATGGGTTGTTCATCGGGGTGCTGTTCGGCGGTCGGACACTGGCCGAGTTGCGGGCTGTTCTGGCCGAGGCCGAAAGCGCTGTCACCGGTGGGCTGTCGCCGAGAGTCGCGCCGATGGCCGAGATCCGCGATGCCGGCGGTCTGTTGCAGCGCGCGGGCTTCGCCTTGCCGGTCGCCGATGCGGTCAGCCAGCAGGTCACCTATGCCTCGGCGCTGCATCTGATGCACGACCTGCGGGCGATGGGCGAGGTCAATGCGCTGGCCGCCCGCAATCGCAGACCGCTGCGACGCGCGGTACTGAACGAGGCAATGCGGCTCTATCAAAGAGAATTTGCCGAGAATGACCGGGTTCGCGCGACCTTCGAGATGATCTTTCTGACCGGCTGGGCACCCTCGGCGGATCAGCCGAAACCGTTGCGACCGGGGTCCGCCACGCAAAGGCTGGCCGACGCGCTGGGC
>JBBKVT010000360.1:0-2553 GCA_037968535.1 Paracoccaceae bacterium
CCTTCGGGTGAAAAGCGTCAGGTTCGGACTGCTGGCTGGCTGACCGTGAATGACGGGCAATCACAATTGAACGCCGCCATTTCCGGCCTCGGGATCGCATATCTGCCGTCTTTCCTTTACGCCGACGCCCTTTCGACTGGTCTGGTGGAAGAGGCCATTCCCGAACTGCCGATCGAAACCCAAGGCATTTACGCGGTTTACCCGCCGGGCCGTTTCACCCAGCCAAAGGTCCGCGCTTTCATCGATTTCCTGGTGCAGGCCTTCACCGACAAGGGCCCCGACGCCTGGTAAATCAGGCCAACACTTCAACATGCCCAACTGCAGAACCACATCTTCAGGCGGCTATTGACCATCAAGAAAGCAAACTAGGAAATGGATATTTTGAACATCTACCTCTTTAACGTCTGGATGGTGGTCGAGCGCGTGCTGTCTGAGCCCGAACTTTACCTTCTCACCTTTGCAACATGGACTTTCCTTTTCAGTGGATCAGATGAGGAGTATCCAGTTGAATTTACCGCTCTGACCGATCCGATCATTTCGACTAGTCAGAGGGACGCAGATGTCAAGGACATCAGATAGCTTGGCGTTTTACATGGAAGTCTTTTGATCGACCCGAAACAGGTGCCTTGCATCCTTTGCGACAGCCTTGCCTCATAAACTTTTCGGTCGGACTGAGACATTCAGTTCATGGGATCAATAGTTTGCTCGGCGGCGTGTCCCGCAAAACCCGCGTCGCGGCTGTCCGAACTGCTAACGAAGTGGCATTGGCACGATTCGTTATTTTGAGGACACCCGCGCCAGTGAGACGGTCTCATCTACCATCAACTACCAGAGTACAACCAGGCAATGTTCAGATGAAACGTTCACTCCCACAGGTCCGGCAGCGGACGGATCTTGTGCCGAAACAGCCATCGCAGCGTCCCGATCGAGGCCGACCCATTGCCTCCGCATGAACCAATGGATTAAATAGATGGTCCGGTCGGTAGTCGGTTCTGACCGAGCTATGCGTTCCCGCCTGCGATCAGTTTCCGCAAATTGCTGGAGACGATCCCGCTCCAGGCGCCGGCGCAGCCTTCGTAACATTCAAACGCCGGCTCAAGGCCTTCATGGGTGAAGCGCAGCTCCGTTTTGTCACCCTTCTTGGCGATATCGAAGATGATGTCGGTGCCCGTCCATTCCGTTTTGTCCTTCACAAAGTTTAGCTGGGAGTCGACGACATGCCAGACAACTTTCTTGCCGGGGACGCTCTCCGTGATCTTCTGGGTGCTGGAATGGAACTCCTTGAAGCGGTACGTGAACTGGTCGCCCTGATTCGTCGTCTCGCCTTCTATGTGGCCGAACCACCAGCCCCCTACGTTATTGATGGCGGCAAAGACCTCCTCCGGCGTTTGGTCGACGGTGATTGTCGTCGTGAAACTCTTGTCGGTCATGAGAATAGTCCTTCTGGTTAGAGCTGAACGAAGAGAACTGCCTATCGCGAAAGCGACTGCTCGCTTTCGGTAGTGGCTTCGCCCTTGTTGGGGCTTCCCTCTCCGGTCGGGATCAAATTCTTGAGGCTGACGTTGACGTAGGTGCGCCAGCCGTCCGAGCAAGTGCTGTAGCACTCGAACTCGGGCACGAGGCCCGAAATGGGTGAAGGTGACCTCGGTCTTGTCGCCCTCCCGAGTGACGTCGAACACGAAGCGGGTGCCTCCGTTCTTCGACATCCTTCGTGAAGCTGAAATGGCTTTCGACGAAAGTCGACCTTCTTTCCGGGGAAAAGTTCGTCGACGCGAACCTCGCAACGGTGCAGGTCCCGAAAGTAGTACATGAATGTCGTTCCGGACCTTGCAGTTGGACCTTCAATTTCCTGCGACCTCCACCCGGGCACATTGACGATGGTCATCGAACACGTCGGCCGGGCTTTGGTTCACGACGAATGTGGTCGCGTAGTTCTTCTTGGTCATGACAATCTCCATCCTTGGGCGAGTGCATCGAGTCGCACCATCCGGCCTGGCCACGTTCATCAGTACGTCAGCATCGGGCGTGACGATGACACGGTCGCATCTGGCGTAGCAACTCCTTATTCGAGCTCGGGCGTGTTTCCATGAGAACGGTCAATCCATATCGAACGTATCCGGATTTTAGCGATTACATGCCAAAGGCGGCAATTCGAAGGAATTGAGAGTGATGACTTGGATGCCCGCTTATTTTGAACCTTACCGACACGCTGCCAAGATCTTGGATTTCCAAGGCACCGCAGACTTCATGTTTGTTGGCTTGGCGGCGGCTACCATTCTCCACTGGTCTGATCTTAGCGACTTAATCTGAGCCAGTTTTGGAACAGGAGTTGCCCAGATGCGTTGGACCATGAGCGCAACGTACAGTTGACGCTGTCTTTCCGAGGCTTTGATCGTGAAAATCCACCCTTGCATTCTGATTCTCGAAGATGATGCCCTACAGGCAATGGATCTGGAGCTCGCTCTTCAAGATGCCGGGTTCACGGTTGTCGGTCCCGCAACGACGTCTGCGTCCGCCCTTAAACTGATGAACGACGCCGTGCTCGACGGCGCG
>JBBKVT010000361.1:0-2700 GCA_037968535.1 Paracoccaceae bacterium
TGGCGCTGGCGGTGGGGCTGGGTCTGGCGCGTCGCATCCCAACTAAAGGCATGGCGGGCGGTCCCGGGAGGTGGTCGAGTTGCGGCGGCTGTCGGTGCTGTTGGGGCGGTGTTGGCTCACTGTGACGAAGTAAAATTCGCAGAGAAGCGAAAGCGACGCTCGAAACTCGTCCCTAGGTGCCGTCTTATCCGGACGGAGCTTCGACAAGTAACCCAAGGAATCCTTCGAAATTGATCATTTTTGTGCTATGAAAGCGGGATAATCTAAGGGGAGTTTCAAAAATGAGAATGCTGACGCAACTTGCAATATGTGCTTTTCTGTCTACGCTATTTTCGGTTTCGGCCAATGCCGGGTCAGTGTTTCTGACGGGGCACGATCCAGATTTTCATGCTCATGATAGCATCGGCGCGCGAAACATAAATACGACGGCGCTAGACTATATCCTGGATCCTCTCCACAACGATATCGTGGCCGGTGGAACCAGCAAGTTCCTTTACGTCGAGTCATTCGTACCTACACCTTCGGGCCATCGAATTGGCTCAGTTGGTCTTGTCAGTAGCGGATATGCTCTTGGCACCGACTTTGAGAAGCATGATGCGACTACGCTTGGCGCCGAGTTGGACCTGTTAGGAACCAAGTACGCTGGACTCGTTGTTGGAAGTGACTTTGGTGGATTGCTGACTCAGGCTGAACTGAACATTATGAACGCCCGGACTTCAGACATATTCGACTTTCTAAACATCAAGAATGGTGGTCTATTTGCGATGTCCGAAAGTGGACACGGTGCCGGTCTTACCATTGGCGGCTGGTTCGGTTTCATGCCTTTCGTAGTTAGCAGCGTGCCGGCCAGTCAATCCGAAGTGGGCACAACCGTTACGGCATTTGGAGCGTCGTTGGGCCTGACAAATGCCGATGTCAGCAGTAACTTTTCGCACAACATTTTCGACGGTGCTGCAGGTCTGAACGTGGTTGATACCGATAGCCTAGGACGGATCCTCTCGCTAGCCGGGCGTGGTGAGTTTGATCCTGGTACTGGATTGTCGACCGTGCCGCTTCCGGCATCGGCGTTCCTGTTATTAGCATCGCTGGGCGGAATTGGTGTGCTCGCACGTCGCCATCCCGGCTCTCCTTCAGGAAGACGAAGAAGGCTGTAATTTCCACTGAGCTTTTCGTGGGCCCCGGAAGCGTGTTACAATTCGCCCCTTCAGACCAAACTCAATCTGGGCCGGATGTTCGCTAAAACCTCATCAGCTTATTTGCCTTAAGCCCGTCTGGCTCTTTGGCATGGGAGGAAATCATGATTTCGGAAGAGCAACTTGAAAAGTTAGCGATTGCCATCTGCTCGATACTTAGGGTTCCTGGGATCGGATGGCCCAATCCCTACTGAGTAAATCTCTATGCAAACATGCTACCTGAAGACATAATTGATGAAGTCGAGGGCGGTATGGGCGACTTCGGATTTGCTGGAAGGCCCAGTGGCCCATTCGGAAAAGACATTTCTGGCGGCTTCATTGAAATAGCGACAGATGAACGAGGCTGTGTTTGGGCCGTAAGTGTTACAGGGGGTGTGAAGCGTGGACTTGGTGCCACGAGACGACGAGAAACTCACACGACTCCTTGGAAGGCGATCTAGATAGGTCGAGACCCATTGACGGGATTGGACCTTTCCCTTGATCTGAGGAAAGCGCAGTCGATAGGTGACCGTCCGCTGACGGCGCTCGGGCGACGGAGTGTGCCCTCTACAGCCGACAGAATTTCAAGCTGAACCGTGCCGCCGCTCTCGCTGAGTGGCGCCAACTCTGCGCAGCCTGATATGGGTCGGGTTTGGGCAAACTGAGACTGGTTCGCATTGGTCTGATGGTGTGGACGGCTCCACCCGAACGGCATCGCGATGTGCCATGCTGGTGCTGTTTGAAACCAACAGAGAGAAGGAGCCATCCACATGACGATTACAACACTCGGGATTGATCTCGCCAAGTCCGTTTTCCAGCTTCACGGGGTGGATGCGGATGGTACGGTCGTACTGCAAAAGAAGCTGCGGCGAGGTGCGGTTCTCGACTGTCTTGGCAAGCTGGAACCTTGCCTGATCGGGATTGAGGCCTGCGCCACTTCGCACTATTGGGCGCGGGAGATTGCAGCGCTTGGTCACGAGGTCAGACTGATCCCGCCAGCGTACGTGAAGCCATACGTCAAACGCCAGAAGAATGATGCCGCTGACGCCGAGGCGATCTGCGAAGCCGTCACACGGCCAAACATGCGCTTTGTGCCTGTGAAGACCGAGGAGCAGCAGGGTGTTCTTGTCCTGCATCGGTCGCGCGATTTGCTGACGCGGCAGCGCACGATGATCCTGAATGCGATCCGGGCACACTTTGCCGAGTTCGGGGTCGTTGCGGCCCAGGGGCCGCGGAGGGTGGCTGATCTTGTCAGTCGCCTTCGTGATGATGACACCGTCGGATTGCCGGAGGCAGCGCGGTCTGCCCTTCTGGCTTTGGCGAAGCAACTCGACAACCTGGCTGCCGAGGTCCGGAATATCGAACGGCAGTTGATGGCATGGCATCGGCAGAACGCCGCGAGCCAGCGACTCGAAACGATCCCGGGCGTGGGCATCATCACCGCCACGGCGCTCGCGGCCAGCGTGCCCGATCCAGCCGTGTTCAAATCTGGGCGGCAGTTCGCGGCCTGGCTGGGGCTTGTGCCCAG
>JBBKVT010000362.1:0-2957 GCA_037968535.1 Paracoccaceae bacterium
CTCCCACCACCATCACCAATCTCGGTGGCATAGCCATTGCTCAGCCCCGAAATCATATCATGAGCACCCGCCAGTTTCGCAGCCTTGATGATATCTTCGTCCGTCGCACCCTCTATAAAGCGTCCGATGTTCTCGGCTACAGTGCCTGAAAATAGTTTCACGTCTTGAGGGAGATAACCAATACACTGACCCAGCTGATTGCGGTCCCAATGCGGCAACTCTATGCCATCAAGGCGGATTGTTCCGCTGATAGGATCACCTACGCCGACCAGATGCCGCGCTAGGGTCGTTTTTCCCGATCCGCTGGGGCCAATCAACGCCATGGTCAT
Organism: Paracoccaceae bacterium; assembly: GCA_037968535.1. Taxonomy (GTDB): domain Bacteria; phylum Pseudomonadota; class Alphaproteobacteria; order Rhodobacterales; family Rhodobacteraceae; genus JAHEAO01. The sequence goes on from JBBKVT010000362.1 coordinate 330, forward strand.
TCCGGCAGGCAAATCAAAGCTTACAGACCGCAACACCGCATCGCGGGTGCCTGGAATCACGGTGCTGACGCCCTCGGCGGTCAAATGGCCTTTAGGTGGCTCTTGGGAAAGTCGCTCGTCCTCTGCTGGGACGCTGTCAAAGAGCTCTTTTAGCCGCTGGTTAGACTGGCGTGCTCCGATGAATTCCTTCCATTGACCAACAGCCTGTTCCACTGGAGCCAAGGCGCGGCCCATCACAATGGATGCGGCAATCATTATACCCGGTGAAATTTCCTGTTGTATCGCCAGATAGGCACCCACACCTAGGATTGCCACCTGCAGCGCCATGCGCACAAACTTTGAACTCGACATGACCGCTCCGGCCCAGTCGCTTGCGCTGGCTTGGGCCATCAGCATCTCGTTGCGCTTGGCCGACCAGCGCTGAGCCAGTGCATCTTGCATACCCATAGCACGGATTACCTCCGCGTTCCGCAGAGTGGATCCCGCAAATTCTGCCGCGTGCTGACCTTCAGTATTGGCTCTCTTAAGAGAATTGCGGGTCAAAAATTCGTTCAGCAGCGCTAGAGTAAAGATCACCGCTGTACCGCCTGTCGCCACCCAGCCCAACCAAGGGTGAAAGAGAAAGCACAATGCTAAAAAGAGCGGTGTCCAAGGCACGTCAAAAAACGCCAGGATCCCTTGGCCAGTAATAAAGGTACGCACTTTATCGGCATCGGACAGTGCTGAACGTGCTCCACTGTTGGGATTGTTGATCTGCATCCTGGCCACGCGATCAAAAAGCGGTAGCGAGATTACATTGTCAAATTGAAGCCCTGCCCGCACTAGCATGCGAGAGCGCACAAATTCTAGCAAACCATATGTCACCAGCAAAACAATCGAAATGCCAGAAATCACAAGCAGTGTAAATTCGCTTCTGCTGGCCAGCACACGGTCATAAATCTGTAGCATGTAAAGCGGACCCACGAACATCAGCAAGTTTACAAAAAAGCTGAACAGGATCGTTGCGCCAAAGATGGCGCGATACTTACTATAAGCCTTATTCAGCGGTGTCTTGGGCTGCATGTGCTTTGCTACTTTCGCTGCCTTGGCGTTTATATAAGTGCTCTACGGCATTTTTTGGTGAACGTCACGCCTACCATGCAGAGCTATGGCGGATTTTAGGTGACGCGGCCTGATCAAGCGGCGCGGTTTTCGGTGTCATTTGCGGCGACACCATCGGCGAATGTGACGCCCTCGATGAGCAAAGGCAACTGGTTTGCGCCTTTCAGGCGGCGCCAAGTCTTCGCGGCGGCCTGAACGAGCTTGAAGACCATCAGCTTCGCTGTCTTCTGCGACAGCGCCCCCTTGGTCCGCACGGTCCGGTGCCTGACGGTGGCGAACACGCTTTCGATCGGGTTGCTGGTGCGCAGATGATCCCAGTGGTCGGCCGGGAAATCGTAGAAGGTGAGCAAGGCGTCGCGGTCCTTGGTCAGGCAGGTTACTGCCTTCTCATACTTTGCACCGTATTTCTCGGCGAAGGTGTCCATGGCGGCTTCCGCCGCGGCGCGGGTATCGGCCTGCCAGATCTCGCGGAGGTCGGCCTTCACCGTGGGCTGCATCGATTTGGGGAACTTGTTCAGGACATTGGCGATCTTGTGGACCCAACATCTTTGATGACGCGTGCCGGGAAACACCTCGTCGAGGGCCTTCCAGAACCCCATAGCCCCGTCGCCAACGGCGACTTCCGGCGGGACCTTGAGGCCGCGGGCCTTGATGTCGACCAACAGCTCGCGCCAGCTCTGCGCACTCTCCCGGACGCCGACCTGGAACCCCACAAGCTCCTTCTTGCCTTCGGGCGTAGCGCCCAGAATGACCAGGATGCACTCGGCCTGCGGCTCCATCCTGGCCTGCAGGTAGACGCCGTCAGCCCACATGTAGACGTAGCGTCGAGCCGAGAGATCGCGGTGTTGCCAGCGGTCATACTCCTGCTGCCACTCCCCGGTCAGGCGCGAGATCACGCCCGGCGACAGGTTCGGCGCATCCGTCCCCAGGATCGCGGCCAGCGCCTCCTGGAAATCCCCCATCGAGAGGCCGCGCAGATAGAGCACCGGCAGCAGGGCATCGAGGCTCCTCGAGCGCCGCGCCCATTTGGGCAGGATGCCGGAGGTGAACCGGATTTTCTTCTCCTTGGCCACGTCGGCGGCACGGTCACGCACCTTCGGGCGGCGAACATCGAGCGCGCCGATCCCGGTCTGGATCGACCGCTCCGGCCCATACCCATGCCGCACAACCCGTTGCCGACCATCCGGCAGGACCTCCTCGGAATGTTGCGCGACGAAAGCGTCGGCCTCTGCCCGCAGCGCAGCCGCCAGCATACGGCGCGCCCCGTCACGGGCGATCTCGGTCAGCGGGTCATCGACAGATTCCGGCTGACGCAGGGCGATGATATCTGTATCGTTCTTCATGGCGTATCGTTCCTTCTGGAAGTTCTGGCAGGCTTGATCACCCGCCACGATACGCCGCCCTCTCAAACTTCGTCACCCATTTCCCGCCATAGCTCGTAGTTGAGGCAACAACCTTATAATGGATCAGACTGTAGCTTAGTTCTTCTGTGGCAGGGCAGCAGCCAGTGCCTGTGCATAGGCATTC
>JBBKVT010000363.1:0-2792 GCA_037968535.1 Paracoccaceae bacterium
CGGAGAGATTCAGTGGCAAGACTCCTGTTGACCGGCGCGGCAGGTGGCGTCGGCACAATGATGCGGCCGCTGTTGCTGGCGAAATACGGCAACCTTGTCCTTTCCGACCTGAAAGAACCGGACGACCTGACTGAAGTCGAGGACTTCCGCCAAGCTGATCTGGCCAGTCCTACGGACGTCGCTGCGATGCTGCAAGGCGTGGACAAGGTGATCCACCTCGGCGGCAAGTCGGTCGAGTCCGATTGGGACACCGTGCTTCAGTCCAACATCATCGGCCTGCACAACCTTTATGAAGGCTGTCGGAAGGCGGGCGTCAAACGGGTGATCTTCGCCTCGTCAAACCACACAATCGGGTTCTACGGCCGCAACCGCCGCATCGACGTCGAAAACCGCGCGCGCCCCGACAGCCGCTACGGCGTATCCAAGGTGTTTGGCGAGGCGTTGGCCGCGCTCTATGCCGACAAGCACGGCATCGCCACCCTCTCGGTCAGGATCGGCAACATCTGGTCAAAGCCGCTGGACACGCGGCGGCTGTCGATGTGGCTGCACCCCGAAGATTTCCTGCAACTATGCGCCATCGGGCTGGAACATCCCTCGATCCACAATCAGGTGGTCTGGGGGATGTCCGACTGCGCCCGTACGTGGTGGGACAACAAGGTCGCCTTCGATCTGGGGTGTCGCCCGAAGCACAGGGCCGAGGATCACGCCGCGACCGCACCTGCCGGTGACGCTCCGGCGGATGCTATTGCCGACCTGTTTCAGGGCGGCGTGTTTTGCAGTCAGGAATTCGGCGGCGATTTGGAAAAGGTTTTGAAATCATGATGCGACACGGTGGCCGGATTCTGGTCGAACAGCTGAAACTGCACGATGTGCGCCGGGTGTTCTCGGTTCCCGGCGAAAGCTTTCTTGCAGCACTCGACGCACTGCACGACAGCGGTATCACCAACATCGTCTGCCGTCACGAAGGCGGGGCTGCGATGATGGCAGAGGCCACGGGCAAGCTGACCGGACGGCCCGGCGTCGCGTTCGTCACGCGCGGACCGGGGGCGACCAACGCCAGTTCGGGCATCCACATCGCGCGCCAGGATTCCACGCCGATGGTGCTGTTCGTCGGCCAGATCGCGCGCGGCCACCGCGACCGAGAGGCGTTCCAGGAAGTCGATTACCGGGCCTTCTTCGGGCCTTTGGCCAAATGGGTGGCCGAGGTCGAGGATACCGCGCGTCTGCCCGAATACATCAACCGTGCGTTTCATCTTGCGGTGTCGGGACGTCCTGGTCCGGTGGTCTTGGCGCTGCCCGAAGACATGCTAAGCGACGTGTCAGCTATTCCGGCGCTGAAGCCCACAGCGCGTCCGCAAGCTGCTGTCAGCAAAGAACAAATAGAACTGATTTTCGAAAATGTTTCGCGCGTGAAACACCCTCTGGTTGTGGTCGGCGGGTCGGATTGGTCGGCGGAAGCCGCCGAAAACCTGCGTCGTTTTGCGCAATCCCACAACCTTCCGGTGGCGGTCACCTTCCGCCGTCAGGGTCACCTCGACAACCGCGCGCCGCACTATGTCGGCGATCTGGGTGTGGGCATGAATCCAAAACTGGCGACCCGCCTGCGTGAAGCCGATCTGCTTCTGGTTCTGGGATCGCGGCTGGGCGACATTGCGACCGGCAGCTATGAACTGATCGACCCCGCCGACCCCGACAAGACCATCATCCACATTCATCCCGACCCCGATCTTCCCGGCTCGGTCTATCGCACTGACCTGGCCGTCACGGCGCGGGCACCAGATGTCGTGGCACAGCTTGCGGAACTGAACGGCGGGCAGCCGGCTTGGGCAAAGTGGACAACCGCCGCACGCGCCGATTACGAGGCGTGGCAGCGGCCCGTGGAAACGCCGGGCGCGGTGAAGATGGAGGCGGTGATTGGCTGGCTTTCGGACAACCTGCCGGAAGATGCGATCCTGACGAACGGTGCTGGCAATTACGCGGCCTTCCTGCATCGCTACTACCGTTTCAAGCGTTACGGCACCCAGGCAGCACCCACCTCGGGCAGCATGGGATACGGCTTTCCCGCATCGATCGCCGCCAAGCTTGAAAACCCCGGCAAGACGGTCGTCTGTCTGGCGGGTGACGGTTGCTTCCAGATGACCCTGAACGAGATGTCGACTGCCCGGCAGCACGGTGCGAACGTGATCGTCATCGTCGCCAACAACGGTCACTACGGCACGATCCGGATGCATCAGGAACGGCATTATCCCGGACGGGTCAGCGGCACCGATCTTGCCAACCCCGATTTCGCCGCGCTGGCAAGGGCTTATGGCGGGCACGGGGAAACGGTCGAGGCGACCAAGGATTTCCCGGCCGCTTTCGCGCGGGCGGCTGCCGCCGAACTGCCCGCTGTGATCGAGTTGAAGCTGGACCCAGAGGCGCTTTCGACGGGGTTGACGCTCAGTGAAACTCGGGCTTTGGGGGAACGCACGCACCGGCTTTGAGATATCGCGACAGGAGGGACTGGGGTGGAAATTCACAAGGCCAAGCGACGCGGACGCGCCGCAGCGCAGGCAGCAACGACGCGACGACAGCCGAACTACCGGCAACTTCGCCACCCCTACCCGCCGCAATCGGTGCTGTCCTCGGACGCGGTCGGTCAGATCCATGACATGGCGCTCAAGGTGCTGGCAGATCTGGGGCTGAAAATCCTGCTGCCCGAAGCTCGCCAGATGTTTCGCGCGGCGGGTGCATCGGTAGATGATGCGACACAGATGGTGCGGATCGGACCCGAGATCGTGGTCGAGGCGCTG
>JBBKVT010000364.1:0-7943 GCA_037968535.1 Paracoccaceae bacterium
CTCCAAGCGCTAACTACGAACGAGTATATTACTCAACAATTACAAAGGGCTGCATGTTTTGCAGCCCTTTTTCTATTGTTAGCAGTTTCGTAGCAGCACGCTGATATCGTTGATGAATTGATTTAGCGAAATTAGCATATCTGTAGCGTTTTAGGTTGCTACGGAGAGTGATTTATGAAGTGTTTGGGCTTGCTTGCTGCCGTTGGTTGCTGCGCGTGTGGAGGGAGCTGTGTGTGTGATTTTGGCTTGAAACAGAGGGATTTGTTGTGTCCGAATGTAATAAATGCTGCTGGGGTAGGCTGGTATAGTGAGACTGGATAGAAATGGAGAGCTGCGATGATTAAGAAATTAGGATTTGTGGGGATTGCACTATTTATTTCTAACTGTGGAACGCCTGAGTTTAGGGAAGAAAAAAATATTTGCACATCTACTTGGATGTCTAAGATACCGCCGCGTTATGAGCAAGAGATGTATAATCAGACGCAAACTAGGCAAGTTCCAACTGGACAAACAACGTGCACCGGCTATGGATATTCAGTCACTTGCAATCAAATAATGCGAACTGAATATTACACTCTTCCTGCTGTGCGCACTGTAGATAGAAATCAATCACGACGTGATGCGCAAATTAACTCTTGCACACAAAATATGTGTATTCAGAAGTTTGGTAATGCTGAATGCAAGCAGTAGCATTTTGGTAGCAGATTATTCGCACGTCGTGTAATGCATTGAAAAATTGATATTTTATAAACCTTCCGAATAGCCAAGCGCTAGGCTTCTGGAAACAATCAATCGGAAAGGCCGCCATTGTTGGCGGTCTTTTTTCATTTTGCCGCAGCATCGGCCCTTTCTTGGCCCAATTTGGGGCTAGCAAATGGCCATCAAACCTGCGGAATGAATCGCGTGAGCACACAGTCGACCCAGAAGACATCTGACCCGCTGTCGGGCTATTTCAGCAGTGTCATGCTGGCCCTGCTGATGAGCCATACGCTGGCCAGCTTTGCGGTCGATTTCGCGGCTACCCGGTTCTATTTGCCGTCGATTGATCTCTGGCGGTACAATATCGCGTCCGGGCTGTTTCTGGGACTCGTGCTGGCCGATCCCGTCGGTGCGGTGATAACGCGGATTGCGTTGCGCAACGTCGTCATCAAGTTCGCTCTTGGATTTGCCCTTGGCGTGATCATTCAGATGACGCTGGTGACACCGTTCGCCGGTGGCGGCCTGTCGCGCTTCGTCTTTCTGTTCATCGCAACGCTGTTGGTGCCGGTGATCTACAGCCTCAACCGGCTGCACGCCTTTCTGGCAGAGCGCGGGACTGACCTGAGCAGCGAGATCGCCTATTATGCCTTGCGCGTGATGAACCTGCCCGACCGCGGTCTGATCATCCTGATCATGACTGCAAGTTTCGCAGGCTTTTGGCTTTTTTCGCCCGATCCGGAAACGACCATCCTGTGCATCCTGGCCGTGCTGGCGATGACCACGGTCTATGTGATCTGCGTTCACGTCGAGGAAGAGGATCCGTGGGAAGGGCTGCTGCCGGAAGACGAAGAAGATGTTCCGATAACCCAGATTGCGGCGGAACGGTTGGCGTATCTGACCGCCACGATCGTGCCGGGTGCGTTTCTGTTCGGCGCAACGATGCATGTAGCATTGCTGGTTCTGCAGACCCTGTTTCCCGACGTCGGGGCAAAACTGATGGGTCCGCTCGCCACAGTGCAAACGGTCGGCGCCGTCGCGGCCACTGCGCTTGGCATCGTGTTTTTCGGGATGCTTTCGGCGCTCGGCTTCGGGCTGGCGTTCGTACTGTTGGTCGGACGTATCGGCAACTGGTCCCAAAGCGCGGTGCGCGACCGGTGTCTGCGCTTGATCAAGGTGTTGTGCTTCCGCCCGATTGACCGCGCCGCGTGACCTTTCAGTTGTCGGGCGGCACCAGGCCAAGGCCGCGCAGATAGATACCGATCCCGGATTCGAGCAGATCTTCTGGCGGAAACGGCGATTTCGTGCCCGGAGAGCCGCGCGCGAAAAGTTCGACCACCCCGTGACACATCGCCCAGATATGGGCAGAGACCATCTGCGCCGGGGGCCGGCGTTCCGGCGGGATATGGACAGACAGGTCCAATGCGGCCCGTTCCAGAACGCCAAGCGCGCGGCCCGACAGCCGCGCCAATTCCGAGGTCCGGTTGACCGAGATTCCGCTTTCGAACATCGCGACGTAATGGCCGGGATACTTGCGGGCGAACGCGAGATACGCCCGTCCCGTCGCCTCGAACGAGGCCAGCGCCGAGGGCTGGCTTTTGTTGTAGGCGTATTCCATGAGATCCGCGAAAACCTCGTAACCCTGCCGCGCCGCCTCTGCGATCAGGTCGTCGCGGCCCTCGAAATGGCGATAGACCGCAGCGGGGGTGACGCCGGCCTGCTTGGCCGCCTCTGACAGGGTAAAGCCGGTTGGGCCCTTTTCTTCGATCAGGGTCAAAGCGGCATCAACCAGCGCTTGGCGCAGGTTGCCGTGGTGATAGCCGCGTTTAGACATCCCAGATGTCTGGGCCTCCACAAATGGAGGCGTCGCGCGCGCCGATCGCGTCGGGTTTCTTTGCGGCGTAGTCAACCGCCGACAGGACAGTCTTGATCGCTGCAATGCGGGCGCGCGACTTGTCGTCGGATCGTACGATCGTCCAGGGCGCGAAAGGTGTGTGGGTCCGCTCGAATGTTTCCGCGATCGCGGCCGAATAGGCGTCCCACTTCTTCAGGCCCTCGACGTCGATCCAGCTAAGCTTCCACTGCTTCAGGGGATCCTTTTCGCGTGCCAGGAAGCGCCGCAACTGTTCGGCCCGCCCGACATTGAGCCAGAGTTTCACCAGTGTGATGCCTTCATCGACCAGTAGCTGCTCGAATTCCGGCAACTGACGGAAGAATTTCTCTCTCTGTTCGGGGGTGCAGAACCCGAAGACATGTTCCACCACGGCCCGGTTGTACCAGCTGCGGTCAAAAAGCACGATTTCCCCGGCGGTCGGCAACTCCTCGACATAGCGCTGGTAATACCATTGGCCTGTCTCGGCGTCTGACGGCTTGGGCAACGCCACGACCCGCGCCACGCGGGGGTTGAGATTTTCGGTCATCGCCTTGATCGTGCCGCCCTTGCCGGCGGCATCACGCCCTTCGAATACGACGACGATGCGCTTGCCGGTGTGGACTACATCGGCGTGCATCTTCACCAGCTCTTCCTGCAAGACGTCGATGATGTCCTTGTAGGCGTCCTTGTCGAGCCGCTTGTCGTAGGGATAGCTGTCGGACAGAATGTCCTTCTTGCTACCCTCTTTGATCGCCTTTCGGACAACCTTGGGGGCCTCGTTTTTATAGAATTCGGTGATCGCGCCGTCAAAGGGCAGGGACATCGGGCAACCTTTCGTCAAAAGTTGGTCAAGTATGGCTATTTGGCTGCGGTGCGCAATCCGGCCCGCGCCGAGGCACGGTCGATAGCAGCAACCACGGCCTCTGCCGCGACATGGTGCGGCATATGACCGATGCCGCGTAGCCGGGCGACGTGGACGGTCGGCGCTTCGGTGGACATCGGCGCCGCGTGGACACTGTAATACACCGTGGTGTCGGCATCGCCATGGACCAGTTCGAAGGGCAGGGTCAGTTCGCCGTATCGGGTCTGCATCGCAGTGATTTCCGCCTTGAGTCCCACCCGTTGCACCGCGTTCGCCCGCAGGCTTTCACGCCGCAATGTCAGGGGCGCACCGATTGCATCGGCATAACCAGCGGGCATGTCCTGCGGCTCGAAGACGCTGGCGATCTGGCTTTCGACATTATCATAGGACACCCAGGCAGTGATCAGTGGCACCACGATCGCGCTGCCCAGATCTGACGCATTGATCCGGTAAAGAAGCGGCGGCGCGCCGTCCCAGCGGTGCGACGGGCCGGACACGGTCACAAGGGCGGCCGCCGGATGATCCAACGCCCAGGCCAGCGCCACGGCACCGCCCAGTGACTGGCCCAGCACGATGGGGCGTTCCGCCCCCAAAAGTGCTGCAGCCTTTGACAGATGCGCTGCTTGCGCGAAGATGCCTTCGGATCCCTTGGGCAACCGGTCGGAATAGCCAAGGCCCGGCCGGTCGAACACGATTACCCTGTAGCGGTCCTTGACCCGATCGACGAACGAGAACGTGAAATCGCGGGTATTGCCCGAGGATCCGTGGATCAGCACCAGATCAGGGCCTGTGCCCGTCACAACCGCATGTACCCGCAACCCGTCCACGGTCACGAACTGACCTTCCGGCGGATAAGCGGCCTCGGCCGCCGCCTCGCGGGTCGTGGCGCGCCACTGGGTAGTCGCGCAACCGCCCAGCAGAAGCGCCAGAAGGACGAGGCTAACGACCAATTTCATCAAGATCAAAAGGCGTTGACTGGTAAATCTCGTTGATCCAGTTGCCGTAGAGCAGATGCGCGTGACTGCGCCAGCGGTTTTGCGGTGTCAGGGACGGATCGTCATTGGGATAGTAATTCTGCGGCACGTTGATCGGTGTGCCGCTGGCCACGTCGCGGTCATATTCTTCCTTGAGCGTGCCGCTGTCATACTCGAAATGGTTGAAGATATAGAGCGCCCGGTGATCGGTATCCTCGACAAGGCACGGTCCGGCATCTTCCGATCCCAGAAGGGTGCTCAGTTCCGGCACGGCGTCGATCTCATCCTGTCGAACCTCGGTCCAACGGCTGACCGGGATCACGCAATCATCCGAGAATCCTCGCAGATAGGGCGAGGCTGGGGCCATGTTCTGATGCCGGAAACAGCCGAACGCCTTGTGCGGCAGCATGTGCTTGGCCAGTCCATGGAAATGCCAGGCCATCGCCATGCCGCCCCAGCAGACGCCGAACGTCGAATGCACGTTGCTCTGGGTCCAGTTCATGACCTCCAGCAACTCATCCCAATAGGTGACCTCTTCGAACTGCAGATGCTCGATCGGCGCGCCGGTTATGATCAGGCCATCGAATTTCTCGTGCTTGACCTCCTGAAACGGGCGGTAGAATTCTTCCATATGCTCGGCGGCGGTGGTCTTGGTCTCGTGCTCGCTCATCCGGATCAGGCTGAACTCGATCTGCAAGGGCGTTGCTCCGATCAGCCGCGCGAACTGGTTTTCAGTCTGAATCTTTTTCGGCATCAGGTTCAGAAGCCCGATCCGCAAGGGCCGGATATCCTGCCGCGCGGCGCGGGTGTCCGATATCACGTTCACACCCTCGCGCGTCAGCACGTCGAAGGCGGGAAGGTTTTCGGGCAGGGTAATGGGCATAAGGGCGAACTCTGGTTCAGGAAAGCGGTGACATAGCCCTAGGGGCCACGGTTCTCAAGGGCATGGGCGATCAGATCGTCGAATGCGGCGGGCGTTGCGACCTTGGCGATATCTTCGGCCCGCAGCGTCACGCCCCAATTCGCCATCGCGGCGTAGCGCGGCTGGCGATGGTCCAGTGCCTGCGCATACGCCCACCGGACGAAGGCATCAGGGTCAACGTCACCTTCCGACATGTTGTTTTCACAAAGATATTCTGCCCAGACCCGGTCAAGGAATGCCTGTTGATAGCACATCGGCTTCGGCACCTTGTCAAAGCGCCGGATCAGTTGTTCGGTATGCGCCGCCGATCCCTTTATCCAGACCAACAAGAGGTTGTCCGCCAGAGCACGCATCACCGGATCGTCCGGATCGTCAGGGTCGACGACTTCGCAGATTGACCCGCCGCTGTCGCAGACGAAGTGATCGTAGCCATAAAGATCCTGCGCCCGCTCGATGAACGGCACTGTGTCCAGAAGTGCAGCAACCTCGGCCGTCTTGTGCTGCTCTTGCCGGCGCATGTATTCGCCGTAAGGCAGGCCGCCCTCGGCCGGATCACCGGGCTTGCCGAGATAGCTCGACAGTGGTGCGAGGTTGTTGAAGGTGATGTTTGAGGCAACGTAGATCGAGTCCGACCGTAGCAGATCGCGCAGGAACGGATTCTTCATCGCCTCGCGTTTGAAATTGTCGGCGATATGTTCACCCATGTAGCGGGTGCCGATCCGGTAATCGACCGAGTAGTGAAACCAGTGTCCCGCATCGCGCAACACGTTCGAGACATGGGTTTTGCCCAGCCCCGACATGCCGAACAACAGCACCCGCTTGTGTTTGGTCTCACGCCAGTCTTTTGCCGTTTCATAGATCATCGTCGGTTCCGTCCTGTTCCGGCCCACTTGGTAGCGGCTGGCAGGGCGGCTTGGTAGGGGGAATTTGCCCTAGCGCCGCAGTCGCGCCAACAGCCTGCCGTCAAGAACTATCAGCCCGATGGCCAGCAGCGCGAAACCGGCATAGGCTTGCGGGCGCAGTTCTTCGCGCAGCACGATGGCGCCAAGCGCAATTGCAACGGGCGCCACAAGCAGCGTCACCAGCATCAGGTTTCCAGATCCCGCCACCGCCAGCACACGGTAATACAACAGATACGCCAGCGCGGTCGCCACCACCGCCAGATACGCCAGCGCCACCCATGTGACAGGGGCCAGCGTTAGGTCGGGCGGCCCTTCCAGAATAAGCGCCGTTGGCACCATGAATGCGGCTGAACAGCTGGTCATTCCGGCAGCCGCAACTTGCGGTGCGAGACCCCGGAAAGAGGTGCGGCCGAACGCGCCGGCAAAGGCGTAGCTGATCGACGAACCGACGATCGCCAGTTGCGACAACGATCGCAGGTCCAGAGATTGCAGCGTGGATAACCCGATCGCTGTTGCCACGCCGAGAAACCCCAGCGTCACGCCAATCGCCTTGCGCGCAGTTAGCCTTTCGTCGGCAAACACGACGGCGGCCACCAGCACCCCGAATATCGCGGTCGAGGCATTGATGATCGAGGCCAGACCCGAGGGGATGTTTTGCTGGCCCCAGACGATCAGACTGAACGGAATGACGTTGTTCAAAAGCCCCATCAACACAAACGCGCTCCAAAGGCGCCAACCGCGCGGCAGTGCCAGCCCGCGCAGAAACACGTAGACCCAAAGCACCAGCGCCGCGCCCAGCACCCGCGAGGCTACCACGGTGAAGACGCCGACCTCGCGCAAGGCAAAGCTGATTGCCAGGAACGACCCGCCCCACAACACGGACAGCATCAGAATTTCGCCCCAGGCCCGCGCCGGTATGGTCATTTGTGCGTTCATGGCCGCTGCCTAGCAGGCTGCATCGGCCGCTGCGACCCGGAAGTTGCGGCAATGAAAAAGCCCCGCCGAGGCGGGGCTTCAGTGACTTTCTAAAAACCGAGACTTAGAACCGGTAGGCGATCTTCATGCCGAATGCATATCCGCTGTTATCCTTGAAATCGCCGAACGGCGTGTTTGGCGGATAGGGCGGCGAGGGCGCCCGCGATTGCGCGTTGCCCAGTTCGAAATACCGCACGCCGCCCGAGATCTCGACCTGCTCGATCGTGTACTTGACGCCGAGGCCGACGAATTTCACGCCGTCGGTTGGCCCAAGGTTGCCGGTCAGGTCATTGTTCTGCGCCTCGTAGCCAGCACTGATCGAGCCTGACCAGTTGTCGTTGAAGCGGCGCCCGACCCCGAGCGTGTAGGTGATCACGTCGGATTGGTAATAAACCAGTGGCTCGCCGACTGTTGCCACGTAAACCGGGGGCGCAACGTCGAACTCGGTCCAGTCAACCCATCTTACCGAACCGAACAGCAACGTGTCCTTTGCGATGCCGGTCTGCATATCCAGGTTGACGGATTGCGGGATCGTGGTGTCGAACGACCCTGTCGGGAAGCCACCTTCTGTTGACGGAAGCGTATGTTCGATCGCTGAATTGTAGGTGAGCGCGACGCGCAACGCGATCTCGGGGCGCTCGTACGCCGCCCCAATGATGTAGCCGAAGGCAGTGTCTTTCGCCGCATCAAGCGTGTAACCGTTGAAAAGCGCCACCTCGCCGCTTAGCGAACTGGCGCG